>JADJJE010000004.1:0-300000 GCA_016706685.1 Sandaracinaceae bacterium | reverse complement strand
CCGCCATCCCGGCAGACCTCCTTCAGCACGCCGCGCAGCGCGCACGCGCGGTGGTGGAGGCCGTGCAGCAGGTCTACGTGGGCCCGCGCGAGGTGCCCGAGCTGCTGCTGGTGGCCCTGCTGGCGCGTGGCCACGTGCTGCTCGAGGGCGTTCCGGGAGTCGCCAAGACCACACTGGTGAAGGCCTTCGCCTCCACCCTGGGCTGCGGCTATCGGCGCATCCAGTTCACGCCCGACCTGCTTCCGGCCGACATCACGGGCACGTACGTGCTGGACCCGCGCAACGGCACGTTCGAGCTGCGCACGGGCCCCATCTTCGCGAACGTGGTGCTGGGCGACGAGATCAACCGCGCGCCCGCCAAGACCCAGAGCGCGCTGCTCGAGGCCATGCAGGAGAGCCAGGTGACCGTGGAGGGCGAGACGCGCGCCCTGCCCCAGCCGTTCCTGGTGCTGGCCACCCAGAACCCCGTGGAGCAAGGCGGCACCTACCCGCTGCCCGAGGCGCAGATCGACCGCTTCCTGGTGCGCATCGTGCTGGGCTATCCGAGCGAAGAAGCCGAGCTGGGCGTGCTGCGGCGCTTCGCGCGCCCGCCGCAGATGCCGCCCGCCGTGCTGACCCCGGCCACCATCCTCGAGCTGCAGAGCCTGGTGGAGCGCGTGCACGTGGAGGACGAGGTGCTGGAGTACGTGGTTCGGTTGGCGCGGGCCACGCGCTCGCACGGCCGGCTGCTGCTGGGCGTCAGCCCGCGCGCGGCGCTGGCGCTGGTGCAGGCGGCGCGAGCCAAGGCGCTGCTCGACGCGCGCGACTACGTGCTGCCCGACGACGTGAAGCAGCTGAGCGCGAGCGTGCTGGCGCACCGCTTGGTGCTCACTCCCGAGGCCGAGATGGACGGCACCAGCGCGGACGACATCCTGACGCAGACCCTCTCGCGCGTGAGCTTGCGGCGAGGCTGAGATGCTGCCCGTCCCCTCACTCGAGGCTCGCCTGCTCTTCATCACGGCCGTGGGCTTCCTGGGGTGTGGGCTGGTCTTGTCCTCGGCGCCGGCCGTCGCGCTGGCGTCCGCCACGCTGCTGACGCTGGCCTTCTCGGCGGCGCGCACGGTCCCGCTCGGTCGGCGCGTGCGCAAACAGCGGCTCGAGTTTGCGTGGTGGCTGGACCGCGCGAGCGGCAGCAGCGGCACCATCGTCCCCGGCGCGCCCTTCCAGGTGCGCTGCTACGTGCGTCACCGCGGGGGTGAGCCGCTGGCCTTGACCGACGTGCGGCCGCTGGCTGCCGAGGCGGTGGACCTGCTGCCGCTGCCCGAGAGCGACCTGCGGGTGGGTCCCAGCTCGCGCACCGAGTTCACTTGCCGGCTGAGCGCGCGGGCCGTGGGGCGTGTGGTGCTGCACGGGCTCGCCGTCTCGCTGCGCGGTCCCTTTGGCCTCTTCAGCATGCCGCTCTACTTCCCGAACCCGCTGGTGGTGCGCGTGCTGCCACGCGCGGCGGCGCTGGCCCGGCGCAGCCACCCGCGCACGGGCTATGCCGCGAGCCGCGCGGGCCGCACGGCGCAGCGTCGGCGAGGGGGCGGCACCGACTTCCACGAGCTGCGGCAGCTGCAGCCCGGCGACTCGTTCAAGTCCATCGCCTGGAAGGCCAGCGCGCGCAGCGGGCGCCTGCTGATCAAGGAGGTGGAGCAGGAGGTCCAAGAGGCGCACGTGGTGGTGCTGGACGTCATGGGCAGCATGCGCGGCGGCGAGCCGGGCGCGCGCAAGCTGGACCACGCCATCGACGCCTGCGCGGCCCTTTCGCTGCGGGCGCTGCGCGACGGAGACCGTGTGGGCCTGGTGCTGGCGGACGAGCGTCCCATCGCGCACGTGCCCGTCGGAGAAGGCGCCATGCAGCTGCCCAAGCTGTACGACGCCATGCTGGCGGCCACCGAGGTGGTGGACGCGGACCTCACGGCCTTCGACGACGATCAGGTGGGTGCCCTGGTGGCGCGCTACATCCGGCATCAGGACGGGCTCGACTTCTCGCCGGGTAAGTCGGGGCGCTACCGCTCGCTGGTGCGGCACGTGCACGCATCGCTCGACCGCGAGGCCTTCGAGCAGAACGTGCACGCCGACACGCCCGAGGCGCGCACGCTGCGGGCCTTCTGTCGCAGCCGCGGGCTGCCGCTCGCTCACCGCCCCGGAGGCGGACTACGGGCGCAAGGGCACGGCGTTGGCCGAGGCGCTGCAGCTGGCCGCCTCACGCGAGCGCGCGCCGCGCTCCATCACGCTCATCACCGACTTCCACGGCGTGGTGAACACCGACGCGCTGCGGCGCACCGTGCAGCTGCTGCAGGCCCACGGACACGCGCTCACGGTGTTGATGCTGACCAGCCGCCCCGAGACCCCGCTCGAGGCCGCCGTCCACGGGCGCACCGAGGCGCGCCAGCTGCGTGAGGCGCGCGCCTTCTTCGGACGGCTGGGGGTGCCGCTGCGGGTGTCGGACGGGGCCGACGCCGCGTCCGCGCTGGCGTATGCCTCGCCCTCTGGCAGGCTCGCCTCGTGAACACCTGGCAATTCGAGGATCCGCGGGCCGTCTTGGGGCGCCACCGCCTGAGCGCCAAGCGCCACTACTCGCAGAACTTCCTGATCTCCGAGGTCACGGTGCGCGGCATCGCCCAGGCCACAGGGCTCTCGCCCGGCGAGCGCTGCGTGGAGCTGGGCCCCGGCCTCGGCACGCTCACGGGGGCGCTCATCGACTCGGGCGCCGAGATCATCGGCCTCGAGCGTGATCCCGACATGATCGCGGTCCTGCGGCAGGAGTACGGCAACGCGCCCAACTTCCGAGTGGTGGACGGGGACGCCGGGAGCGTGGACCTCGGAAGCTTCATGGACCCGGGCAGTGACCAGCGCGTGGTGGTGGTGGGCAACCTACCCTACGCCATCACCGGGATGATCGCGCGCAACCTGGTGGAGCAGCACCGCAGCATCGCGCGCGTGGTGGTCATGGTGCAGCGCGAGGTGGCCGAGCGCTGGCTGGCGGCGCCGGGTGAGCGACCGTACGGTGCGCCGTCCGTGTTCCTGTCCGCGGTCTACGACATCGACCACGTGCTGGACGTGCCGCGCGGCGCGTTCCACCCCGCCCCCAAGGTGGAGAGCGCGGTGGTGCGGCTGACGCCGCTCGACGTGCCACGGGCCGAAGAGACCCCCCAGCTGCAGGCCGTGGTGCGCGCCGCCTTCCACCAGCGCCGCAAGACGCTGCGCAACGCGCTGCGCGGGCTCTTCCCGGACACCACGGAGCTGGACGCGGCGCTCGCGGCAGCGGGCATCGATGGCCAGCGTCGCGGCGAGACCCTCAGCGTGGAAGAGTTCGCGCGGCTCGCGGAGCTGCTGCCGGCCGAGCTGGTCTAGCGCGGTGGCGGTGGCGGGGGCGTCGAGCGCTCGTTGCGCACGATGGCCTCGGGGAGCGCGGGCTCGGGATTCACGCTCTCGCGCGTGCGCTTGCGATAGGCGCCCACCCCCCACAGCACCAGGCCGTAGGCTGGGAGCCCGAGCGCCACGCCGCTGACCAGCGAGCCGAGCCACAGCTCGCCCCCCAGCTGCGCCATGGCGCTGCCCACGCGGCTCCAGAAGTCGGCGGAGAGCATCTGCTCCCACAGGCTCTCGTTGTTCCCCGACTCGGCTGCCATGAGGCGCGCCTGAACCTCTTCCCAGCTGGACTCGCCCTTCCCACCGTGGAGCACCAGGTTGCCCAGCCACCAGCAGAAGCCGTAGACCGGCACGGCCGTCACGGGGTTGGTGATGAACAAGATGGGCACACCGGCCACCTTGTTCACGCGCAGCAGCGCGGCGAGCGCCACGTAGATGACGATCTGGAGCCCCAGCGTGGGGGTCATGGCGACCACGAAGCCCAAGAACACCCCGAGCGCGATGCGCTGCGGCGAGTCGTCGAGCCCGAGGATGCCGCTGACGACGACGTTCTTGAGCCGCGTCCAGAGCTTCACGGCTGCGCTTTTCCCGCCATGGGTGGAGGCCCGAAGCCGCCGCCCCCGGGGGTCTCGATGCGCAGCACGTCGCCGCTCGCCACGCGCACCGAGCACTTTCCCGGCAATGCAGCGTCGTTGAGGAAGTTGGCTCCCGGGGCGCCGGGTTGCCCGCCCGCGAGGCCGAAGGGAGCACGCGTGCGGCGCTCGGAGATGACGCTCACGGTGAGCGGGGCCAGGAACTCCAGCTCGCGCACGAGCCCTTCGCCCCCCGGGTGCCGGCCTGCGCCACCCGAGCCTCGCCGCAGCGCAAAGCGCCGGACACGCACGGGGTAGCGCGCCTCCAGGAGCTCGACGTCGGTGATCCGAGAGTTGGTCATGTGCGTGTGCACGCCCGAGGCGCCAGCATGGGCCGCGCTGGCACCGGCGCCACCGCCAATCGTCTCGTAGTAGCCGAAGTGGTCGTCGCCCAGCGTGAGGTTGTTCATGGTCCCCTGACTGGCGGCGGCGCGGCCGAGCGCCCCCAGCAGCACGTCCACCACGCGCTGCGAGGTCTCGACGTTGCCACCCGCCACAGCGCACTCGGGCGGCGGGTCCAGCAGCGATCCGGGCGGGATGGTCAGCGTGACGGCGCGCACGCAGCCTGCGTTGAGTGGGATCTCACGCGATACCAGCGAGCGCAGCACGTACATCACGGCGGCGCGCGTCACGGCCCGCGGCGCGTTGAGGTTGGTGTCGAGCGCCTGCCCCGTCCCCGTGAAGTCGAGCGCGAGGTGACTGCCCGTGATGCGTGCGCTGACGCAGATGGGCGCCCCGTCGTCGAGCGCGTCCTCGAAGCGATGCTCTCCGTCGGGGAGCGCGGTGATGGCCTCGGCCACGGACGCGGCCGCGTCGTCCTGCACGTACGCCATGTAGGCATCGACCACGGGCTGGCCCACCTGCGCCACCAGCTCGCGCAGCAGCCGCTCGCCCAGCTGGTTGGCGGCGATCTGTGCGCCGAGGTCCGCCAGGTTCTCTTCGGGGCGGCGCGCCGGGTGTGGGCCTGAGCCGAGCGCCGCGCGCAGGTCGTCTTCTTGCAACTCACCGCGCACCACCACCTGCAGCGCGCGCAGCACCACGCCCTCTTCGGCGAGGGTGCGGGAGAACGGCGGCATGGAGCCGGGCGTGATGCCGCCCACGTCCGCGTGGTGGCCACGCGACGCCACGAAGTACGCGGGGCCCGTGTCGTCCAGGTGGACGGGAGTCACCACCGTGATGTCGGGCAGGTGCGAGCCGCCGCCCGAGGGGTCGTTGGTGGCGAACACGTCTCCCGGCGCCATGCGTGGATGCGCCGCACACACGGCCAACACGGACTCGCTCATGGCGCCGAGGTGCACGGGGATGTGCGGCGCGTTCGCGATCAGCGCGCCCGCGCGGTCGAAGATGGCGCAGCTGAAGTCCAGCCTGTCGCGGATGTTGGTGCTCATGGCGGTGCGCTCGAGCACAGCCCCCATCTGCTCGGCGATGGACATGAACCGATGGTGGAAGATCTCGAGGCGCACTGGGTCGAGACGCGTGTCCTCCTGCACGGGGGCGAGGCCCGCGCGGGGGTCGCGCTCGTCCGTGCACACCAAGATGTCATCGGCGCGGCGGTGCACGGTGAAGCCAGGCTCGATCACCAGCGTGGCGGTGGCCTCCGTGATCACCGCGGGGCCCGCCACCTCGGTAGGCAGCTGCTCGCGTGCGTAGAGCGGGACATCACGGAACGCACCGTCCAGGAAGAGCGAGGTGGTCGCCGCCTCTCGGGTGGTGGGGTGGTCTGGCATCACCGGAGGGACGCTAGTGGCGTCGTTCGACGGGCCGAGCGACGTGGCGCGCAGCACCACCCGCACGCGCACGGCCGCGCACACCACGGGCTGCGCACGCACGTAGCCGAACATCGCCACGTGAGCGCGCTCGAACGCGGCGCGCATGCCGGCGGCGTCAGCGAGTGCGACCGACAGGGAGGTCTCCGTGCCGGCCGAGCGCAGGTCCACCTTCTGCTCCACGTCGAAGCCTGCCTCGGTGACGTCGCTCGACGCGAGCAGCCTGCGCCCTTCCTCGGCCAGCTCGTCGGCCAGGCGCTGGAGCGCCGGCAGCTGGGCCTCCTCGAGCGGAACGCCCGCCACATCGCGCAGCCCGTGCCAGGCGGTCTCCGCCACACCCATGCCATAGGCCGACAGCACACCCGCCAGCGGATGGAACACCAGGGTTCGAACCCCCAGCGTGCGCGCCACACGGCACGCGTACTGACCGCCCGCGCCGCCGAACACCACCAAGGCGTGGTCCCGCACGTCGTGGCCACGCGCCACCGACACCTTGCGGATGGCCTCGCCCATGGTGGCCGCGGCCACTTCCAGGAAGCCCTCGGCCACGCGGGCCGCGCCCTGCTCGTGCTGACCGAAGCCCAGGCTGTCGCTCAGCTCCATGAGCCGCCGCGCCACCCGCTCGCGCCGCAGCGGGAATGGAAAGCGCGTGTCGGGCACACGCCCCAGGAACAGCGCCACGTCGGTGAGCGCCAGCTCGGTGGCGTTGGGGTCGCCATAGCAGAGCGGGCCGGGCCGGGCGCCTGCGCTCTCGGGCCCCACCACCAAGCGGCGCCCCTGCAGCCGACAGAGAGAGCCACCCCCCGCCGCCACGGTGTGGATGTCCAGCATGGGGACGCGCAGGCGGGCCCCGGCGACACGCGCCTCGTAGACGCGCTCGAGCTCACCCGCGAAGCGGCACACATCGGTGCTGGTGCCGCCCATGTCGAAGCCGATGGCCTCGCGCGCCCCCACGCGGCGAGCCACGTCTGCCACGGCCACAGCGCCCCCCGCCGGCCCCGACAGCACCGCGTCACGCCCGCGAAAGCGTGCCGCCTCCATCATGTCGCCGCCGCTCTGCATCAGCTCGATGCGGCTGCCGGGCAGCGCGCGCTCCAGCTCGGACACGTAGGCCCGGATCACCGGTGTGAGGTACGCGTCCACCACGCACGTCTCGGCGCGCGCCAGGAACCCGAGCGTGTGTGCCACCTCGTGCGAGAGCGTGACCCACTCGAAGCCCACCTCGCGCGCCAGCGCGGCCACGGAGAGCTCGTCTTCTGGCGCCGTGGGTGAGTGGAGCAGCGCCACGGCCAGCGACTGGATGCCCTCGGCGCGCAGTCGCTCGAGATGGCGGCGCAGCGCGTCGGCACGGAAGCTCACGCAGCGCGCACCGTCGGCGGCCACACGCGCGTGGAGCTCGATGACGCGCTCGTACAGCGGCTCCGGGCGCACGATGTCGAGCTCGAACAGCTTGGGGCGGGACTGGTCACCGATGCGCAACAGGTCCCCGAAGCCCTGCGTGATCGCCAGCGCCGTACGCGCCCCACGGCGCTCCAGCAGGGCGTTGGTGGCCAGCGTGGTGCCCATGCGCACGTGACAGGCCGGGATGGGTGCTCCGGGTGCGAGCTCCAGCAGCTCGCGGATGACGTCCAGCGGGGCGCTGTCCGTGGAGAGCTGCTTCGCAACGCGCACGGCCCCGGTGCGCGGATCACGCGTGACTCCGTCACAGAACGTGCCGCCGCGGTCGAGGTAGATCGGATGGAGACGAGGGGTCACCGCGCGCGAGACTAGAGCGAATGGCCGGCCGAGGCGAGCGCGCAGGAATCCGGGGGTGTGTCCACGATCGTCGAACGGCGACAACTGGCTGATAATTGTCACATTGAAATTGTTCGCGTTTTTGAAACGCCCCGTTGCAAAGTTGGTGAGCGAGTCAAGGTTTTTGTGGACTTCTTTCTCGTGACACGCGACGGATCAGCACCGCCATGTCCCTCGAAGAGGTTCAAGTCTCATCACTGATACCGGCTAGCCCGAACGCCATCTACGCTGCGTGGATGGACTCTCGGCGGCACAGCGCCATCACGGGCTCGGTGGCAGTGATCAATCCGTGGGTCGGAGGCCGGGTCACCGCCCGTGCTCGCTTCATCGAGGCCACCCACGTGAAGCTCGAGACCGGGAAGCGCATCCTCCTGGCTTGGCGGACGCAAGACTTTCCCGCTGACGCACCAGACTCTCAGGTGGATGTGCTGCTGCAGCCTGCGGCCGGTGGCACCAAGGTGAGCATCCAGCACTCGCAGATCCCGGCGGGGCATGCGGCCGCCGCGCGCGAGATCTGGCGCAGCCTGTATCTGGACCCCATGAAGCGCTACTTCGGCAAGACCGGCGCCATGGAAGCGGCGCACCGCGCGGCCACCCGCGCAGGTCAAATGCCCACGGCCGACATGGTGGGCATGCGCCACGCGCTGACGCCCATCACCTCGGCGGGGAACGTGAGCGCTCCAGCGATCACCAGCGCGAGCTCGAGCGCCAGCGACGAGGGCCGCACCAAGCCGCGCCGCGTCATCCTGCGCAAGAAGAAGGACGGAGTCGTCAGCGGGAGCGGGGCTTCCGCCTCGGAGCGTCCGCCGAGCCCGGTGGAGAAGCCCAAGGCCCCCGCGCTGAAGCCGGCCAACCTCAAGCCGGTCACGCTGGTGGCCAAGCCCGTGGTGCCAACGGTGGTGGCTGCTGCGCCCGTGAAGCCTGCGGCTGCGAAGCCCGCATCCGGCGCCACGAGCGGAGCGGTGGAAAAAGCCGCGGCGGCGAGGACCGGCGTGGCTACGGTGCCGGCCAAGACGGCTGCCCCAGCGGGGAAGGCCAAGCCCGCGCAGAAGCCTGCCCCCAAGGCCAAGCCTGCCCCCAAGGCCAAGCCCGCTCCGAAGAAGGCTGCCCCCAAGAAGGCTGCCCCCAAGAAGGCTGCCCCCAAGAAGGCTGTGCCCAAGAAGGCTGCAGCCAAGAAGGCTGCCCCCAAGAAGCCTGTGCCCAAAGCCAAGCCCGTGGCGAAGAAGGCTGCGCCCAAGAAGCCCGCAGCAAAGGTTGCTTCGAAGAAGCCCGCGCCCAAGAAGACTGCCCCCAAGGCCAAGCTCGTGGCGAAGAAGGCTGCTCCCAAGAAGCCCGCGCCCAAGAAGACTGCACCCAAGGCCAAGCTCGTGGCGAAGAAGGCTGCTCCCAAGAAGCCCGCACCAAAGGCGAAAGCCACAAAGAAGCCCGCGCCCAAGAAGGCGCGCCGCTAGGTCGCGCGGTCTGGACCGTATGGGTCCACAGAGGCGCCAGGACGTACCCTCGAAACGAGCCCGTGCGTAGCCGTTGACGTGATCGTTGTCGGCGACGGCGACGGCGACGGCGACGGAAGTCACCGACACCCTACCGGGCGCGGACTGCGTGGTTCAAGGCTGGATGGGTCTCGATTTCAGCCTCATCCAGGGCTTCGGAACTCCCAGTCGGGCCGTTGGGCTGACTTCCCCTGCGGTTGGAACCTCCCGCCAAGTCCGGGCCCGATTGAGGGCCGGGTAGGGACGCGACAACGCTCACGACAACGCTCACGATGCGCTCTGACTCTCCGCTGACGGCTTGCGAGCGCCCTCAGCGACCGGAGCGCAGGTCCGCTTCGGCGCTCACCAGCGCGGTCAGCACCTCGTGCGAGATGCGCTGCGCCGACGTGGAGCCGCTGCCCTGGAAGCGGTCCGGGTGCAGGCTGCGCGCGAGGCGACGCAGCGCTGCGCGTGCCTGATCGGGCGCCGCCGTGGACGGCAGGTCCAGCAGGGTCCAGGCGCTCGCGTGGCGCTGCACCTCGCGGTGCTTGCGCAGCAGCAGCCCGTAGGAGTCGGGCCCGCGCGGCGCGACCGCACGCACGAGCTTCAACGAGGCCAGCGTGCGCAGCGCGCGCAAGCTGCCGTTGGATGCCGCCAGCACGGACTCCACCTGACACGCGCTCGCGCGCAGCAGCGAGACCATGGCCAGCTCGCTCGGATCGAGCGCGGCTTCTTCCAACATCTGTTCACCGAGCGGCGTGAGCTCCAGCAGCTCTTCGCCCAAGCGGCGCCGCAGCTGAGTGGGGCTCTCGTCGGACAGCGCCTCGCGCATGGCGCCCAGCACCAGCTCGGACACGTTCACGGGAGCATCGATGAGCGGGACGCCCACCTCGGGGGTGCCTGCCGTGAAGCGGTAGTCCGCGTCGCGGAACGCGAACAGGCGCATCAAGCGGCGGCGCAGCTGGAGCGTGAGCGCGGTCTCCACGTCGCGCTGTGAGACCAGCCCGCTCGCCACCAACCACTCGCCCACGGGGCGCATGGCCGAGTGCTCGCCGCCGAGCGCCGCTTCGATGCCGAGCGCGCTCGCCACGCGCAGCGCACCCGAAGCCACCAGCAGGTCGCCGAGAGAGTCACCGTCCGGCTCAGACAGCGCGATGGCGCGCGGCGTCCCTGCCACCACGCTGACGCGGGCTCGAGACGGGCCACGCTCCACACCGCTCGCGACGACGTCCAAGACTCCGGTCGCCGACGAGCGTGAGAGCGTCAGAAGGGCACGGGAGAGGGAGGTGGCGGCAGGCAGTCGATCCACGAGCCACGCATACGACGGAGCGGCGATCGCCGGCAACTTTCCGGCGATTGGGACGCGGACAAGAGCAGCGCCGGCTCAGCGCGTCTGAGGATGGAGCGACAGCGCCGTGCGGATGTCGCGCGAACGGTGGCCCAGCGCGCCCCGCGTCACGCCGTAGCGGTCGGCGATGTTCTGCTGGCTGCGACCCAGCCCGCGCAGCTGCGACACCGTGTACTCCACGGCGGCGGCCAGCACGTCGGGCCTGCCCACCGCGTCTCGCAGGCCGATGTAGTCGTCCAGCACATCGCGCGCGCAGGTGATGTCGTCTGGGTCGAAGCCACCGGCGATCATCTGGTCCACCAGCAGCGCGGCCACCGACTCCGAGAACTCGTCCTCGTAGGCGGAGGCGTCGACGTCGAACTCGGCGCCCGCGCTGGGTGCACCGCCCACGCGCCCCATGACGCGCTTCACGGTGCGGGGACGCTTGGCCGGCGCCCCCTGCTCTATCCAGTCTTTGAGGGCCCGGTGCTCTTTGTGGCGGGGCGCGAGGGACACGGCCTCGCGTGCCAGCACCAGCGCCTCGGGCAAGTTGCCGCGACGCGCCAAACAGTGCGCCAGCGAAGCCACCACCTCGTCGTGCAGGGGCTCCTGTTCGTAAGCGAGGCGCAGGTGGTGCTCGGCGCCCGGCAGGTCGTCGAGGCCCACGTCCAGCAGGTGGCCAAGGTTGTGGTGATACCACGGGGTGCCGGGCGCGAAGCTCAGCGCGCGGCGGTAGCAGCGAGCGGCGTATGCATAGTTGCCCAGCAGCGCCTGGCAGAGGCCCATGAGCGCGTGCAGCACGTCGCCGTGGCGCGGGTGCCCGGCGTCGATGGCCCGCCGCAGGTGGAGTGCCGCGCGCCAGGGGTTGTCCTCGAGGTGCAGCTCGGCGAGGTGGCGGTGCGCGAACAACGCCGCGTCGCTGCCCACCGGGGCCACGCGCGCCAGCTCGATGAGCGTGCGCTCGATATCCGCGCGTCGACCGCCCTCGAGCGCGCGCTCGGCTCGATGCTGAAGCTCCCTCACAGTGGGTTGCCCGCGTTCGCTCACGTCGTTCCTATAACCGGGCCCTGCGGCGGGTTCAAGCGTGTTGATGGGAATGAGGCGGTACTACCGCACCAGGTGGACCACGGTGATGCGCTCGCCGCCCTCGTCGCGCTCCCCCGGTCGCTGGTCCCGCACATAGCGGGTGTGCTCGCGCAGCTGGGTGCGCACGGCATCCCGCAAGGCGCCGCTGCCCACCCCATGGAGCACGTAGGCCGTGGTCTCCCCGGCGCCGAACATGCGGTCTAGGAACGCCTCCAGCAGGGCCAGCGCGTCGTCCACACGCATGCCGCGCAGATCGAGGGTGTTGTCCGCCGTGGGGGTGCTGGGCGCCGCGCTCATCGGCACACTCAGCGGCTCGAGCGGGGCGGCGCGCTCGGCCGCCTTGTCCTTGGGCGCGCCACCCAGCTCGCTGACGTCCACCCACAGCTTGAGGGCGCCGGCCGCCACCCGCACCTTGCCCTTGAGCGGCCCCTCCACGATCACGGCGCTGCGCCCGAGGCGGGCCACGTGCACGGTCTTGCCCACCGCCACGTCGGCTTCACCGGCCGGCGTCACGGCCGCTGCGTCCCCACGCGGCTCCTCGCGGCCCGCGCGCGCTTCGGCCACCAGGTTGTTGGCGCCCCGCAGCGCGTCATCGGCGCTCTTCAGGAGGGACTGCAGCGTCTGCTCGTCGCGCGCCTCGCGCAGGCTCTTGCGCGCTTCCTTGATGCGCTCGCGCAGGTCACGCAGGTCGTCGAAGAGCTTGGTGGTGGCGCGCTCCACGCTGCGCTGGTCGGCCACCATGAGCGCGTCCAGCTTGGCCTGGGCCTTCTGATGCAGGGCCTCGGCGGCGCGCTCACGCTCGGCCGCGCTGCTCAGGCTGCGCTGCGTCTGCTCACGCAGCACCTCGATGCTGCGCACCAGCTGGTCGAAGTCACGCGTCTGTTCCGGAAGCACGGCGCGGGCGCGCTCGATCACGATCTCGGGCACCCCGAAGCGGCGGGCCACGTCGAGCGCGCTCGAGGCCCCCGGCATGCCCAGCGTGACCTCGAACGTGGGCAGCATGGCCGCCACGTTGAAGCCCACCGCGGCGCTCATCAGGCGGTCGTCGCGCATGGCCATGGCCTTCAAGGCCTCGTAGTGCGTGGTGACCGCCACGGCCCCGCCGCGCCGGCAGAGGGTGTCCACCAGCGCACAGGCCAGCGCGCTGCCCTCCTCGGGGTCCGTGCCGCCCGCCAGCTCGTCCATGAGCAGCAGCGCGCCGGGTTGGCACTCGTCCAGCATGCGCACCAGCCGCGTCACGTGCGCCGAGAAGGTGGACAGGTTCTTGTGGAGGTTCTGGTCGTCCCCCACGTCGCTAGCCACGTGCGTGAAGAAGCCACAGCGGCTGCCGTCTGCGGCCGGGATGGGCAGGCCCGCGCGCATCATGAGCGCCGCCAGCCCCAGCGTCTTGAGCGCCACCGTCTTGCCGCCCGCGTTGGGCCCCGAGAGCACGAGCGCGCGGCCCGCACCAATGGGCAGGTCGTTCGGCACCACGTCCACGCCGTCCAGCAGCAGCAGCGGGTGGCGCGCGGCCTTGAGGTCGATCTCGGCGTCGTCGCAGAGGTCGATGACGCGCGCCCGCAGGTCTTCGCCGAGGCGCGCGCAAGCGCCACGCAGGTCCGCGTGATCGATGGCATCGGCCGCCGCCATGAGGCTGGGCAGACGCTCGGCGGCCAGCTCGGACAGCACCGCCAGCAACCGGGTGATCTCGCGGTCGAGCTCGCCCTGCGCCATCTTCAGGCGGTTGCCGAAGGGCACCAGCGCGCGCGGCTCCACGAACACGCTGTGCCCGCTGGCGCTGGTGCCGTGCACGATGCCGGGCAGCGTCTCGTGCGCGTCGCGCCGCACCGGCACCACATAGCGACCATCGCGCTCGGTGTAGAACCCGTCGGACAGGATGGCGGCCTTCTCGTGCAGGATCTCTTCGAGCTTGGCGATCAAGCGCGCGCGCAGGTTGGCCACCTCGGTGCGCAGCTGCCGAATCTCGGGGCTGGCGCGGTCCGACACGCTGCCATCCGACTCGATGGCGTTCTCGAGCTCGTCCAGCAGCACGTCCAGCGTGGGGTCGAGCGCGCAGCGCGCATGCAGCGTGGGGGCCACGTGCCGGTGACGCCCCAGGAAGAGCCGCAGCGCACGGGCCACGCCCAGCACGCTCATCAGGTCACGCAGCGCGGGCCCGTCCAGCGCGCCACGCTTCTCGAGACGCTGCAGCTGCGGCAGCACCTCACGCGCGCCGTCCACGCGCAGCGCCTCACCCATGGACGCGAGCGTCATGGCCTCGCGCGTCTCGGCCAGCGCCAGCACCGTGCCCTCGCGTGTCTCGGCGATGGGCAGGCGATGCAAGCGCGCGCGCAGCGGGCCACGGCAGCGCTCCGCCACGGCCTGCGAGAGGCGGTCCCACTCGAGGTCGGCGAGCGTCTTTTCTAGGGTATCCGGATCCTGGCGCGTCATGGCGCGGGCACCCTGGGGCCCCGGTGCACCAAGCGCAAGCGCCGACGTCAGCGGAAGATGTCCGGCACCTTCAGGTCGCCGCTCATCATGGTGCTGGTCTGCCCGTCGGTCATGCGCGTGTCGCTGCCCGTCTCGGTGGTGCCCATGGTGGTGGGCGGGCGACCCGCGCCGGTGCGCCGCACCAGGGCCATTTGCACGGTGGTGCTGGACCCCTCGGGCGTGATCTCGAGGTCACCCACAGAGAGGCCGTGACGCGCTTGCAGCACGATGGGCACCCCCGAGATCACCTCCAGCGTGCAGGGCGTGGGGCCGCAGATTTGCTGGGTGTTGGCCACCTGCACGCTGGCGCCCTCGGGGCGTGTCTCCACGCGCACGATGGTCATGGCCGGGCCTTCTGCTCCAGCGTCCTCGGCGAGGCCCGTCTCGGGCGCGACCGCCACCTGGGGCTGCCCACCCGCGTCCACGATCGCCGCGTCGGGCGGCGTGTTCACGTCGGGGGTCTCGGCCACGACCACGGGGCGCTGGCTGATGAACCACGCCGCGGTGCCGCCGCCGAGGGCCAGCACCGTGACGATGGCCAGGATCATGGGCAGCTTGCTGCGCTCGGGGGCGGCGACGGGGGCCACGGCTCGGCCGGGAGCCAGCGAGCGGGGCGCCTTGCGCTGCGCCTTGACGGGCTCGCCGTAGCCCGCCAGCGTGGACTTGGCGACGCGGCCCTCGGACGCGGCCTCGAGCGCCTCCAGCAGCTCGGGCATGTCCTGGTAGCGATCCTCGGGCGCCTTGGCCAGCGCCTTGTAGATGACCATTTCCAGCTCGGCGCTGCACTCCACGTGCGGGTTCACCTCGGCCAGCGGAGGTGGGTCCTCGAACATGTGCTGCGTCAGGATGCCCATGAACGAGTCACCCACGAACGGCACGCGCCCGGTGACGCACTCGAACAGGATGACGCCCATGGCGTAGACGTCCACGCGGTGGTCCAGGTGCTTACCCGCGGCCTGCTCGGGCGACATGTACTCGGGGGTGCCGAAGATCATGCCGGTCTTGGTGAGCTTGCGACCGGGCTCACCGGGGGTCTCGATGTCCGACATCTTGGCGATGCCGAAGTCGACGATCTTCACGAAGTCCGCGTTGTCGTGGCGCGACACCAAGAAGATGTTCTCGGGCTTCATGTCGCGGTGGACGATGCCCTTCGAGTGCGCGGCGCCGAGCGCGCGGCAGCACTGGCTGACGATGGCGATGGCCCGCTGGACGGCCAGCACGCCCTCGCGCTCCAGCACGTTGGCGAGGTCTTCGCCCTCCAGGTACTCCATGATGAAGTAGCTGGCGCCGGTGATGGTCTCGCCGAAGTCGCTGATGTCGACGATGTGCTCGTGGCCGATGCGCGACGCGCTCTTGGCCTCTTGGCGGAAGCGCGCCACCACCTCGGGACGGCTCGAGAAGTCGTCGCGCAGCAGCTTGATGGCCACGCGCTTCTCGATGACGGTGTGGATGCCCTCGTAGACGAGGCCCATGCCGCCCTCGCCGATTTGCCGGATGACCTTGTACTTGTCGAGCATCTGCCCGATGAGCGGATCGTCCGGGATGTCGCCCGACTCCATCTGCGTGTGGGTCACCACGCGGGCCCCGTCGAGCGGGCAAAAGACCTCGCCGCCTTCGTACTCGCTCTTACAAACTGGGCAGATCTTGGTGGCCATCATTAAGCAGGGAACGGGCTAGCGCAGGACGAGGGACCGTATCACCGGGGTGTTTGGGGGTCAACGAAAGGCCCTGCCCAAGTCACGCTAACTGCTTGGAAACTCAAACACCAACCACCCTTGGGCACAGCGACCGCGAACGTTGCGGGGCGAGCCCGCCTCTGGTACCCGGATTGCCATGAGTCAGGCCGAGCCGCGCATCCGGTTGCTGGACGACGCGCTGATCGACCAGATCGCAGCGGGCGAGGTCGTCGAGCGGCCTGCCAGCGTGGTGAAAGAGCTGCTGGAGAATGCGCTCGACGCAGGGGCCACGTCCGTCACGGTCACCATCCTCGAGGGCGGCGTGGACAGCATCGTGGTGAACGACGACGGGCACGGTATGGGGCCCGCGGACGCGGCGCTGGCCATCCAGCGGCACGCCACCAGCAAGATCCGCTCGTTCGACGATCTCACGCACATCAAGACGCTGGGGTTTCGGGGCGAGGCGCTGCCCTCCATCGCGTCGGTCAGCCGGTTCGAGCTGACCACGCGGCGGGCCGAGGACGTGGAAGGCGTGCGCGTGCGCGTGCATGGCGGGGACGTGCAGCCCCTGCAGCCCATGGGGTGCGCGCCCGGTACCACCATCAGCGTGCGCGACCTGTTCCATGCGGTGCCGGCGCGGCGGAAGTTCCTGAAGGCCAGGCAGACCGAGACCAGCCACGTCATGGACGTGTGCCGTCGCGTGGCGCTGGCCCACCCCGAGCTGCGGCTGCACGTGTTCAGCAACGAGCGGCGCGTGGGCGAGTGGCTGCCGGCCAAGGACTGGTTCGCGCGCGCGCAGGCCAACTTCGGCGACGAGACGCTGCAGCGCATCGAGGGGCAGCGCGCGAGCCTGGGGGTGCGGGCCGCCTTGGGCGCGCCGGAGCGGGCGCGCACGGGGGCAAAGAACCTCTACCTGTTCGTGAACGGGCGGCCGGTGCGAGACGCCTCTCTCGCGCGCGCCGTGACGTTCGCCTACGGCAGCGTGATCCCGCCCGGGCGGTTCCCGGCGGGCGTGCTGCACGTGGACCTGCCCGCCGAAGAGGTGGACGTGAACGCGCACCCGCAGAAGAGCGAGGTGCGCTTCGCCGCCGGCTCGGCCACCTACGAGGCGGTCACACGGGTGCTCGCTAAGGAGCTGGGGACGCAGGCCTTCGGCGGGCCGGCCAGCCGCTCCAGCAGCGGGTTCTGGGAGGGTCGCCTCGGTGGTCTGGGTGCCGCGCCCACGCCTCCCCTCTCGGCCGGCGCCACGCCCGTGCCCTACGCGGGGGCGTCGCTCGCCGTTGCTGGGCCGCAGCCTGTGGGCCTGGTGGGGAGGCTCGTCGGCAGCACGTGGGCAGCCGGCGCAGGCCAGCTTCTCGAGCGTGTTCGAGGCAGGCCCCGCCCTCCCCTCGGCCAGCGATGCCGTGCTCTTCCCGCCGCAGGGCGTGTTCGGCCGCCTGCGCGTGTTGGGGCAAGTGCGCCAGATGCTCATCGTGTGCGAAGGCGAGCACGGCCTGGTGGTGCTGGACCAACACGCGGCCGACGAGCGCGTGGTGTTCCACCGCATGAAGGCCGCGTTCGCGAACAAGAGCGTCAGCACGCAGCGGCTGTTGTTCCCCGAGCGCATCGAGCTGACCGAGCACGACGTGGCGCTGGCCGAGGAGGCCCACGACGCCATCGCCCGCGCGGGCTTCGAGCTGAGCGCCATCGGCGCGCGCACCCTGGCGGTGCACGCCGTGCCCACGCTGTTGCGGCGGGCCTCGCCCGAGCGCCTCATCAAGGACCTCCTGGACGAGCTCTCGCGCGCGGGCGAGCGGGCCTACGGGGACGCTGTGGACATGGCCATCGCCACCATGGCGTGCCACGCGGCCATCCGGGGCGGCGACACGCTGAGCGTGCCCGAGTGCCAGGCGCTGCTGCGCGCCATGGACGAGGTGGGCGAGTTCCGCGGCCACTGCCCGCACGGGCGCCCGGTGGTCTACGACGTCTCGTTCGCCGAGCTCGAGAAGCGGCTGGGGCGCTGAGCCATGACCGAGACCCCGAACGAGCGCGCGCCGGAGGACAGGCTGCTGGTGCTGGCCGGCCCCACCGCCAGCGGCAAGACGCGCGTGGCGCTCGCGCTCGCCGAACGCTTCCCCATCGAGGTGATCAGCGCGGACAGCGTGCAGGTCTACCGCGGGTTCGACATCGGCTCCGCCAAGCCCACGGCGAGCGAGCGCGCGCAGCTCCCGCACCACCTGGTGGACATCCTCGCGCCGGAAGACGGCATGGACGCGGGCGAGTTCGAGCGACGCGCCAGCGCGGCGATCACGGACGTGCGCGCGCGCGGCAAGGTCCCCGTGGTGGTGGGCGGCACGGGGCTGTGGCTGCGGGCGCTGCTGCGTGGGCTGGTGTCCCTGCCCCCGGTGGATGCCCAGCTGCGTGCGGCGCTCGAGGCCGAGAGCGCGGCCCTCGGTGCTCCCGCGCTGCACGCGCGCCTGGCGCTGGTGGACCCCAAGGTGGCCGCCGCCGTGCACCCCAACGACCAGCTGCGCATCGTGCGCGCGCTCGAGGTGTACCAGCAGACCGGACGCGCCCTCGGGGAGCTGCAGGCGGAGCACGCGCTGGGGGGCCGGCGCTACGCGTCCCTCATGGTGGTGCTGGACCCGCCGGGCGACCAGCTCACGCGCGCCATCGAGCAGCGCCTCGACGCCATGCTCAGCGGGGGCTTCGTGGACGAGGTGCGCGCGCTGCGGGAGCGCCATGCCGACAGCGCGCGCGCGTTCGGCAGCGTGGGCTACAAAGAGGTGGTGGCGCACCTGCGCGATGGCGTGTCGCTCGACGAGACCCGCCGGCTGATCCGCAAGGCCACGCGCACGTACGCGCGGCGGCAGCGCACGTGGTTCGGAAGCGACCCCAGCGTGGATCTCTTCAGCGACGCGAGCGCGCTGCTGGGCGGGGAGCGCTTCGCCCAGCTGGAGCGCTTCCTGTCCGGCGCGCCGGAGGCCCCATGAACTTCTTCGGTCACGCCGTGGTCGCGGGCTGGTTCGAGCGCGAGCCACGCTTCGTGCTGGGCAGCATGCTGCCGGACTTCGCCACCATGTCGGGCACGCGCCTCTCCACCGTCACGGAGGCGCGCGTGGCGGAAGGCGTGGCGCTGCATCACCGCACCGACGATGCGTTCCACGCTGCGCCCACGTTCCTCCTGCTGTCCGGCATCGCGCGCGAGGCGCTCGAGCAGCGCGAGGTGGGCTGGGGCACGGCGCGCGCGGTGGCCCACGTGGGCACCGAGCTGCTGCTGGACGGCGTGCTGCTGACACGCCACGCGAGCGAGCCGTACGTGGAAGCACTCGAGGCCGCGCACGCCATCGCGCAGCACGACCCGCTGGTGTTCGGGTTCCGTGACCAGGGCGTGGGCTTCGAGCTGCTGCTGCGCCGCCTGCGGGACGCCGGCCCCCCGCACGCCTACCGCGAGCCTGTGCGCGTAGCCGAGTTCCTGGAGCGCGCGCTCTCCCGCCGGCCGCGGCTGTGCTTCCAGCCGGGTGACCGCGCGCGCGTGGCCGAGGTGCTGGAGACGCTGGCGCCGGAGGTGGAGCGCCAAGCCGACACGCTCATGGCGCACCTCCAGCAGCACGAACTGCTGCGGCCGGATCGCTCCCACGCTACAACTGCGCGATGAGCCCCGGCGACGAACGCACGAGCGAGCCGAGCGGCGTCGCAACCAAGAGCGCGTCGCGCACCCGCCGCTACACGTGGCTGGCCGTGAAGGTGGCGTTCTCGGTGGGCATCCTGGCCTTCGTCATCGTGCGGAATGACCCGACCGAGCTGGGTCGTGCGCTACAGGGCATCTCCGCGCAGGCGTTCCTCAGCAGCGCCGCGCTCATCGCGCTCACGGCCGTGATCGGGACCTGGCGCTGGGCCGCCGTCATGCGGGCCTACGGGGCGCAGCACCTGCCGGGCCCGGGCCGGCTGCTCTCGCTCTACTTCATGGGGTTCTTCTACAACCTGTGGCTGCCTGGCGGGGTGGGCGGTGACCTGGTGCGCGGCGTGGCCAGCCGCGAGGTGTTCGGCGACGCAGGCGCCACCGCGGGCCTCACGGTGGTGTTCGTGGAGCGCTTGTGCGGGCTGATTGGCCTCTTCTTCTTCGTGGGCGTCAGCTTCTCGCTGTGGCCGCTGCCCGGCGTGCAGGTCCCCATCGTGTACGCGGGGCTGGCCATCCTGGCGGCGCTGGGCGGGGTGCTGGCCGTGGCGCTGGCCCCCAAGCTCACGCCCCACCTGCCCGCATTCCTGGCGCGCATCACGGCACGTGTACCGGCCCTCGAGCGGCGTGGCCCCTTCGTGCTCGCCCTCGCGCTGTCCACGCTCACCCATACCTTCACCGCGCTGAGCGGTCATGTGCTGGTGGCCGACCTGGCGCCCAATGTGGCGGTGACGCACTCGCTCACCGTGGTGTCGCTGGCGGCCGTCTCCGCCTTTTTCCCGCTCACACACGCCGGCGCGGGCATCCGCGAGGGGGCCTTCGTGCAGCTGTACCGGCCGTTGGGCGTGCCGGGCGCCGTGGCCGTGGCGGCTTCGCTCGCGCTGTTCGCCACACAGCTCGCCGTGTCGGGCGTTGGCGGGCTGCTGAGCCTCCTCTCTCCGGCCCCACGCGCCACCGAGCCGCCCGCATGACGGCCGACACCCAGCCCATCGAGACCCCACGCTTCCTCGCTCACCCGCGCGAGACCGCGGCTGCGTGTGCGGCGCTGGGGCTCTACTACGCGCTCAGCATGTCGCGCGACATGGGCTTCTACGACAGCCCCGAGCTGGCGCTGGTGGCGGTGCAAGGAGGCGTGGGTCACCCCATCGGCCAGCCGCTGCACACGCTGCTGGGTCACGGGCTGGTGGGGCTGGGTGGGCTGCTGGGCGTCGCGCCGCTGGTGTGCCTGAACCTGCTCTCGGCGCTGGCGTGCGCGCTGACCGTGGTGCCCGTGGTGAGCGTGCTGGACCGAGTGGCGCCCTGCCCCACCGGCTGGGTGGGCCGCGCGCGTCCGTTCGTGGTGGCGCTGCTGGGCGTGCACGCCAGCCTCTGGGAGCCGGCCTCGCGCATCGAGGTCTATCCTCTCGGGACACTGCTCGGCGCGCTGTCGCTGGCTTGTCTGTTGCCCGCGCTCGATGCGCCCGAGGGCCGCACCCGGACACGCTTCATGGCGCTCGCAGGGCTGCTGCTGGCGCTCACCAGCGGAGCGAACGCGGTCACCGCGTCGTTCTTCGCGCTCGCCATGTCGCCGCTCGTGTTGCTGGCCCTCTTTCGCCGCACGCTGCCCCTGCGCGCGCTCGCCCCAGCGGTGGGAGCGGCGCTGCTGGGGATGCTCATCTGGCTCTACGTCCCGCTGGCCGCGCGCGACCCCGACGTGGTGGCTTGGGGTCGCCCCAGCGACTGGCCCACGTTGCGCGCCTACCTGAGCGGCGCCGACTACCAGGGCAAGTCGGTGGCGCTGGCCTCGGCGGGCTTCGCGGCGAACGTGGGCGCGTTCGTGAGCTGGGCGGGACGCGTGGGCTTGCTGGCGCTGCCCTTGCTGGGGCTGCTGGGGGTGGCGCTGCGCGCGCGGCGGTTGCTGCTGCCCTGTGCGCTCTTGCTGCTTCTGAACGTTGGCTGGTACGCGCGCTACGACCCGTTCGCACCGGGCGTGCTGGACTACCTGGGGTACCTCGGCGCGCCGCTCTGGTTCATGGCGGGAGGCTGCGCGCTCACGGCGGAGTGGGCCCACACGCGTGGTCGTGTGGTGCACGTGGCGGCCCTGATCACGCTGCTGGCGGTGGCGGGCCTCGCTACGCCCGCGCCCTGGGAGCGCACGCGCGTGGACGACCGCTTCACCCGCGTGCTGGCGGAGGCCGCCCTCGCAGAGCTGCCCCCTAACGCAGTGCTGCTGGTGGAGGCCGACCACAACGCGGCGCCCCTGATGTACCTGCAAGAGGTCGAGGGTCAGCGACCCGACGTGGTGGTCATCCCTCTCGGGCTCGCGAGCTCGGGCTGGCTATGGGAGCTGGTGTACCGGCGACACCCCGACCTGCGCCCCTTCGCGCTGCGCGGCCCCGGTGGTCGTGACCCGCGCGTGCGGCGCTTCCTGGACGCCCACCCCGAGCGCCCACGCTTCACCACGGACGCCGAGCTAGCGCGCCGGATGGGGGCCCCGAGCTGCATCACGGGTGTGTTGCTGACGCTCGCGCCGTGCACGGGAACGGCGCCCGCCGATGGCCTGCTCCCCCTGCTGCGCCAGGCTCATGCTCAGCTGGGCAACGGCGCGCCCGGGACCGCCGGCCTGCTGGCCCAGGTGGCGGAGGCGCGTGCGCAGGCCCTGGCGGCCGAAGGGCACGCACGCGCGGCGCTCCAGCTGCTCACGTTCACGCTGGGCGAGCTGGACCTCCGCGCCGTCCCCGAGCGCGTGCCGCCCTTCCAGCTGCCGCCGAGCGAGGTTGCCACGGACGGTCTCGGGTCCGAGCAGCGCAACCTGCTCCGAGCGGCCGAACTCGCGCAGGCGGCCCACCAGCCGGGCCTCGCCATGCTGCTGCGCGCCCACGCCGAGACCGCGCCGCGCTGAGCGTGCGGTGCTCCGCTAGCCCACGGCAGGTTCGGCAGCGGCGCGAATGCGGTCCCGCAGGTGCGGGAAGGACATGAGGTGGCGCACCACCGGCTCGGCGTCACCCAGCACCTGATCGAGGTGCTCGCGGATCTCGCGCTCGAGCGCGACCAGCTCCTCGCGCGCCGGGCTGATGTCCACTTCGGCGCCCGCGCTGAACGAGCCCATGCGGCCCTTCAGCTGCGCCATCTGGAAGCGGATGTCTTCGTGTTCGGCGCGGGCCTTGGCCAGCTCGCGCATGTTCGCGTCGATGGCGCGCTTGGCCTGCAGCTGCCGCTCGGCGACCTGGCCCACCTGCGCCAGCACCGAGAGCTGCGCTTCGTTCAGCCCCGTGTCGGGCAACGTGGGGACCAGCGAGACCAGCTCGATGCGCGCGGCACGCCACGCCACCAGGGCCTGGTCCAGGTGCATGCGGCCCTTCCCGAGCGCCACGGCGTGCTCCTCGATGCGCTGCGCCGCGCGCGCCTCGTCGCCACCGAGCGCGTCGAGAGCGCGCCCGATCTGCAGCCGCTGCTCGCGCACCTTGCGCTCGTCCTCCGTGATGGCGCCGGCCTGCGTGTTCAGCCGCGCACGCGCCTTGGTCATGGCCTGCACGTGGCCACGCATGCGCGTCAGGTGCTCGTCCAGCCAAGCGGGCGCCTGCGACCCGACGTGGGCTCTGCGGCTCACGTCCTCGAGCACCTCGAGGCGGTTCTCCCAAGACGAGATGACCCCGTCGAGCCCGATGTTCTCCTCCACCTTGCTGACCGCCTTGCGCGGCTCACCGGGCTTCGGCGCCAGGCTCTTGCGGGTGAGCGGGATGGGCTCCACGGTCGCGGCGTCCATGGCTTGCAGCATGTCGCTGAGCTCACCGGCCAGCGCATAGGCGCTCGGGTGGCGCGCCTCGGGCTGCTTCGAGAGGAGCCGCAAGATGAGCGCGTCCAGCTCGGGCGGCACGTTCACCCCACGGCTCGACGGGGTGGGCGGCGGTGTGCGCAGGTGCGCCAGAACCAGCTCGGACGTGGAGCCCTGGAACGGAAGCTCGCTGGTCAGCATCTCGAACAACACGCACCCCAGCGCGTAGAGGTCACACGCGTGCGTGAGCGGCGCGCCACGGGCCTGCTCGGGGGCGATGTACTCGGGCGTGCCGAAGACGGTGCCCGTGGCCGTCACGCGCAGCTCGCCCTTCATCTGCGCCAGCCCGAAGTCCAGCAGCTTCACGAAGTCGGTGGCGTACCCCGACAGCAGGTAGATGTTGTCCGGCTTGATGTCGCGGTGGATGACGCCCAGCTCGTGCGCCCGCCCGAGCGCCTGCGCCACCTGCAGCGCGATGCCCAACGAGCGCGTCACGTTCAGGTCGCGCTTGGCAATTTGCTTGTTGAGCGGGACGCCGTCCAAGAACTCCATCGCGAGGTAGACCAAGCCGTCGTCGGTCTCGCCGAAGTCCGTGATGTCGATGATGTGCTCGTGGTTGATGCGGTTCGCCGCGCGCGCCTCACGCAGGAAGCGCGTCTTGTGCGCAGGGCGATGCGCGAGGTCGCTCGACAGGAATTTCAGCGCGACGTCGCGGCCCACCACCTCGTGTCGCGCCCGATACACGGTCCCCATCCCGCCCTGCCCGATGCGCTCCTGAATGAGGTAGCGCCCCGCCACCGTGCGGCCGATCAACGGATCGGGCAGATCCCGAAGCGCCCCACCGTCCAGCGGACAAGACGTGGGGTTGCCTCGATACCGGGCACGGCAGATCGTGCAAACTTTCACAGTGGGTTCATGGTCGCACCGGGGTGGCGCTGTGTAAATCCCCTGCTCGAGTGGGCTCACCTGGCGGGTGTTCAAGGCGGTGGCGGGATCGTGAGGGGCCGGGGTGGGACAGGCCTCCTGCCGGGGCCGGTCGCGCTGGCGCTCCCTCGGGTGCCTCCGCCCAATTCGGCGCGTCCTGCGGACGCTTGAATTGGGGCCCCCCCCACCCCCTCTCGGAGGCCCGTCCCACCCCGGCCCCACGCAACCGTCTCGGCTGGGCATCCGGGGCGTGCACCGAAGCGGGGATGGACTCGGCTCGGCCCTCCGGTGCGGGCGGGGCCGCGGGAGTTTGCACGACCTTATGGGGGGTGCCCGCGGGTGCTCGACGGAGTGCGGATTGGCTCGGACCGCGAGGGGTCGGGCAGGGTCACTCCAAGTGCGGCTGAGTGCGGCAGCCGGCTCCGGCGCGCACATGCCCGTCGGGGGGGCGGCGGCGCATCGAGCTGTGTCCCTTGGGCTCGGCGAGCTCCCCACGCTCAGTCGCGTAAATCCCGCCCAGGAGAGGACATCCCCGGGTGCGCCCCACCCGTTCCCCGTCGGGCTCCACGCGCACCGCCAGGCGCTCGCGCGGGGAGGGGGCCGGCGGGCCTGCCAGCGGGGGTGGGGGGGGCCCCAATTCAAGCGTCGGAACGACGCGCCGAATTGGGCGGAGGCACCCGAGGGAGCGCCAGCGCGACCGGCCCCGCAGGCAGGTCTGCCGGCCACCTCCCCTCACGATCCCGCCTCCAGAACTGCCAGGGAAGCCCCGACCGGCCAGCAGGTGAGCAAGCGCCCGAAGGATGTTCTTGACGTTACCGATGGGGAAACGCATATACGGTGTGTGAAGCTCTCGAACAAAGGCCGCTACGGCGTCTGCGCCATGTTCGACATCGCGTTCCACAACGACGGCGGCCCCACGCAGATCAAGGATATTGCCTCGCGGCAGGCCATTCCGCCGCGGTTCTTGGAGCAGATCTTCCAGGACTTGAAGCGGGCGGGGTTGGTCACCAGCAAGCGGGGGCCGCGTGGGGGGTATGCGCTGGCGCAGCCCGCCGGGGACATCCGCGTGGGGGACATCGTGCGGGCGCTCGAAGGGCCCACGCAGATTGAGGCGGACAGCGACGAGCTGGTGGGCGGGGACCCGCTGAGCCGGCGCGTGACGCAGGACGTCTTCGAGGAGCTCTCGGCCAGCATCGAGGCGTGCTTCGACGCCCTCAACCTTCAGGATCTGTGCGCGCGCAGCGAAGCCGATGGCGTTCGACGCGGGCCACCCAGGCGCTATGTCTACTCGATCTGATTCCGGAGCCCGCATGTCCGCACCCGTCGTCTCGAGCGTCCTCGATCTCATCGGTCGCACCCCCATCGTCCGCCTCCGCCGCGTCGTCGAAGAAGGCAGCGCCAGCGTGTGGGTCAAGTGCGAGCACCTGAACCCGGGCGGCTCTGTGAAGGACCGCATCTGCCTCGCCATGATCGAGGCCGCCGAACGCGATGGCACGCTGCGGCCGGGCATGACCGTGGTGGAGCCCACCAGCGGGAACACCGGCATCGGCCTCGCCATCGTGTGCCGCAAGAAGGGCTACAAGCTGGTGCTGACCATGCCGGCCAGCATGTCGCTCGAGCGGCGCGAGCTGCTCAAGAGCTACGGCGTGGAGATCGTGCTCACCGAGCCCGAGCGCGTGATGGACGGCGCCCTCGAGGCCGCGCTGCGCATCGCGGAGGAGCGCGGGGCGTTCATGCCGCAGCAGTTCACCAACAAGGCGAACCCCACGGTGCACGGGGAGACCACGGCGCAAGAGATCCTCGCGGCGTTCGAGGGGCTGCGGCTGGACGCGCTGGTGGCGGCGGTGGGCACTGGCGGCACGGTGACCGGCGTGGGCCGCGTGCTGAAAGAGGCGCGCCCGGGCATCCAGGTGGTGGCGGTGGAGCCCGCGGCCAGCCCCGTGCTGAGCGGTGGGGCGCCCGGCCCCAGCAAGATCCAGGGGCTCAACGCGGGCTTCGTGCCCGACAACTACGACCCCAGCGTGGTCACCGCCCTGCGCACGGTGGAAGACGCCGAGGCATGGAAGATGAAGCAGCGCCTCAGCCGCGAAGAGGGGCTCTTGGTGGGCATCAGCGCGGGCGCGAACGTGAGCGTGGCGTGCCAGCTGGCGCGCGAGATTGGCCCGGGCGGCAACGTGGTCACGTTCCTGTGCGACACGGGCGAGCGCTACTTCAGCCTGGCCGAGTACTTCGAGTGAGCGCCCTCCCCGCCACGTCGCGCAGCACGATCACGCGCGCCCTGGTGGTGGGCTGCGGCGGCCTCGGCTCGCCCGCCAGCCGGGTGCTCATGGCGAGTGGTGCGCTGAAACGCCTGACCCTGCTGGACGACGACGCGGTGGACGTGAGCAACCTCCACCGCCAGACGCTCTACACCGACGCCGACGTGGGCCATGACAAGGTCACCCGCGCGGCCGAGCGGCTGCGTGCGGATCACCCCGACTCGTCCACGGAGGTGGTGGCCGTGCAGGGACGCTTGCGCCCCGCCGAAGCGCCAGACCTGCTGGCCGAACAAGACCTGGTCATCGAGGGCGCCGACAACTTCGCCACCAAGTTCCTGACGGCCGACGCGGCGCGCCTGCGCGGCGTGCCCGTGGCCCACGCGGGCGCCGTGCGCTGGTCGGGCTGGGCGCTGCTGAGCGCCGGCACCGCGGCAGAAGGCCCGTGCCTGCGCTGCGTGTTCGAGGACCTGCCCACGGGTCGCGCCGACACCTGCGCCACCGCCGGGGTGATGGGCCCCGTGGTGGGCGTGGTGGCTGCGCTCCAGAGCGCGCTGGTGCTGGCGCACCTGGCCGGCGACCCGTTCGCGCTCGGCACGCTCTTCCACTACGACGCGCTTGCCGGCAAGCTGCGTCGGTTTCAAGCTCGGCCGCGCCCGGGCTGCCCGCTCTGCGCGGGCGAGATCAAGGACCTGCGCATGGAGCGCTACGTCCCGCCCCCCAACTAGGAACCTGCACCATGGCCGTCACGCTTCGCATTCCCACCCCGCTCCGCACCCTCACCGGCGGCGCCGACGAGATCAAGGTCGAGGGCGCCACCGTTGGCGCGGCCATCGCGGCGCTCGAGGCGGCTCACCCCGGCATCCGGGAGCGCGTCCTCAGCGACGAGGGCAAGGTGCTCCGCTTCGTGAACATCTTCCTCAACGACGACGACATCCGCTTCCTGGACGGCCTCGAGTCGCCCGTGAAGGACGGCGACTCCATCAGCGTGGTGCCGGCCATCGCAGGCGGCCGCTGAGCGCATGACGCTGCCCGCCGACCACGGAGCACGTCACGTCCGCCAGCGCATGCTCGCGGAGGTGGGCGCCGAGGGCCAAGCGGTCCTCGACGACGCCGTGGTCTGGCTGTTCGGCGGCACCCCGGCCTCGCGTGCCCACGCTGCGGACTACCTGCAGCGCGCGGGCGTGAGCGTGCACACCGACCCCGACTCCGCCGCGGAGGAGGTCGATCTGCTCCCGCTCGAGCTGCTGGGGCCGCTCCTGGCGCCTGCTGCGCTCGGGCCCGCCAGAGACCTCTTGCTCGGCGCCCTCACGGCCGTCGAGGGCATCAAGCAACTGCTGGACTTGGGCCAGCCCGCGGAGCTGCCCGCGAACCTCTTCCTGCTTGGAGACGACTGAAGTGCGCTTCCGCCGAATGGAATCCATCATCGAGGCCGTGGGTCAGACCCCGATGGTGCGCCTCCACGCCATCGAGCGTGACGTGCCGGGCGTGGAGCTGTACCTCAAGCTCGAGTACATGAACCCCGGTGGCTCCGTGAAGGACCGCCCCGCGCGCCAGATGCTGCTGGACGCCATCGAGAGCGGGCGCTTCACCAAGGACAAGACGCTCATCGACGCCACCAGCGGCAACACGGGCGTGGCGTACAGCCTGTTCGGCGCGGCGCTGGGCTACAAGATTGCGCTGGTGATGCCGGCCAACGTGAGCAAGCCCCGCAAGGACATCACGCAAGCGTTCGGCACCACGCTCATCCACAGCGACCCCATGGAGGGCAGCGACGGCGCCATCCGGCTGGTGCGCAAGCTGGTGGCCGAGAACCCGGACAAGTACTTCTACTCGGACCAGTACAGCAACCCCAGCAACCCGGGTGCTCACTACCTGGGCACGGGCGTCGAGATCCTGGAGCAGGTGGGCGACCGCATCACGCACTTCGTGGCCGCGCTCGGCACCAGCGGCACGGCCATGGGCACCACACGCCGGCTGCGCGAGCACCACCGCAAGATCGTGTGCGTGGCGGCCGAGCCCAAAGAGGCGCTGCACGGGCTCGAGGGCCTCAAGCACATGGCCAGCAGCATCGTGCCCGCCATCTACGACCCCACGCTGCCGGACGAGATCCTGCCCGTGAGCACCGACGATGGCTGGGACATGTCGGACCGTCTGGCCGAGCAAGAGGGCCTGATGGTGGGGCACTCGAGCGGCGCCAACGTGGCGGCGGCGCTGACGCTGGCCAAGCGCCTGGTGGCCAAGGGCGAGCCGGGCTGTGTGGTGACCATCGCGTGCGACCGGCACGACCGGTACTTCGCGCCGCTGAAGTGGGAGAAGAAGTATGTCTGGTGACAAGCCCTGGATCGCTGGGAACCTGCGCATCCCCGCCGCCGTCATGGCCGAGATCGAGGCGCACGCGCTCGAGTGCTACCCGAGCGAGGCCTGCGGCTTCGTGATGGGGCCCGCGGGCGAGCCCGACCTGCTGGACGAAGCGCGCCGCGAGGAGAACGAGGCGGACAAGTACCACCGGCTAGACCCCGAGACGTTCCCGCGCACGAGCGCCATGTACTTCAAGATCAACGAGCTGCGCGCGCAGCGGGCGTTCACCGCGGGTGAAGACAGCGGCCGGCCGCTCAAGGTCATCTACCACTCGCACTGCGACGCCGGCGCCTACTTCAGCGCCGAAGACGCGGCCACGTTCGCGCAGAGCGGCCAGCTCATGTGGCCCTGCGCGTACATCGTGGTGAGCATCCAGCAGGGCAAGGTGGCCGAGCACCGCCTGCACGTGCACGTGCCCGGCACCAACGACTTCGTGGAGAGCCCGCTCACCCTGGTGTAGCGAGGCGAGACCACGCGCGCGGCTGTGCTTGCTCAGCGCCTCGGACGCTTGAAGCACCAGAGCCCAGCGACACGAGTGCTACCCACGGCGCTGACCATCTCCCAACCAGACGCCCCTGCGGCGTTGGCGCGCTCCATGATGGTGGGGGCGTTGTAGCCCTCCGTGCAGTGGTACTCCCAGCGCTGGACGCCCTGCTGCGCGTCCGCTGACTGAGGGGAGCCACCCGAGAAGAGCGAGCCAGCGATGAATGCACCGGCGATGGAGAGACCGAGGAGGAAGTTGCGCATGGGGCGCACGATACACCGGGAGGTCTAGGCGTCGCTCTCTAGAAGCTGCTCTCAGCGGCCGGCGGGATGTCCAGCGGGATGCGCCAGCGGCCATCTTCTTCCACGAGCGGGATCTCGGCCAGCTCGCCCGGGCCGCGTCCACGCACGCGCACGGTGGCGCGCCGGGGCCGCTCTTCTTGGATGATCTCGTCGAAGGTCACGGGCTCGAAGCGCAGCCGGAAGCGGCCCGGGATGAGGATGTTGTGGGCCTGGTACTCGCCCCCGGCCAGCGACGCGGCGAGGTCCGCGCGCTCCCGCAGCGCGCTCTGCGTGCGGTTCGAGAGCAGCTGGAACGCTTCCTGGAGCGCCACCTCGTCGGCCAGCACCTCACCGGACGGTCCGCTGCGGATGCCGCTCTCGTCCATGAGCCGCAAGAAGGTCCGCACCGTGTCCGCAGGCCCGGGCGGGGGCGCCTCCTGGCAGGCCAGCAGCGACAGCAGGGCGAGCAGCAACACCGCCAGCCGGGGAGCCTCGGCCGCGAGGTGGACCGAGTTCCGCGCTCGCGGTCCCAGAGCCGTCGGCTGCCTCATGGCGAGGGGATAGCACGTTGACCCACACGCACCCAGGGACCAATATCTCGCGCGATGCACGCGCCGCACGAGGACCCCGCGCTCGGCCTCTTTCGGGCCCTCACCGACGAGGGTCAGCTGGTGCCCGGCGCAGCGGACGCGGGGGCTTTCGGAGCCCTGCCCGATGGCCCCACGCAGCTGGCCATGTACCGCGGCATGCGGCTCTTGCGACGCCTCGACGAGCGCATGCTGGCGAAGCAGCGCCAGGGGGCGGTGGGCTTCTACGGGTCGGTCACGGGCCAAGAGGCCGTGCCCATCGCCTGCGGGTTCGCCACGCGCCCCACGGACTGGGTGTTCCCGGCCCTGCGCGAGAGCAGCATCTTGCTCACCCGGGGCTTCCCCCTCGAGACGTACCTGGCGCAGGTCTATGGCAACGCGGGCGACGTGGCGAAGGGCCGCCAGATGCCCAGCCACATGGCGGGCCGCAGCGCGAGTGTGGTGAGCTGGTCATCCGTCATTGGCCCGCAGCTGCCGCAGGCCGTGGGCGCCGCCATGGCGGCTGTGCGGCGCGGGGACGACATGGTGGCCATCGCGTTCAGCGGCGATGGGGCCACGAGCCAAGGCGACTTCCACGCGGCGCTCAACTTCGCCGCCGTGTTCCGCGCGCCGGTGGTGTTCGTGGTGCAGAACAACCAGTGGGCCATCAGCGTGCCGGCCTCGCGCCAGACGGCCTCGGCCACCTTCGCGCAGAAGGCCAGCGCCTACGGCATGCCCGGCGTGCGCGTGGACGGCAACGACGCGCTGGCGGTGTTCCAGGTGGTGCACAGCGCCACCGAGCGCGCGCGCCGCGGTGAGGGCCCCACGCTCGTGGAGTGTCTGACCTATCGCATCGGCGCGCACAGCTCGAGCGACGACCCCACCCGCTACCGCGACGAGGCCGAGGTGGACTGCTGGCGCGCGCGGGACCCCATCGCGCGGCTGGGCGCCCACCTGCGCCACACGGGCCAGCTCACGCCCGAAGGCGAGCAGGCGCTCGACGCCGCCCTCGAGGCCGAGATCGCAGTGGCCATCCGGGCCACCGAGGCCCAGCCCCCCGTGTCACGCGAGGGGCTCATGGACGACGTCTACGCAGCACGCCCACCGCACCTCGAGTCCCAACGGGACGAGCTCTTGCGCTACCCTCGCGCCTAACCGAACCCGACCGATACCCCCGGAAGCGATTGACCATGTCCGACAAGTCCTACGAAGCCATCGTCATCGGAGGCGGCCCTGGTGGCTACGTCGCCGCCATCCGTCTCGCCCAGCTGGGCATCAAGACCCTGTGCGTCGAGAAAGAGGAGATGGGCGGCATCTGCCTCAACTGGGGCTGCATTCCGAGCAAGGCGCTCATCGCGGCCACCAACCTGGTGCAGAAGATCCAGACCGCCAGCGACATGGGCATCACGGTCAGCGACGTGTCCGTGGACGTGGCCAAGATGCAGGCCTGGAAAGACGGCATCGTCAAGAAGCTCACGGGCGGCATCACCTCGCTCGTGAAGGGCAACGGCGCGGACATCGTGATCGGTGACGCAGCGCTCACGGGCCCGCGCGAAGTGCAGGTGGTCACGGCCACGGGCGAGACGCTCACCTTCGACGCCAGCAAGGCCATCGTCATCGCCACGGGCACGCAGGTCATCCGCATCCCCGGCTTCGAGCCGGACGGCGAGACCATCATCACCGCGCGCGAGGCCGTGTCGCTGCAGTCGGCGCCCAAGAGCATGTGCATCATCGGCGGTGGCGTCATCGGCCTCGAGCTGGGCATGGTCTACATGAAGCTCGGCACCAAGGTCACGGTGGTGGAGCTCACCAACCAGCTGCTGCCGGGCGTGGACCTCGACATGGTCAAGGTGGTGCAGAAGCACCTCAAGAAGGGCGGCGTGGACGTGCGCCTCGAGACCAAGGCGGTGGCCTGCGAGAAGACCGCCGGTGGCGTGCGCGTGACCGTCGAGGGTGGCGGAAAGAAAGAGACCATCGAGGCCGACATCCTGCTCGTGGCGGTGGGCTTCAAGCCCAACACGGCAGGGCTCGGGCTCGACGCAGTGGGCGTGGCGCTCGACCCGCGCGGCCACGTCATCGTGGACCAGCAGCTGCGCACCAACGTGGACGGCATCTACGCCATCGGCGACGTCAAGGGCGGGCCCTACCTGGCGCACAAGGCGTCGGCCGAGGCGGAGATCTGCGCCGAGGTCATCGCGGGCCACAACCGCGCCACCGACTGGCGCAGCATCCCCGCCGCCATCTTCACCGAGCCGGAGATCGCCACGGCCGGCATGAGCGAGACGCAGGCCATCGCGGCGGGTCGCAACATCAAGATCGGCAAGTTCCCGTTCGCGGCCAGCGGTCGCGCCATGGCCGTGCGCGAGACCGACGGCTTCATCAAGACCATCGTGGACGCCGACACCAACCAGGTGCTGGGCGTGGGCATCGTGGGCCCCGAGGCCAGCGACCTGATCAGCGAGGCCGCCCTGGCCATCGAGATGGACGCGTTCGCGGAGGACGTGGCGCTCACCGTGCACCCGCACCCCACCCTGGGCGAAGGCATGATGGAGTCGTTCAAGCACGCCATCGGCGAGGCCGTCCACGTGATGAACAAGAAGTGATCCCGCGCGCGCCACGCCACCTCGACGTGTACCGCGTGGGGGTCATGCCCTACGACGCGGCCCACGCGCTCCAGCGCACGCTAGTGGAGGCGCGCAAGGCGGGCACCATCGGCGACACGCTGCTGCTGCTGGAGCACCTCCCGGTGCTCACTCTCGGGCGTGGCGCCAAGGCCGACAACATCCTCTTCAGCCGCGAGGTGCTGACGGCTCAAGGGGTCAGCGTGGAGGAAGTGGGGCGCGGCGGCGACGTGACCTATCACGGCCCCGGGCAGCTGGTGGGCTACCCCATCATCGACCTGCACCCCGACCGCCAGGACGTGCGCAAGTACGTGGCCTCGCTCGAGGAGACCATGATCCGCACGGCCGCGGACTACGGCGTCACGGCTGCACGCATGGAGGGGTTCAACGGCGCCTGGGTGGACGGCGAGCGCAAGATCGGCGCGGTGGGGGTGCGCATCAGCCGCTGGGTCACCATGCACGGCTTCGCGCTCAACAACACCACCGAGCTGTCGCACTTCCAGCTCATCGTGCCGTGCGGCATCACCGACAAGGGCGTCACCTCGCTCGAGCGTGAGACGGGTCAGGGCGTGCCCATGCGGGAGCTGGAAGACCGCGCCGCGCACCACTTCGCGTCCATCTACGAAGCGGACGTGAGCTGGCACGAGGGGCCGCCCGTGCTCCCCGAGACGCCGGCCTGACCCGCCCGCTCAGTTGGGTGAGCGCACCGTGAACTCGAGGCGTGAGCTGAACGCAGCGCGGACCGCGGCACGGAGCTCGTCAACGCGGTCGGGGGAGTCGAAGGTTGGCGCCGGACTCACCGCTCCGTGGAGCGTGACGGACTCGACAGCGAGCACTTCGCCGTAGCGGGCGAGGTCGCCCTTACGCGCCAGCTCTTGCGCTTGCGCAGCGCTCAGCCGCACGAGGGGCACGTCCTCTGCGACCATCCGCTTCCGAATGCCGTCGAGGAGGCCCGTGCCAAAAGGGAGCAACAGCCGAACGACGCGGTCGCCATCGAACGTGGCCAAGCCGAACGGGTGTCCCGCGAACGACGCGGGCGCGGCGACGAGCGCGCCGTGCTCTGGCCCGAGGGACGCCATCACGGTGGCCTCCCGCCGACGGACGGCGTCGACCAACGCAGTGAGCCTCGCCCCGCCCGAGCCGGGGACCTTCGGGGTGAACTCGAGCGCGAAGATCAGGAGCTCGCTACGGCGCGTGTGGAACGTGGCGAGCTGCTCGGGCGACGTGAACGACGTCCCTCCCCCGCTCTCGCTGGTGGAGCCCCACTTCATGCTGATGGCTGAGGTCTCGAGCACCTCCGCGTACCGGTCGAAGTCGGTCTTCGCCGCGACGTCGGCGTGCTTCCACGGGTGGAGAGGCAGCGTGATGACGTCGTCCTTCGCGGCCTCTCCGTCGAGAAACTCTCGCGCCTGGTCAGGTGGGATCGGGACGAGCGCCACGAGTTCGTCCACGTCGAAGCGCACCTCGAAGTATCCGCTGACACCCCGCACCAACCACTCCCCGCGACGAAGCGACGAACGGACGGCGATTCGTCCGGCCTCGAGCTCAGTGCGCCACGGTGGTTGCGTCATGTGGGGTTCAGTCCGCGCAGGAGCCCGACACGCAGGTCTCGCCGTCCCGGCACTCCTCGTCCGAGAGGCAGTCGGCGAAGCAGGTGGAGCCCGGGGTGAGCGGGTCGCTGTCGATGTCTCCGCACGCGTAGCCCAGGCGGCAGTCATCGGCCGTGCTGCAGCTGGCCAGGCACACGCGGGTGCCCGCGCCGATGATGACGCACGCTGCGGAGGGGCCGCACAGGTCGGCGGGCATGCCCACGGTGCCGCAGTCCAGCACGGAGCAGTAGCCGCCGGGGTAGCCCGTGGTCAGGCACACGCCCTGGCCGAAGGGCGAGTAGCAGTCGTCGGTGGTGCTGCACGGCGCGCCGATGTTCGGCTCGGTCACGCTGTTGTACTCACCCGGCAAGCAGCTGCCGTTCATGGGCTCCGCCGCGCTGCGCCCGTCCCACACGCAGGCGTAGCCCGTGCGGCAGCCCTGCGTGTTGTTCAGGTACGTGGAGGTGTCGCCCTGCGTGACGCCGGTGCCCAGCGTGCAGCCCGCCAAGCACGACGGGAAGCCCACACCGCGGCTGTTGCACACCGAGCCCGCGCCCGCGCAGCTGTTGCCCTCGAAGTCGCAGCGGTACTTGCTGCAATAGCCACCCGGGAACTCGAAGCGCACCTCGTCCAGGCAGCGCCCGTTGGCCTCGCACTCGTCGTTCGACTCGCACGGGTCACCCGCCTCGGCGCCGGGGGTGCCTGGGTGCTCGCAGCGGAAGGTGTCTGGGCTGCAGAAGGCCTGAGACTCGGGGCGGTACACAATCCGGTCACCCAGGCCGGTGTCCACATCGAACGGCTCGATCATGCCGTTCATGTCGGTGTCTTCGCGCGAGGTGCGGCACTCGTCATCCGAGGCGCAGCCCGTGTCGCAGGCGCCGTTCAGCATGTTGCACTCGTAGTTGTTGCGGCAGATGTCGTTGTCCACCGCGTTGGGCGTGCACTGCTTGAGGCAGAGGTTGGCGTCGCTGAAGATGTTGCTGACGCACACCCCACACACAGAGGCGCACGCCGCGCGGTCCGCGGTGGAGCAGCGCAGTGCCGTGGCCAAGGCGGGGGCGCAGTAGTCTCCCGGGAAGTCGACCAGCTCGAAGCTCTCGGGGCCGCCATCGGGGACGTCCAAGATGGGGTCTTGCACGCCGCCCACGGTCGACCGCAGCTCGCCGATGCACACCTGGGTGCCGTTGCACTCCCGCGCCACGCCGCGGCACGCGCCGCCAATCTCCCCAGCCAGCGCGCTGGCCGTGCAGACCAGCGGCCCGAGGTCCGGCCCCATGTCGATCATACCGTTGTCGCGGAACCCGCCCCCCATGTCGCCCCCGTCGGGCGTTGGGGTGTTGTCGTTCCCGCCGCAGCCCGTGGACTGCAGCGCGAGGACCAGCGCCAGGGAGACGACAGCGGGAGCGAGGGCGGAGCGGCGCATGGCTGAATACTCGCCCACGCCGTGCGGGGCGGCAACCGTGCCCGCGCGCCCTGCCCTCACTTGCCGGTGGGCATGAGCAACCAGTAGTCGAGGTCGAGCACCACGCTCGGGTGGTACTTGCCCTCCACCTTGAGCGGCACCTCTTCGGTGGCGAGGTCCACGTTCTTCACGGCCACCAGGCGCACGCGCAGCGCGCCGCAGTCCGTGCGGCCGGGCAGCGGCTGCTTGTCCAGCACCTCGCTGTAGGCGTAGAGCGTGTCGCCTGCGAACGTGGGGTTGGCGTGCGCGCCGCCGTTCCACGCCAGGATGCCCAGCGCGTTCTCGAGCCCGTTGTAGGACAGCGCGCGCGCCACGCTGATGACGTGACCGCCGTACATGAGCCGCTTGCCGAAGCGCGTGTTCTTGGCCTGGTGCGAGTCGAAGTGGACCTTGGCGGTGTTCTGGTAGAGGCGCGTGGCGATCGCGTGCTCGGACTCCTCGATGGTCATGCCGTCCACGTGGTCGATGCGCTCGCCCACCTGGTAGTCGTCGAGGAAGGCACGGCCACCGGCGGCCCACGCGGGGAAGTGGGAGAGGTCGAGGTGCGCTGGGACCACCAGCTCGCTGACCGGAACTTCCTTCGGCATGGCGGGCTCGTCGTTGGCGCCCGTGGGGGTGTTGCCGTCGCGCTTGTTGACCATCACCCAGCGGTAGAACGAGAGCACCGTCTCGCCGCGCTGGTTGGTGCCCGTGCTGCGCACCCACACCACGCCGTTCTTGCCGCTGCTGTTCTCCTTCTTGCCGATGACCTCGCTGACCGTGCGCACCGTGTCACCGGGATACACCGGCAGGTGGAACTTCACGGACGCGTAGCCCAGGTTGGCCACGGCGTTGAGCGAGACGTCGTTCACCGTCTTGCCGAAGACCATGTGGAAGACCAACAGGTCGTTCACGGTCTCGCGCTGGTAGCCCAGCGTGCGCGCGAACTCCGCCGAGCAGTGCAGCGGGTAGCGGTCGCCAGTGAGGCCCACGTAGAGAGCCTGGTCGCCCTCCGTGATGGTGCGCGGCACGGCGTGCACCAAGGTGGCGCCGGTCACGAAGTCTTCGAAGTAGTTGCCCGGGTTCGTCTTCAGCGACATGCCCCGCGTCTACCACGTCAGAAGGCCATGTGCAGCGAGAGCCCGCGCGGGCCGGCGCCGGGGGACAGCGCCAGGGTGCGGCCGCGAGCCGTGTCCACGTAGTAGACCGCGTAGCGCTGGCGGCGCATGCCGAGCGCGAAGAGCGTGAGCCCCACGGCCTGCACGCCGGCGTCCAAGACCGCCAGGCCCCAGTAGCCACCGAAGAGATAGTCGCTGTGGCCGTTCTCGAGCAGGGCACCAACCACGGGCACGAAGACGCGCCGGCTGTCGAGGCCGCTGTCCACCATGACGGCCACGGGCAGGATGTAGGAGCCCGCGAACACGCCGACACCGATGAGCGACAGCACCAGGCGGCGACGCTCGATGACCTCCACGCCAGCAGGCACCGGCTCGTCGCCCCGCAGGCGCTCGAGGCGACGCCGCCCGCGGTAGGGCTGAGCTGCCGGGTCCTGGTAGGGCTGCGCGGACGGCTGCTGTGGATACGGTTGCGCATACGGCTGGTCGGGGTACGGCTGCTGCGGATACGGCTGCGGCTGCACGGGCGCCGGATACGGCTGGGCGGGGGCGGGGTACGTCTGCGCGGGCGGCGGCGGATCGCTCGCGTACCCCGGCGGCACGTAGTAGTCGTCCTGACCGCCGGGCGGTGGCGCGATGGGGTCCCCCTGCGCCGCAACCCGCGTGGCAGGCAGCGACGCGAGGGCGAGCACCCCCATGACCACTACACGAAAGCCCCAAACACGCTGTTCCATGCGCAGCACCCTAGCACGCGGCTAGCGCCCCCAGCACGGGCTGGGCATGCTCGGCCCATGACCCAGCAAGACATCACCACGCCTTCGATGGACGCCGCCACCCGTACCGAGCTCGAGGCCGCCGCCTTTCGCCGCCTGGTCGGTCACCTGCGCGGTCGCACCGATGTGCAGAACATCGACCTCATGAACCTGGCGGGGTTCTGCCGGAACTGCCTGTCCAAGTGGTACCGCGAGGCCGCCGAGGAGCGCGGTGTGGCGCTGAGCGACCCGGCCGCGCGCGAGCTGGTCTACGGAATGCCCTACGAGGAGTGGAAGGCGAAGCACCAGCGCTGAGGGGCTGGCGCACTACCCGCATGTCCGGGTATGGGAAGAGGCAATGAAGAGCACGACGACCGCGGGCGCCATCCACGCCGCCCTGACCCGCAACCTCCGGCGTGAGCACGGCTTCGAGCCCATGGAAGTGGAGGGGACACTCCCACCCGACCTCGAGGGCACGCTCTACCGCGTGGGCCCCGGGCTCTTCGAGCGCTTCGGGCGCCGCGTGAACCACCCGTTCGAGGCCGACGGCGCGATGAGCGCGGTGCGCATCGCCGACGGCCAGGCCAAAGGGGCCGTGCGCGTGGTGCGTGGTCGCGGCTTCCAAGAAGAAGAGCGCGCGGGGCGCCACCTCTACAGCAGCCGCGCGCGCCTGGTGGACCGCCTGCCGCGGTCGCTGCGCGGGCTCACCAAGAACGTGGCCAACACCAGCCCCGTCCTGTTTCAGGACCGCCTATTCGCGCAGGTGGAGCTCTCGCTGCCCACCGAGCTTTCCGCCGACCTCCACACGCTGGGCGAGCAGAACTTCGGAGGTGTGCTGACCCAGGGCATGAGCGCGCACCCGCACCGCGTGGCGAGCCTCCGCACCACCTTCAACTTCCACGTGCAGTACGGCCGCGAGCCGCGCTTCGAGCTGATTGCGCTGCCGGACAGCGGCCCGGTGCGCCAGCTGGGCGGCTTCACGCTCCCTTGGGCCGGGCTCATCCACGACTTCGCCGTCACCGACAAGCACGTGTGCGTGCTGCTCTGCCCGGCCAAGCTGGTGACGCACCGCGCGGTGCTGCGGTTGGGCTCCTTCGACACCTGGTTCCGCTTCCACCCGGAGCTGGGTGCGCGCCTCCTGATCGCGCCGCTGTCGGCCCCGAGCGAGTTCCGCACGGTGCCCCTCGAGCCCTTCTGGACGTGGCACATCGCCAACGCCTTCGAGGACGGCGAGGGGTTGGTCATCGACCTGTCGAAGTACCCCGACCTGGGCAGCCTCGAGGAGATTGGCTCGGGCAAGAAGTCGGCCCCGCCCATGATGGAGCGGCTCTCGGTGAGCGCCTCCGGCGTGGCCCGCTTCGAGCGCTTCTCGGACCTGCCGGCGGAGTTCCCGGTGGTGCGCGCCGAGCGGGTGGGCCACCGCCATCGGTACATCTGGTGCCAGGCCGAGGGGCGCGACACGCCGAGCGGCATCCTGCGCATCGACACGGAGACGGGCGCCCTCGAGGCCCACACCGCGGGCGCCGACGAGTGGCTGGGTGAGCCCGTGCTGGCCCCCGTGGGCGAGCCCGAACAAGACGCCTACGTGCTGACGCACTGCCTCGACCTCACGCGCGACCGCACCTGCGTGACCGTGCTGCACGCGGACCGCCTCTCGGACGGCCCGGTCTGCAAGCTGTGGTTCGACGCGCCGCTGCCCATCAGCTTTCACGGCGCGTGGGCGCCAGGAGCACCCGGCTAGCGGCTCTCAGATGGGGTCGAGCACCACCACCGGGATCACGCGGTCGGTCCAGCGCTGGTAGTTGTCGTAGTCGAAGTAGAGCTCCACCAGCTTGGGCCACAGCTGCGCGCGCTCGGCGGCGTCGGCGACGCGGGCCCGGGCACGCCACTTCTTGCCCATGACCTGCACCTCGCACTCGGGGTTGTCCTTGATGTTGAAGAACCAGGCCGGGTTCTTGGGCATGCCGCCCGTCGAGGCCACCACCACCACGCTCTCGCCCTCCATGAGGTAGAGCAGCGGCACCACGCGCTCTTCACCGCTCTTGCGGCCCGTGGTGGTCAGCAGGCACACGGGAACGCCCTGCGGGAACGCGGCGCCCACGCGCCACTTGGACCCAATCAGCCCGTTGGTCTTCTGGTAGACCCAGACGTTCGCCTTGGTCATGCGGTTCATGAAGGGCTTCACCCAGGGCTTGTCGAGCCCCTCGGGACGCTCGCGGACGACTTGCTTCTTGGCCATGCGCCGGTTGTGAAGGCACGCTCGCGGAGGCGCAACGCGGCACGGAACCCGACCACCAGAAGTGGCATACTTCCCAGCCCTGACCCGGAGGCTCCTCATGCTCGCGATGCACACGCTCGAACTCCCCGCCGCCGCCGACCCGCAGCCGGTGCACGCCGCGGTCGGGCGCATCGCGCAACAAGAGGCCGCAGGTGGCGAGCGCACCTTCCTGATTCAGGAGCCCTCCCCCGCGCGGCAGGCCGCGGCCGCCTCGCAGCAAGCCGTGCAGGGACCGCCAGGGTTCTCGCTGGCCCTCCAGCGCGTGGCCCCGGGCGAAGTGCTGACCCCCGCCGACGAGCCCGCCCGCGTGTGCGTCTACATCGTGGTGCGCGGCGAGCTGCGCAGCAGCAGTGGCGAGGCGCTCCCTGCGCGAAGCATGCTGCTGGCGGAGCCCGGGGAGCGTGTGCGTTTGGCCAATGGCGACACCCCCGCCGAGGTGCTGCAGCTGACCTTCGTGCCGCGCACCGGCCGGCCTCTGGTGCCGGGGCGTCGCGTAGCGCGTCAGCGCGACCTGCGCCCGCTCCGCTCGCGCCCGCCCTTCTCGCTGGTGCCCGACGAGATCGGCGACTTCCTGAGCCCGCGCGACCTGTACCTGGCGCTGGGACCCACGGCGCGCGGCCCCGTCGGCTTCCGCGTGGCGGGCCCCGACGAGCTGGTGGCCGTGTTCGTGCAGACGCCGCGCGGGACGGGCCCGGCGCTGCACGTGCACACGCTCAGCACCGAGATGTTCTGTGTGCTCGAGGGCCGCTTCGAGGTGAGCTGGGGCGACCACGGCGAGCACAAGGTAGAGCTGGGGCGGCTCGACACCATCGTGATCCCGCGTGGGTTCAACCGCGCCTTCACCGCCCTGTCCGAGGGCGAGAACTGGATCCTGCCCATCGTGGTGGGGACCAACGACGAGACCGAGGACATCCTCTGGCTCGACCACATCTTCGAGGCGGTGCGGGCCCGGCACCCGCTGCTGGCGGCCATCGCCTCGCGCACCAAGCTCCAGGTGGGGCGCCGCGCCTCCTCATGAGGCTGGGCCCCCACTCCCGGCGTGGAGTGCTCGCGTTCGCTGCGGCGGTGCTTCTGGGGGCGCTCCTGCTGGGGAACATGGCGCAGCAGGGCGCCCAGGGTGCAGACCACGGAGCGAGCGCGGGCAGCCCCCTGGCCAACGCGCCATGGCTGAGCGGAGGCGTGGACGTGGGCGAGACGGACCTCGTGCCCCTGGCCCGCGCCATGCGTGCCGTGGGGCTCACCACCCTGCAGGTGTCGCACGAGGCCACTTTGCGCGAGTGGGACCGCGCGTCGCTCGACTTCGGTGAGTCCGAGCCCGGTGCGCTGCAAGCGCGGCTGCGGGCGGCACGCGAGGCGGGCCTCTCCGTCATGCTGGTGCTGCGCGTGCGGCTGGACCCTGCGAGCCCGCCCAACCGCCACCTGTGGCATGGGTTGGCCTGGCCGCGTGACGCAGAGCTGGACGCGTTCTTCGCGCAGTACCGCGACTACGTGCTGTGGGCGGCCGACCTCGCCGCTCAGGAAGGTGTGGCGCTGCTGGTGGTGGGCAACGAGCTCAACGCGCTCACCAGCACGGCCGTGGACGTGCCCGGCGTGCTGGCCCACGCGCTGAGCGACGCGCAGCTGGACCGCGAAGCGAACGACCTCGCGACCTGCGCAGCCACGGGCCCCGTCACCTGGCACGACGGAGGCACCTACCCGGACCTCCCGAGCGCGGTCGCCGGTGAGCACCGCGCCCTGCGCGCGTGGGGTGCCGCGGTGGCTGGCCCCGACACGGGTCGCGCCACGCGCTTACGGCAGCGGCGGCAACGCCACGAGGACCACTGGCGCACCCTCTTGGACGAGGCACGCGCGCGCTTTCCGGGGCTGCTCAGCTACGGCGCCGGCTTCGACACCTACGCCGAGGTGGGCTTCTGGGACGCCACCGACGCCATCGTGTCCACGGCCTACTTCGGGCTGCGCCGCGCAGGTGAACGCGGCGACTTCGAGGCCGCGTGGAAGCGCCACCTCCGCAACCTCGCGCGCGTGGCCGAAGCCCGCCCCAGCCGTCCCGCCCTGCCTGTGTACTTGGGCGAGCTGGGCTTCACGCGCCGCGCGGGCAGCGCCGTGCGCCCCTGGTCCTACGAGGGCTTCGAGGTGCTCCCGAGCGCGTCTGAGGGCCAGCGCGAGTGCGTGGAGTGGTCGCGGCAGCCGTTGGACCCGAGTGAGCGCGTCCGCGCGCTGGACGCACTGGCGGCCGTGCTGGCCGACGGCGCGCTGCCCTCACTGCGGGGCTTCAGCCTGTGGAAGCTCACCCTCCAGGACGATCACTTCGGCCTAGAGCCCTATGCCATCCGGCTGCAGGGCCCCGCGGAGGAGGCGCCCTCCGTGGACGTCGACACCCTGCGGGCCGTGCAGCGACTCAGCGTGGCAGGACCGCGGCAGTGAGGACGCACGTCGCCGGGTCGTAGTCAGGCGCACTGCAGCGAGGTTAAACGGCAACGGGCCGACCCCCGAAGAGGCCGGCCCGCGCCGAAGGGGAGCGCGCTCACGCACGCTCCATGTCTCACTCGTCGTCGTCGTCGTCCGCGTCGGCCGAAGGCGCCACGCTCAGGCCGCCCAGCTTGCCCTTGAGCAGGTCGCCCAGGGTAGCCGCGCTCGGCCGCGAGCTCGGGGCAGCCACGCGCGGGCGCGACTTCTGAGCCTCGGGGTCGTACTTCATCTCGCTGCGGACCTCGGAGCCCTCGGCGCTCTTGAGGGACAGCGTGATGCGACGGTCCTCGTCGTCCAGGCGAATGACCTGAGCCTTGACGATGTCGCCGGCGTTGAGCACCGAGCCCGGGTCCACCGACAGGTCGTGGTGGATCTCGGCGCGCGGGATGCTGCCTTCGACGTTCTGCTCGAGCTCGACGTGGGCGCCGTACTCGTTGGTGCTGACGACGCGGACCTCCACGACGGTACCCTCGGGGTAACGGTCGGGGATGAACATCCACGGGTCCTCGTAGAGCTGCTTGATGCCGAGGCTGACCTTCTTCTCCTCGTCGTTGACCGAGAGGATGATGGCCTGCACCTCGTCGCCCTTGCGGTAGAGTTCCGCCGGGTTGTTGATGCGCTGCGTCCAGCTGAGGTCGGACTTGTGCACCATGCCGTCCACGCCGTCCTCGATGCCGATGAAGACACCGTAGTCCGTGATGGAGCGCACCTTGCCGAGGATGACGTCACCGGGGTTGTACTTGTCGGTGAAGACCGTCCACGGATCCGGCTCGAGCTGCTTGAGGCCGAGGCTGATGCGCTTGTTCTGCGCGTCGATGTCGAGGACGATGCACTCGACCTCTTGGCCCATGTCGAGCACCTTGCTGGGGTGCTTGGGCTTGGTCCACGTCATCTCGCTGACGTGGATGAGGCCCTCGACGCCCTGCTGGAGCTCCACGAAGGCGCCGTAGTCCGTGATGGACACGACCTTGCCGGAGATCTTCTTGCCCGGCGCGTACATGTCCGCGGCCTGGTTCCACGGGTCTTCCATGGTCTGCTTGAGACCCAGAGAGACGCGCTCGGTCTCGGCGTTGTACTTGAGGACGCGCACGGTGACCTCGTCGCCCACGTCGAACATCTCCGACGGGTGGTTGACGCGGCCCCAGCTCATGTCCGTGATGTGGAGCAGGCCGTCGATGCCGCCCAGGTCCACGAACGCACCGTACTCGGTGATGTTCTTGATCGTGCCGGTGACGATCTGGTCCTCCTGGAGGTTCTCCAGTGTCATGGCCTTCAAGCGGTCGCGCTCCTTCTCGAGGAGGACGCGGCGCGAGAGAACGATGTTCCCGCGCTTCTTGTTGAACTTGATGACCTTGAAGTCGAAGGTCTGGCCGAGCAGCTTGTCGAGGTTCCGCACGGGGCGGAGGTCGACCTGCGAGCCGGGGAGGAAGGCCTTCACGCCGCCCGGGATGGTGACCGAGAGGCCGCCCTTCACGCGCTGGGTGATGGTGCCCTCGATCAGCTCGTCACGCTCGCACGCGGCGCTGATCTCGTCCCACACCTTGAGCTTGTCCGCCTTCTCCTTGGAGAGCATGACGAGCCCGTGCTCGTTCTCCTTGCTCTCGACGAGGACGTCCACGCGGTCACCCACGGCAACGTTCACGGCGCCGTTGGCGTCGTAGAACTCGTGGATGGAGATGACGCCCTCGGACTTGTAGCCGATGTCGACGACGACGGTGTCCTTGCCGACCTTGAGCACCGAACCAGAGACGATGTCGCCTTCCTGGATTTGATCGGACTGGGTGGTGGACGCTTCGAAGAGTGCCGCGAACGATTCGGCGGCGGGGTTGGCCGTGCGGGCCTGAGTTGTGTCGGTCATGTAGTGGTTTACGTGCCTTGGGGGTGACCAGAATGGTCCCGGCCCGAAGCCCGGTTGGGGTGTTGGGAATATCCGCTTGGCCGACCACGTTGCGCTTCTGTCCGCGCGCTCCCGTCAGGAGAAGCAGGGGTGGCAGCGCCACCGGCCAATTGGAGCATGAACCCGCGGGAAACCCGTGGGGGCCGAATCGATAGCAGCGGGGGGGTGGCGTGTCAATGCACGCAGCCGTGGCGCGTGGGTGGCGTGATCGATCCGCCGGGGCGGCGGGGTCGCGGCGGGCACGGACGCGCTGGCGCGTCCTGTCGGGACTCCCTGGAAAACCGCACTTCGCTGCGCTCCGTTTGTTTTCCGGGTCCCCCCACGCCCTTGCTGACCCCCGCCCCGCCCCGGCTGCTGGTGACGTCTCGAGTCGGCATCCGGGTGAGCCTGCATGGGAACGCGGGGGGCGCTGGCGTGAACCCCTCGCTCGAGGACACCTCGGTGTCCGTCACCAGACGGCGCGCGCCGTTGCGCGGACCTGGAATGGACAGCGAAGGCTTGGGACTGGGTCCTCCCGCTCGGTATGCTAGGGACCGGCATGGGCTACAGGGATGATCGCGAAGCGCTGATCGCAGAGCGCGATGCCCTTCGGAGGGATCTCGAAGAGCGTACGGCGGAGTTGGAGGCTCTGAAGGCCGAGGACGCGGTCGAGGATGAGTTCGCCCGCGTGTGCGAAGTCGCGACAGAAGAGAAGGCTCTGAGCGGCGAAGACATCACTGCAAAGGCCCCGAGCCCCGCAAGAGAGCGCTCGGGGGTCTCGGTCGCCATAGTCCTCGGCTCCCTGGCGGTCGGCTTCGCGATATCCTACTTCGACGCCACGCGCGAGGATGACTCGCGCATTACCGAGCAGCGTACCGCCCCCCAAGAGCATGGCGATCCAGGGAGATCCGGCGTGCGCGTGCGTCCGAGCCTCCGGTCGTGTGTCCCCGAAGCCTCGAGGGAGACGTTCTACGTGCGGGCGGTCATCTCGGACACAGGCGTGGTGACGAGCGCCGCCGTGCGTGGCACCAGCCTCGGGCCGCTCGTCGGGGAAACCCCCGCGAGCACCTGCGTCGAAGCTGCTGTGTTGGGGCAATCCTTGCCATTGCTTCACGACGTGACGGTCGTGTTCCCCATCGAACCAGCGCTCCCCGAAGACATCGTGTGGGGGGCGGCCATCGCCCACATGTCGCGTCCCTAGCGAGGTCTGCATGAGCTCCCACACGCAACTCTCGGCTTTCGTGCTCATCAGCTGCCTCCTGGGCGGATGCACGAGCCGCAGCGCGCCGGCAGCCCAGTCGAGCGCAGGGCATGAAGCCGCTGAACCGCTGGCCACCCCGCAGCAGGACGGGACGAAGCCGCTGGGAACCCCGCTCGATACGGGATGGTCTGAAGCGGACGCGGCGGATTGTCCGCGACGCCTCGCCCGCTTCGAGAGCCGCTTGCAAGAGCTCGACGTTCACCCGAGCCGGATGCTCTTCGGTCCGCCGCTCGACCAACTTCCCTTGCTACCTGGTGTGCGCCCACCCGACACGCAGGCCATGGAGCTCCGCTTCGAGGATGGGGTGGTCTATGTGGACGGGACGCGGGTCGGCGTCATCGATGCGCCACTACCCGAGGCGGTTGCGGAGCGGGTGGTTCGCGTCATGGAGAACTATCGCATCCTTCACCCTGACTCGGTGCGCCACACGTGGCCCGTGTATGTCTTGGCCAGTGCGCGGGTGCCCGTCGCGGGGCTGACCGCGTGGCTGTCTGCCCTGCCGGGCAACGTCGAGCTCCAACTCGTGGTGCGCACGGCGCCGTGGACACCGCGCGCGGCCGCGCCCGAGGGCGGCAGAGACCGCCTACGCGAGATCGAGCTGGAGCTCGACGGTCGTGCGGATCGCAATGGCTTCGCCGACTACATGACGGCTGCGATCGGAGACTGCGACGGAGTGCGAACTGTCTTCGACCGCGCCCTAGGAGTGGACTGGGCACGACAGGGAGCGTTCATGGTCGACGGACTCACGGCGATGGCCCGCGAATGTGGCTGCGACCGAGTCGACGTCGATCTGCTGGAGCTGCTGTCCGTTCGGTTGCTCGGCCCCACGTCACCTCCCGTGGGGGCGCTCCCGTTCCGCCTCAGCGACGCACCGGACGCGTGGCAGCCAGCTGTCGAGCAAACCGTGGAGCACCTTGCAGGTCGGGCGCTGGCGGCCGTGACCGCCGGGCAGGTGCTCCAGGTCAGGCGCTAGCACCACGCGAGCGAGCCGCTGGTCCAGGCGGGCTCGGCTTGTAGTGCTAGGTTCCCGCCGTGTCGGCTGAGGCTCCGCTCTGGGTGTTCGGGTATGGGTCGCTCGTGTTCCGGCCGGCGTTCGCCTTTCTGCGGCGCGAGCCCGGGTGGGTCACGGGGTATGCGCGGCGGTTCTGGCAGGGGAGCACGGACCATCGCGGGGTGCCGGGGGCTCCGGGGCGGGTGGTGACGCTGGTGCCCGAGGCCGGGACGCGGTGTTGGGGGGTGGCCTATCTCGTGGCGGAGGAGCTGCGGAGCGAGGTGCTGGGGATGCTCGACCACCGTGAGCAGGGGGCTATGCGCGGCACGCGGCGGACGTGGAGCTGGCCGGGGGCGAGGTGGTGGAGGCGCTCGTGTACGTGGCCACGGCCCAGAACGAGGAGTACCTGGGGGAGGCGCCGCTCGAGGAGATCGCGGCGCAAGTGCGGGCCTCGCACGGGCCGAGCGGAAGCAACGTGGACTACGTGCTGCGCCTGGCCGAGGCCCTTCGGGAGCATCAGGCAAGCGACGAACACGTGGAAGCGCTGGCGCGGCTGCTGACCGCGGCGGGCTGAGCGGAGGCCACGCCGCCCAGGAGGGGGGCCCACGAATGGGGTTGACAGGTGGACAATAATCCACTAATTGAACTGCGTTCGGCACACATTTCGGTGCATGTCGGGTGGCGCTTACAACGTGGGAAAAGGTCAGAGGCCATGACACGAGTAGGAATGAGAATCGCGCTTGGGGCAGGTGTGTTGGGGCTCCTGGCGTGTGCGCCCACCATGGACACCGAGCGCCAGGCGGTGGCACGCGGGACCCTGGGCGAGGAGGTCTATCGCATCGCCTGTCAGCGCATCGCCCGGGAGGCCTACCCCAGCGATGTGAGCGGCTATCTGAGCCGTGAGCTGTGCCGCGGGCTCGCGGGCCCGGAGACGGCCGCCCCGGGTCGCCTGCAGGCGCTGGCCGAGCAGCGCGGCGCCACCGTGGAGGCCCTCGACCGCGTGCTGCCCGCCAGCGCCGAGGACGACCTGCAGGCCATGCTCGTGAACATCCTGTCGCTGTACGACCTGCCCGCCGAGGTGCTGCCGTCCAACACGCGTGAGCTGGGTGCCCTGCTGCAGCGCATGGAGGCCGACACCGAAGCCACGAACGCGCTGGGCCGTATGGCCGCGCGGCGCGGGCTGCGCAGCACCGAGCTGCAGCTGGGGGTGATGGCCCCCGCCCTGCTCTACCCCGACCTGCCCGGCGTGACGCGCACCGCCCTGGGCGCCCTGGGTGATGGCGGTGTCGCAGAGGGCGCCTTCGTGGAGCTCACGAGCGCGCTGGCACTCGAGCTGGCCACGCTGCAGGCCGACGACCCGTCCGAGGCGGGGACGCTGGACGTGTCACGGGCGCTGCTGGCCAGCACGCACCCCACGCTTTCTGGCGGGCTCGAGGGCTGGTACGCGGTGCGCGACGAGCGCGGCCTGCCGGTGCCGCGCGCGCTGGGTGTGAACGGCTTCGTGGATGGCGACGGCGATGGCCTGGCGGACGTGAACGCGGACGCGCGCTTCGTGGATGCCGACGGCGAGGAGCTGTTCCTGCCTACGCCGTACGCCACCGCGCTCGAGGCGATCGGTGACACGGCCCTGCGTGACGCGCGTGGGCTGGCCGCGGGCGAAGGCGGGCTGCCCATGTACACCGCTCGCAACGCGGACGGAACGCTGCTGGCGGCGCTGCTGCGCGAGACGCGCCCGTGGCTCGCGGGGGAGACACCGGTGGTGGAGGACGCCGCAGTGGCCCTCACCGCACAGTTGGGGCCGGAGGTGGCCACCACGCGCGACTTCGGCGAGCTGGCGCACCCGTACACCAGCTTCGACACCAGCGCGGGGCCCGCGTTCGACCTGGTGCACGCCACCGGTGCGCTGCTGGACCAGCCCGAGACGCGCGACGCCCTGACGCTGGCGCAGCAGCTGTTCGCCGACCACGAGAGCGAGCTCACGGCGCTCATCGACGCTGGCCTCTTTGGTGACGCCGTGGCCGAAGACTTCCCGGACGTGGCGCTGCGCACGGACAACGAGCTATGGGACGACGTGCTCTCCGTGGCCGAGCGCATGGCGCGGCGGCCCGGCATGATGGAGGCGCTGCTGCGTGCGCTGAGTGACCCGCGCTCGGACCGCCTGGGCCAGATCCTGGCGGACATGGCGCGTCATCGCGACCGGCCCACGCTGGCGGCGGCCAACGGCGGCCGCGACACGCCGCTGCTCCGTGGTCAGGAGTGGACCACCGCGGTCAACCGCAGCAGCCCGGACAACGGGGCCAACCAGAGCCTGCTGCAGCAGACGCTGAGCGCCATGCACGAGCTCAACGGCGCGGAGTTCTGCAACAAGCAGGACGCGCACATGATCATCCGGGTCGCGGGCCTGCGCATCGACCTGATGGACAACGCGATCCTCCGCGTCTTCGGGCTGGAGCTGGATCCGTTCGACCGCTGCGAGCTGCTGCGCCTCGAGAACACCACCGAGGCGTATGTCTTGTCCATCCAGGGGCGCCTGGATCTCGAGCCGCAGATCAGCGCGGCCCTGCCGGGCTACCTGACGTTGCTGACCGACATCGCCGACGCGCTCAACATCGGCGCGCTCACGCTGGACGGCATCCTCGAGGACAACAGCGGCATCCCGGGGCTGACCACCACGCCCACGCCCGAGGCGATGAACCGCCTGGTGTACTCGCAGTGGAACGAGTTCCTGACCGAGATGCTGGAGCGCCCCACCACGCGCGACGGGGTGGACGTGGCCACGCGCCACAGCGGCAACGTGCTGCTGGCGTGGGAGCGCAACTTCCGCTTCTGCGGGGACCAGCTGCTGGAGGGCGGCCAGACCTGCGCGGGCGCGGTGCAGAACATCACGTTCTACGAGGCCTTCACGCCGCTGCTCTCGGTGTTCACGGACTTCGACCCGGCCGCCACGCGCACGGGGGACTACCTGTTCGGCGCGCTGTCGGGGGCGCTGCACCAGCACTACCCCACGGCCGCGAACAGCATGTACCAAGAGACCAACCCGGCCGGCGTGGGCTACGCGCACGCTGACGGCGCGGTGGCCTACGAGCCCATCCTCACGCAGCTGCTGGGGGCTTGCGCGTGGGTCACGGCGGGCGGGCCTCGCGTGTGCCAGCCCAGCGCGGCGGCGCAGCTCATCACGCGCCTCGGGCGCCTGCTCCGCACGGCCGACGGGCTCACCATCCGCGCGGGCGTGGACGGCATCGACGCGCTGACGGCCGTGACGGAGATGGCGGTGGACAGCAGCCAGCACCCCACCCTGCGCAACCGCGGGGGCAGCCGCACCACCCAGACCAACAGTGGCAGCCGCACCGTGAACTACTCGCCGGTCTACCTGCTGCTCGACGCGCTCTCCGCCGTGGACGACGCGTGGGAGGCTGCGCCCGAGCAGCACGAGCGCTGGTTGCGCGCGCGCGGCACGGTGGTGGACCAGCTGCTCACGGTCACTCACAGCGGCACCGACTTCAGCCTGACCAACCGACGCGCGCTGGGCATCCTCAGCGTGGTGGTGGACTTCCTCACCGAGCGCATCGACGAGCACGTGGCGGACGGGGACCTTGGCCCTTGGGCGCGTGGCCTGACCGCGCGCCTCGAGACCACGCTGAGCGGTCCGCTGCCCACCGCGCTGCTGCACCTGTTCGATGCCATGTCGGCCGACCCGGCGGCGCGCAGCAGCCTGTTCGGTCTGCTGTCGCATCTCATCGCGGAGGACGGCGGCTACCTCACCACGCTGGTGGCCACGCACGACCTGCTGCAGGTGCTGGACGACGACGACAACATGCGCCCGCTCGGGAGCGTGCTGGCCACGGCGCTGGCGTCCGAGGTGCGCGACGCCATCGCGAGCGGCGCGCCCGTGCAGGTGGACGGAAGCGTGGCGGACCAGACGGTGGAGCTGCTGCGGCAGTTCGCGGCGCTGGACGCGAACGACACCCTTCCGGAGCTCTTGGCGCGCGCGGTGACCCCACGCAGCGACACGGACGTGAGCACGCCCATGGACACGCTGCTGGACGTCATCGCGGAGGTGAACCGCACGGCGCCGCACACGCAGACGCCCTTCCGGGCGGCCGACCACACCGTCCTCTTCCACGAGGTGAGCGACTTCCTGCTCGATCCCGAGCGCGGGCTCGAGCGCCTCTACGCCGTGGTGCAGTCCCGGGAGGGCGAGTGATGACCCGACAGAACAAGATGCTTCGCGCCGCGAGCCTCGGCCTGCTGCTGGGCCTGCTGGGGAGCGCGTCTCCCGCGCAGGCCGGCGGCTTCTATTTCCAGGACCGCGGCACTCGCCCAGCCGGGCGCGGGTTCGCCTTCGTGGCCGGCGCCGACGACCCGCAGGCGCTGCACTACAACCCGGCGGGCCTGGCCTACTCGGGGCAGCAGCTGCTGCTGGACGTGAGCTTCACGTGGTTCCGCGGCGAGTACACGCGCGTGGACTCGGGCGGCAACACGCTGCCCACCATCGACCTCGACACCATCCCGCTGCCCATCCCGGGCCTGGCCTACAGCCACCCGCTGAGCGACGAGTTCACGCTCGGCGTGGGGCTCCTGGTGCCCAACGCGCTGCTGGGGGACTACCCGGATGGCGTCACGGCGGACGGCGCGCCCTGCAACCCGGACGAGGACCCGGCATGTCAGGCCGCACCGCAGCGCTACTCGCTCTACAGCCTGGCGGGCACGGCGCTGGTGCAGCTGGACATGGCGCTCGCGTGGCGTCCGCACCCGCGCATCTCGTTCGGCGCAGGCCTGGGCGTGCTGCTCGGGAACTTCAACGCCGAGGTGGGCCTGAGCGCCTGCGACAACGCCATCTGCGCGCAGCGTGAGAACCCGGACTTCGACGCGCGCGCCTCCATGTCGCTCGAGCGCTTCTGGGACCTCGCGCCGCACGTGGGCGTCATCGTGGACCTCGACAAGCTGCGCCTCGGGGCTTCGCTGCGCTTCTATCCGCGGGGCATACAAGGCACGGCGGACCTGCGCGTGCGGCTGCCCGCCGACCCGTTCTTCGAGGGCGCTGCGGTGGACGGCGACAAGGCACGCGTGAACATCGAGCTGCCCGTGATCTTCCGGGTGGGCGCCGAGGTGCGCCTGTTGGACAGCCTGCGCCTCGAGGGCGCGTTCGTGTGGGAGCGCTGGTCGCGGCAGGAGGAGATCTCCATCCAGCCCATCGACGTGACGCTCACCGACGTGACCGCCATCGGTGACTACGCCGTGGGCGCGCTCAGCATCCTGCGCGACATGAACGACACCATCTCCCTGCGCCTCGGCGGCGAGCTGAGCGTGCTGGACGGGCGCATGGACCTCCGCGCCGGCGTGGCGTTCGAGAGCTCGGGCTTCGACAACCGCACGCTCACGGCCATGACCATCGACACGCGCAAGGTGTCGCTCGGCTTCGGCGGCAGCATCCAGGTGACCCCGGGCTTCTACCTGGACGTCACCTACGCGCACGTGTTTCTCCAGAACCGCACGGTCACCAACAGCGCGGTGCAGCAGCCCAACGGCATCCGCCCGCCCACGAGCGGGGCCGACGCGGTCTACATCGGCAACGGCCGCTACGAGTGGTCGGCCGACATGTTCGCGGTGGGGCTGCGGTACCAGTTCGACGCGGGGGACGCGCCTGCCGAGCCCCCGCCGGCCGAGCCCGAAGCTGCGCCCTCAACTGGCGCGGACGAACCCCAGCCGCAGCCCGAAGGCGCTCCCGACGCGCTCTAGCGTCTCGACCGTGGGGTTGCCCTCGCCGCGCTCGATCTGCGCGATGGTCAGCCGGGACACGCCCGCCACCTTCTCGGCGAACTCACCCTGGGTCATGCCCGTGACCTGGCGCATGCGGCGCACCGTCTCCGCGAGGTCCAGGCGTCCGGCGTCGAGGTCCTCGAACAGCGCCACGCGCGCGGCCTGGCGCTCCTGCACGCTGAGCTTCTTCATCCGGCCCATGTCAGCCTCCTTCCACCGCGGCGAGCGCGGCGCAGGTGTCGGCGATGGCCCGCTCACGGCGCGTGACCACGTCGGCGTCCACGCCGGCCTCCCGCATGAGCTGGGCGGCCGTGCTCAGCCGCACCCCGAACGCACGCAGCGCGGGCGCGGTGACCTCGCGTGGCACGACGGCGGGCAGGCGCAGCGCGAGCCCCGTCACCACGTGATTCCAATCGGGGGGGCCTCCCCGCTCGGACTCCCAGCGCGTCTGTCGCGTGATGAGGTCTGGGTCGAGGAACATGGGCGCAAAGTCGTAAACGGGGGACAGCTCGACGCGCCCGTCGGCGTGCTTCAAGAGAGACGTGTTGCGCCCGTGGTTGTCGGGGTTGCCGAGTGCCAGGGCGGCGACGTCGCGCAGCAGCAGCTCGAGGAGGTCCGCGCGGGGGTCGTCCACCACGGCCGCGAAGGCCACCGCGAGCTCTTCGAACAGGAGCCTGGCCCCTGGTTCGATGACGCCCATCACGGAGTAGGCGCTCTCCATGCCCAGCCGCTGGACCACGGAGCCCACGCGCCGCCGGTCGAAGCGCGGCACCACCAACGTGCCGTCCACGTGACGCAGCGGCTGCCCGCAGCGCAGGCCGAGCGCGCGCAGCACCTCCAGGTACGGCGCCTCGTTGGCCAGCACGGCGCCGTCTTGACGCGTGCGTCCGCGTGGGAACTTGAGGATGTAGTGCTGGTGGGCGCGCGCATCGGGGAGCGCGCCATCGGCGTGGAGCCGGCCATGAGGGTCCGCCGTCATGAGCAGCTTGGGAGACGCCCCGCCCGTGTCGCTGGAGCCGGTCATGGGGATGCGCTGGCTCTCGGCCCACGCGCGAAACGCATCGCCTCGGGCCACAATCTCGGCGAGCTCGACCCCGTCCAGGCTCTCCTCGGTGGACGTGACGGCGGCGCTGACGCGCAGGTTGCCCACAGGGTTGCGAGCGCCCGCCTGCAGCACGTGCCAGTCGCTGGTGGGCAGGCCATCTCGCCGCAGCTTGGCCACCACCTCGCGCCGCGCCTCGCCCTGCGGCAGCATGTCCATCAGGAACGCGGGGAAACCTGTGCAGCGCCAGTGCTCGTAGGTCACGGGGTGGCGCACGGACACCGCTCGGCAGTCACGAGCCCCCAACGCCTGCTCCACGTAGATGAGGTCGTAGTCCAGGAGGCTGGCTGCTCCAGAGTCCCGCCGCTCACCCAACAGGAGGACGTTTGCGCCGGTATGAAAGGCGTTCTGGACGTACACTTCGATAGAGCAGGATTCGGTCACTTTCAAAAGACTATCATACAGACCATTAACGGCAAGACTTGGCGATACGAAGCGTCAAATGCAAACCAAAGCATTCATATAATGGACGAAGCCCGGGTAACGGAGGGCGCTCCAGCGCAGGCGAGCATCTTTGATACGGGCGGTCTCGACCAGCTGCGCAAGGCGCTGCGACTGCACCCGCAGCACCTCCGTGCCGTTCGAAACGCCTACTTGAAGGACTTTGCCACGGTGCAGACCGCGCTCGCCAGCTTCCCCGAGCCGCAACGTATCCAACTCGAGACCATCGTCCTGACGCAACGACACGACTCGTCGCTGGACGGCGCCTCCAAGCTGCTGCTGCGCACCACCGCTGGGCAGCTCACCGAGGCAGTGGTGCTGCGCGCGGCGAGTGGGCGCTCCACCCTGTGCGTGTCCAGCCAGGTGGGCTGCGCGGCGGCTTGCCGCTTCTGCGCCACAGGCAGCATGGGCGTCGCCCGCGGGCTGGCGGTGGACGAGATCCTGGGGCAGGTGGTCATCGCGGGGCGCCTGTTGCGCGAGGAAGGCCGGCGGCTGCGCAACGTGGTGTTCATGGGCATGGGCGAGCCCTTCCACAACGAGACCCACGTCACCGAGGCCATCGCGCTCTTGGTGGACCCCGCGGGCTTCAACCTGGCGCCCGAGAAGGTCATGGTGTCGAGCGTGGGCGTGGTGGACGGCATGCTGCGCCTGGCCCAACGCTTCCCGCGCGTGCGGCTGGCGCTCAGCCTGCACAGCACCAGGCAAGACGTGCGCGAGCAGCTGGTCCCTCTGGGGAAGCGCTTCCCCTTGGACGACCTGCGGCGCGGCGTGGCGGCGCTCAACGCGCTGCAGCCCGCCCCCGTGATGCTGGAGTACCTGATGCTGGCTGGCCTCACCGACACCGACGAGGATCTGGCAGCGCTGCTCGCGTGGAGCGAGGGGCTGAGCGTCCACGTGAACCTGATCCCCTACAACCCCATCGCGAGCGCGCCCGAGCTGGTGGGCACCACGATGGAGGACTGCCGGCGCTTCGCCGCGCGCCTGAAGCAGGCCGGGCGCACGACCACGGTGCGCCGCAGCCTGGGTGGCGACATCGAAGCGGCGTGTGGTCAGCTGGTGAAGGCGCAGTCGCTGTTGGAGCGGCGAGGCGGGCGAACGACGGACTGAGGCAGATCGATTCAGGCGGTGGCCGACTGAGCTGGTGTACAGCGTGCTTCTTCCGGTGCGAGGATGGCAGCGTCATGACCCCCACCCCACGCTCCACGCAGCTGCTGTTCTGGCTGGGGAGCGCCCTCTTCGCGCTGGCGGTGGGCGTGAACACCTACGTGGTCATGCTCGCCCACGGCGAAGTCCACGACGCTACCAAGGTGGCCTCCGCTGTGCTGCTCGCAGCGGGCGCGACGTTCGTCACGGGGCTGCCGCTGGGCGCGCTGCTCGGCATGCTGCCACGTGGCTTTGGGCGCCCTGGCGTCATCGTGGCGTGGGTTGCCGTCGGGCTCGCCATCGGGCTGCTGTTCGTCAGCGAACAGACATTGCTCACGGCACTGCTCGACGAGGACCCCGTCGACTTCATCCTCACCGGCTGGCTGTGGGATCACTACGGCTGGGCAGGATCCGTGCTCTACCTGGTGACCGTCCCGATCGACGTCGTCCTGTTCATGGTCGCCGCGGTCATGATGGGCGTCGCGCCGTTCGTGCTGCCGCCCGTGGTGGGCCTGTGCAGCGGCTTCACCTGGGTGCTCTTGGCGTTGCCGTTCTTGCTGTGGGCTGCGCGTCGCGCGGCTTGATCCCACCACACCCGCCATCCAGGCCTTGTCTCAAGCCCCGGCAGCCCGCGCCAGTGCCGCGATCTCGGCGATGACCGCGTCCATGCTCTTGTGCGTGCTGTCGAGGTGCACGGCATCAGCGGCTGGACGAAGCGGCGCCACCTCGCGGCCGCTGTCCTGCGCGTCACGGGCCTCGATCTGCTGCAGGATGTCGGACTCGCTGGCCACCTGCCCACGCTCGGCCAGGTCCAGCACGCGGCGCTTGGCGCGCTCCGTGGCGGCCGCCGTGAGGAACACCTTCACTTCGGCGTCGGGGAACACCACGGTGCCGATGTCGCGGCCCTCGAGCACCACCCCACCCTCGGCGCCGAGACGCCGCTGCAGCCCCAGCAGCGCGTCACGCACGGGCGGATGAGTGGCCACCTTGCTGGCACCGGCCGCGATGTCGGTGGTGCGAATCTCGTCGGCGCGGTCCACGCCGGCGATGTGCAGGCGCGGCTCGCCACTGGCGCTCAGCACGAAGGTGAGGTCCAGCTCGCTGGCCAGCTTGCCGAGCGCCTCGGCGTCGGTCCACGCGATGCCCGCGTCCTGCGCCGCGAGCGCCACGCCGCGGTAGAGCGCGCCGGTGTCCACCAGCACGAAGCCCAGCTCCGCCGCCAGCTTGCGTGCCGTGGTGCTCTTGCCCACACCCGCCGGACCGTCGATGGCCACCACGGGCCGCGCGCGACCGGCGCTCACGAGACCACCTCCACCTCGATGCGTGCGCCCAGGGAGCGCAGCAGCTCGGGGAAACCGGGGAAGCTGGTCTCCACGCACTCCACGTCGTCCACGATGGTCTCGCCCTCGGCACACAAGCCCAGCAGCGCCGCGCTCATGGCGATGCGGTGGTCGCCCTGGCTCTCCACACGCGCCGCGTGCAGCGGACCGCCCCCGTCGATGATCATGCCGTCGGGCAGCTCTTCACACGGGCAGCCGAAGTCGCGCAGGGCCTTGGCCATGACCGCGATGCGGTCGCTCTCCTTCACGCGCAGCTCCTCGGCGTCGCGGATCTCGGTGCGGCCCTTCACGGTGGCGGCCAGCACCGCCAGCGCGGGCACCTCGTCGATCATGCGCACCAGCAGCTCGCCGCCCACGGTGGTGCCGCGCGCCTGCGCGAACGACGCCGTGAGGTTGGCCACGGGCTCGCCACCTGCGCCGTCGCCCTGGGACTCGATGTCGGGGGCCACGCCCATGAAGCGCAGCGCGTCGAAGAAGCCCGTGCGCGTGGGGTTCACGCCCACGCCGGTGGTGCACACGCGGCTGCCCGGCACCATCTGCGCCGCGGCCAGCATGAAGGTGGCGCTCGACGGATCGCCCGGCACCTCCCAGGTGAACGGGTCCCAGCCGCCCGACCAGCTGGGGTCGTTGGGGTCCAGCTTGCACATGGAGCCCACAGTCTCGAGCGGAACCCCGAGGGCGATCATCATGCGCTCGGTGTGGTCGCGGCTGAGCACGGGCTCTCGGATGATGGTGGGGCCGCTGGCGTAGAGGCCAGCCAGCAGCATGCAGCTCTTCACCTGCGCGCTGGCGATGGGCATGTCGTACTCGATGCCGCTGAGCGACTCGCCCTCCACCAGGGGCGCGATGGAGATGGGCGGATACAGCGCGTTGGGCTTTGCGCCGGACGTGCCCGCGATGTGGGCCCCGCGCGCGCGCAGCGGCTCGATGACGCGCCCCATGGGGCGCCGCATGAGCGAGTGGTCACCCACCATGCGCGAGCCGAAGCGCTGGGCCGCCAAGAGCCCCGCCAGCAGGCGCATGCTGGTGCCGGAGTTGCCGCAGTCCAGCACCTGCTTGGGCATCTGCAGGCCGCGCAGGCCCACGCCGCGAATGCGCGCCGAGCGGTCGCCGAGCTGGATGTCCACGCCCATGGCGCGGAAGCAATCGGCCGTGGCCACGTTGTCGAGCCCGCCGGAGAGGCCCGTGACGTGGCATTCGCCGCGCGAGAGCGCGCCGAAGATGATGGCGCGGTGGCCAATGGACTTGTCGCCGGGGATGGCGACCGAGCCGCGCAGGGGGCCGCTCTTCTGAACTCTGTAGCGCTTCATGGGGTCCCTGGGGGCTCGGTGTCGCGCGCGCGGAACGCGGCGAAGGCTTCCAGCATGGTGTCGTTCTCGGCCGGCGAGCCGAGGCTCACGCGGAGGTGGTGTCCGAGCGGCGGCCCGAACGCGCGCAGGATGACGCCCCGGCGCAGGAACCACTCGTAGGCCACGGGAGAGGGCGCGTCGACGCTGACCAGCACGAAGTTGGCTTCGCTGGGGGCGACCTCGTAGCCCTGGGCCGTGAGCGCGGCGACCACGCGCGTGCGCTCGCTGGCGTTGAGCGCGATGGCCTTCTGCAAGTGCTCGTGGTCACCCAGCGCCGCGATGGCGGCCGCCTGGGCCAGCAGGTTCACGTTGAACGGCGCGCGCAGGCGCTCGAGCCAGTCGATGGTGTCGCGCTGAGCCACGGCGTAGCCCACGCGCAGCCCGGCGAGGCCGTAGGCCTTCGAGAAGGTGCGCAGCACGATGGTGCGCGGGTGCAGGTCTCGAAGCGCCATGCCGCTGACGAAGTCGGGCGCCGTCACGAACTCGGCGTAGGCCTCGTCCAGCACGGGCATGACCTCGTGCGGGAGGGACGTGAGCAGATGACGCAGCGCCTCCCCACCCACGTAGGCTCCCGTCGGGTTGTTGGGGTTGGACAGGAACAAGATGCGCGTGCGCGGGGTGACCGCCGCGAGCATGGCAGGCACGTCCCAAGCCAGACCATTCAGCAGCGGCACGTCCGTGAAGGGCACCGCGCCCGCCACGCACGCGATGCGGTAGCAGAGGAACGACGGGTCCCCGAACACCACGTGGTCGTCACCGCCCGCGAACACGCGGCTGATCAGGTCGATGAGCTCGTTGCTGCCGTTGCCGAAGGCCAGCTCGCTGGGGGTGATGCCCCAGTGCGCCGCCACGGCGGTGCGCAGGTCGTGGGCGCGTGGGTCGGGGTAGCGGTGCACCTCCGCCATGAGCCGCGTGACCACCTGGGCCACGCGCGGCGAGGCCCCGATGGCGCTCTCGTTGCTGGCCAGCTTCACGGGATGCTCGATGCCGTACTCGCGCCGAATCTGGTCGATGGGCGTCCCTGGGACGTAGGGCGCGAGGCGCTGAATGTGCGGTGGAACGAGGCTGGACATCGGCTCTCTCTGTACCGGCGGGGCCGACGGGTCCGCGCTGGCCACCGCAGTATGCTGTCTCGCGCCCTGCCAGCAACCACGTTTCCGGCGGCGCTACTCTTGCCGCGCGAGGAGGCCGCGCAGGCGCGAGAGGGCCACCAACGCGTCCACGGGCGTCATGCGGTCCACGTCCAGCTCGGCCAGCGTGCGCTCCACCTCGGACGGGCCACGCACGGCCTCGCTGGCGGGCACGAACAGCGACAGCTGAGCCTTGCCCGCCTCGTCTACCGGGCGCATGCGCGCGTGGGCGCCAGACGGCAGCGCCGCCCCGCGCTCGAGGTCCTGCAGCAGCGCCTTGGCGCGCGCCAGCACGATCGGCGGAACGCCTGCCAGCCGAGCCACCGCGATGCCGTAGCTGCGGTTGGCGCTGCCCGGCACCAGCTTGTGCAGGAACACCACCGTCTCCCCGTGCTCACGCGCCGCCACGTTGAAGTTCACGGCCCCCGGGCGGGTCTCCGCCAGCTCGCACAGCTCGTGATAGTGCGTGGCGAAGATGGCGCGACAACCGATGGCGTCGTGCAGGTGCTCGGCCACCGCCCAGGCGATGCTGAGGCCGTCATAGGTGCTGGTGCCGCGCCCGATCTCGTCGAGGATGACCAGCGAACGCGCTGTGGCGCCGCGCAGGATGGCGGCCGTCTCGTTCATCTCCACCATGAAGGTGGACTGCCCGCGCGAGAGGTTGTCGCTGGCCCCCACGCGCGTGAAGACGCGGTCCACCACGCCGATGTGCGCGCTCTTCGCAGGCACGAAGCCGCCCGCTTGGGCCAGGATCACGGCCAGCGCCACTTGCCGCATGGCCGTGGACTTGCCCGCCATGTTGGGCCCCGTGAGGATCATCAGGCGCTGCCCATCCGTGTCGAGCTGGACGTCGTTGGGCACGAACTCGCCCGCCGCTGCGAGGCGCTCCACGATGGGGTGGCGCGACTCCAGCAAGCTGAGCCCGCTCGAGTTGTCCACGGTGGGGCGCACGTAGTCGTAGCGGTGCGCCACCTCGGCCAGGGCCGCGTGGACGTCCAGCACGGCCAGCTCGAGGGCTAGCGCGCGGAGTCCATCGGCGGCCGCACGCACCGCCTCGCACAGCCGCGCAAAGTGCGTGGCCTCGAGCGCCTTGGCACGGTCATCGGCCGTGAGGATGCGCTCCTCCAACACCACCAGCTCTTCGGTCACGAAGCGCTCACCGTTGGCGATGGTCTGCTTGCGGATGAAGTGCGGCGGCACGTTGGCCAAGTTCGAGCGCGTGATCTCGAAGAAGTAGCCGAACACCTTGTTGAAGCGGATCTTCAGCGAGCCGATACCGCTCGCCTCGCGCTCCTTGCGCTCGAGCTCGAGGACCACGTCCTTGCCCGACTCGGACAGGCCGCGCAGCTCGTCCAGCTCCGCGTCCACGCCCTCGCGGATGACGCCGCCGCCGCGCTCGCTGGTGGGCGGGTCGTCCACCAGGTCGGCCGCCAGCAGGCCGTGCAGCACCGGCTGCAGCGCGCGCGGCATGGCATCGCGCAGCGGATCATCCATGAGCCCACCACCGGCACCGCCCAGCAGCTCAGCGATGTCGTGGGCCGCACGCAGCGTGGCCCGCACCTGCCCGAGGTCACGCGGCGTGGCGCTGCCCATCGCGGCGCGCGTGGCCAGACGCTCGAGGTCACCCGCTTGGGCCAGCATCGCGCGCAACGTTCCGCGCAGCAGCGGGTCGCCCACCAGCGCCTCCACCTTGTCTTGCCGCCGGCGGATGCGCGCCACGTCGGTGAGCGGCGCCAGCAAGCGGCGGCGCAGCAGCCGCGCACCCATGGCGGTCTTCGTGGCGTCGAGGTGATGCAGCAGCGAGCCCTGCCGCTCGCCACCCAGCGTGCGCACGAGCTCCAGGTTGCGCACGGCGGCCTCGTCCAGGATCAGCTGCTCGCTCGGGTCGTAGAGGCCCACGCGCTGCACCGAGAGGGCCGTGCCGGGCTGGCTGGCAGCGGCATAGGCCATGACGCTCTCGATGGCTGCGAGCGCCTCGCGCCCGAACGCGGCGCGCGTGTCCGCGGCCTGCGTCGCACCCAGCACCTCGTCCAGCAGCGAGGCCGTCAGCGGCGCCGCGAGCTGCAGCGGGGTGGCCGGGAGCTGTTCGCGCAGCGCGTCCGGCAGCGCCCCCTCGAGGAGAGGCAGCAGGATCTCGCGCGGGTCCAAGCGAGCTAGCTCCGCCAGCGCTGCGCGCACGTCGGGTAGCTCGCAGGCCCTCAGCGAACCGGTGGAGAGATCGAACGCGCACAAGCCCACACGCTCGCGCCCGGGATGCAGGCCAACCAGATAGTGGTCCGCGCGGTCGTCCAGCGCGTCCGGCTCGAGGCACAGCCCGGGCGTGATCACGCGCACCACCTCACGGGGCACCACGCCCTTCACGGTGGACGGGTCCGCCATCTGCTCGCAGATGGCCACCTTCTGTCCGAGACGCAGGAGGCGCGTGAGGTAGCCCGTGGCGGCGTGGTGCGGCACGCCCGCCATGGGGATGGGGTTGCCGTCGGGGTCCTTGCCGCGGAACGTCTGCACGATGCCCAGCAGCTCGGCGGCGCGCACGGCGTCGTCGAAGAAGAGCTCGTAGAAGTCCCCCATGCGGAAGAACAGCAGCGCGTCGGGGTACTGCTCTTTGGCCCGCAGGAACTGCAGGATGACGGGGGAGTGACCCTTGCTCGCGGCCACCGGACCCCCGCCCTACTGCACCGTGGTGATGCGGATGAGTGGGTCTAGAGCGTACTGCGCCAGCGAAGCCGACGACGCGTCGATGACGAGCATGTCCTGCCCGTTGGGTGTCAGCGTGAGGTCCGACACGATGCGGCCCAGGTCCAACAGCGCAATGGGCGGCAGCAGACGCGTGGTGATCGTGAGCGTGGAGGTCAGGCCCTCCATGGTGGTGATGGCCGTTCCGTCCGAACGACGGGCGCCGATGTGGAACGCCACGTAGGGGTTGATGTAGGCCCGGTTGGCGAAAGCGCGGCCTTCCACACGAGTCTGCGGATTGGCCGGGTCGACCGGGAGCGTGGCGTCCACACGGCAGCTTCCGCCCACGGAGACCACGCGGTGCAGATACGAAGCGAACGAACTGCGGACCACGTACGACGTGCGCGAGTGCACCGCGAACGGTGTCACCCCTGCGAAGCACGTTTGCACGTCTTCGAGGGTGTAGGCCACGGGCGAGTCGCCCGCGACGGGGCTGCCTGTGACGTCACGTAGGATCGGTGCACGGAGCACCGCTTCACCCTCGCGGGCTTCCACGATCTCGAGGAACACCGGGTCACGGTCTTCCACGTCCAGGAACGGACGGCAGCGCTCGAAAGCAGAGTCGGTGCCGGCTGCCAGCGCGGTTTGGACCGACGGGCTCAGTGCACCCGTGAACACGATGCGGTCGCCCACGTAGCCCGACAGCGGGTCATCGGCGGAGAGCGCCGAGGCGGCGACGTCGGCCTCACCCAGCACACCCCAGCCGCAGAAGTTGCCGTCGGAGGTGCGGAAGAGCGTGCCGTCCGTGGCGTCGAAGCGCCCTGCGCCCACGGCGAACGGGAGCTGGCCTTCCCAGTCGCCCACCCACGTCTGAGACGGGCTGGACCACGGGTCGGCCGAGACGCAGACGATGGACGTGCCGCTCTCCGGGAACGCACGCACCATGCCGCTGGGGCACGTGGCAAAGGGCTCGAGCCGCGGCCCGGAGAGCGTGGACGCGATGCCGTCGTCCTGAATCTGGCCGGGGCTCCCGTCGAACGTCAGCGTGGGGAAACCGAGCAGAGTCGGATCGTCCTCGACGAGCCCGCCGATGCGTGGACGATGCCGCTCGATGCGCACGTTGACGTCGTTGGTCTGCTCTGGGTCGTTGCAACCTGCGCCGCCGCGGCAGGTCGCGTCCAGGTCGTAGACGTCGACGATGGTGAGGTTGCCGTCCACCTGCCCGGCCATCAGGAACACGCCGCGCAGGGCCGCGGGCAGCGCCTCCTCGGCCTCCGTGGTCACGGTTGGGTCGCACTCTTCGGGCGCCATTCCGCTGGCCACGCTGTAGCCGGGGGTGATGACGCGCAGGCGCCCCACGCCCGCGCGCGTGGCGATGCGGTCGTTGGCCTCGTGGCCCGTGTTGACCGCGAGCACGGCCCCGAAGTTCAGCGAGCCCTCCGTGTAGTCCATGGCCAGCACCGAGTTGTCGAGCGCGTCGATGGCGTAGACATAGCGCTGGGTGGCGCTGCGCTCCCCGACCGAGGCCGGCACCGGCGGCGTCAGCGCGACCTCGCGCGTGGGCACGGCTGGCGCGAGCGCGGCGAGCAGCGCGGCGTCCGCACCCGCAGGGTCCAGCACCAAACGATGGATACGCGGAAGGTTGGCGTCCGCGACCAGCAACACGGGCGGCGTGGCGAAGGGGTCTACCACCAGCTGCACGGGCCGGGGCGTGGCACCCAGCTGCGTGGGGACGCGCGGCGCGCCGACGGCAGGGCGCGGCATGTTGGCCTCGAAGCCCTCGGGGCAGTAGCGCTGGTACGGCGCGTCACCCGCCACCTCGGCCACCGCGGCCGGGACGGTGGCGTCGAGCGGGATCTCACGCACGAACGTCAGCGGCGCGGTGGGGTTGGTGGCGTCCACCGCGATCTCGCCGATGGTGCCGTTGTCGGGCAGCGCCACGTACAAGAAGTCTTCGCTGGGCGAGAGCACCATGTCCGCCGGGGAGCCCGGGAGCGCTAGCTCGCCGCCCACATCGGACGTGGCCGTGGCGTCGGGGTGGAACTGCGCGAGCGGCAGCCACGAGATGGTGCGGCTGGTCTGGTTCGCCACATAGGCGTGCCGGGCGGTGAGCGCGGGGACGACCACGGCGGTGGGGTTCTCGCCCACCAGCACGAAGGTGAAGCCCGGGACGCGAACATCGGCGTCCAGCACGAGCCGCTCGTCCAAGTCTACCGCAGCGATCTCTCCCTGCGCGGTCTGTGTGACGAGCGCGATCAGCGCGAAGGCTTCACTGTCGCGGTCGAGCTCGACGGCATCGCAGCTGGCGAGCGGGACGAAGCTGGTGTTGGTACGATCGTAGCAAGCGAACGCCACACGCTCGGGGCGGTCGAAGGTGCGCGGCTGGATGACGGTGCCAGTGTTGCCGCAAGCCGTCAGCAGGTGCAGGGCGGGCACCGCCAGCAGCACCAGCAGCGGCGTGTAGCGCGCCAAGGAAGCCTCACGGGCAGCAGACATCAGAGGCCTCCATCGAGGGTGGTCGGGCGGCCCACGAGGCCCAGCAGCTCGGGCGCACACTCGCGGTCGATCATCCCGGGTTCATCGAGGCAGGCCAGCATGGGGGCCAGGTCCACCACGCGGATGACCGACGTGCGGAAGTCCGCCACGTAGACGCGCTCGCGCACCGCGTCGATCTCGAACTCGAAGGGGCCGGACATGCCGCGCATCACGGCCGCGACCTCGCGCGTGAGCAGGTCCACGACATAGACGTCGCGGCTGTCGAAGCAGCTCACGAACGCGAACTCCCGCCCGTGCAGCGTGGCCACCCGCAGGCGAGAGGGTCCCACTCCCACCTCGATGCTGTCCGCGATGGACAGCGTTCCGTCGGGCTGGATGCCACCGTTCGCGACCACCAGCGTGCCCGGCTGCCGCGTCAGGACCAGCGCGTTACCGGCGCTGTCGAAGGCCACGCCCCGCGCGTCGAGCGTTCCGTCACCGGTGACGCCCACCACACGGGCGATGCCCGCGTTGTAGACCAGACCGTCCTCGGCCACTTGGTCCGCCATGCCGTCCAACGTGACCCCGACCCGCGTGATGAGCGGCGAGACGGCGCTCGGCACCCACACACGCTCGTCTGGCCCGAAGGAAGCCGCGAGCAGCTCGTCGCTGAGCCCCGTGAGCGTGTCCACGAGCACGAGGCCATCGCCTCGGTCGATCAGGTAACTGACCGCGCCAGCGCGATGCACCACCAACAGGGCGCTGCCGGTCTCGCCAGCGACCAGCTCGTCCAGGGGCCGCACGCTGATGCCGAGCGGGTCGGTGGGCAGCTCGATGTCACGCGCCGCGGCGAACGACTGATCCACGTGCCGGAAGGCACCAGTGCAGCGGTGCACCACGTCCGCGCTGTCGCCGCAGGCGAGGCCGCCCGAGGCCAGGTCCACGTCCACGGAGGTGATGTCGGCGTCCGAGCGAATGCCCAGGTAAGCGCGGTCGCCCGTGGCGTTCAGCGCGATGGTCGAGCCGTAACTGCCGACGCGCACCTCACCGCTGATGAGCCCCGGAAGCCGCGTGATGAGCAGCTGTCCGCCAGCATCGTCCACCTGGTCCAGCACGTCGGGCACGATGACGCAGTTCGCGGCGACCGCGCAGCCCTCGGTGTCGCGGCACTGCTCGTCGGTCAGGCCTGCCCGGGGTGCAACACAGACCTCGTCGATGGCCTGGTTGAGGACGGTGAGATCGTAGCTCTGGAGGGAGCCTGCGTTGTAGCGCAGGTTGAAGTTGGAGTTGAGCACCATGAGGTGCGTGGGCGCGCCCGTGTCCGGCTGCCGCATGGCCACCGCGATGGGCGAGAGCAGCAGCCCCTCCGGGGGCGGCGCGCCCGGGTTGCTGAGGCAGCCTCCGAGCAGCCCACTCAGGAGCGCGAGGCGCAGCGCGCGCGCCCGGCCGAGGACGTGGCTGAGCCCGCGACCCTCTCTCGAAGCGACGCGCGGCGCGCGGTCGGGGGACGGGGCAAGGTCGGTTGACATCGGCGCGCAAGGTAGTCGGAACCCATGGGGGGAGCAACCGGCGCCGCGGCGCTGCGCCAAAAAAGGAAAGGCCTGCTTTCGCAGGCCTTCTTTCGTGCGGAACGGGGTCGAGGACCTCAGTTGGCCCAGGGGTCCAGCACCTCGGAGCCGGTGGGGCGCATGGCGGTGGTCATGGCGGGCGGGGGCTCGGCGGCCTGGGTCGTGGTCCCCGTGGTGCCCGTGGTGGTTCCGGGGCGGCGTCCACCGCTGCTGCTGCGGCGCTCGGGGTCCAGGGAGAAGCTGATGCTCTCGGCCCGGGTGAGGGGCGAGACCGCGAAATCCTTGCTCTCGTAGCCATCGAGGCGCAGCTGGAGGTCCAGGCGTTCGGTGGCGGGGCGCGGCAGCTGGAAGGGCGTGGTGCCGATGAGCTCGTTGCCACGCCAGACTTGCGCGCCAACGGGCTCGGAGGAGATGGAGATGAGGAACTCCGCGACCGGAGGAGGTGTGTTGGCAGCCTCGGCCTGCGTGGGCGGGACGGGGATCGGCGGCGTGGCGACCGGCTCGGGGATCGTCACCACGGCGACCGCCGGCTCCTCGGGCTGGCCGTTCATGGCCACGAACGCCGCGCCACCGGCGGCGAGCAGCAGGACGGCGCCCACCACGGCCACGATGATGCCCTTGTTGCTGGGAGCCGACGTGGGCGCCGCGGTGATGCCACCGACGGTGGGCGCAGCGCGCCGCGTGGAGTACGCACCCGTGCCGTCGGCCATGGCCAGCGCGGGGAGGCCCTCGCTCACGCGCACGAGGTCGTCGAAGAACTCCGCCATGTTCTGGTAGCGGGTCTCGGTCTGCTTCGACATCGCCTTGAGGATGACGGCCTCGATCTCACGCGGCAGGTTGGGGTTGCGCTGCGTCGGCGGGACGGGATCCTCGTAGAGGTGCTTCGTCAGGATGCCCATCAAGTTGTCGGCGTCGAACGGGACATCACCCGTGACCATCTCGTAGAGCATGACGCCGATGGCGTAGATGTCCGTACGGTGGTCCACGTTGCTGCCGGAGCACTGCTCGGGCGACATGTAATGCGGCGTGCCGAACACCTGACCGGCGCGCGTGAGCTTGCTGTTGCTGCCGCCCACCTTGGCGATACCGAAGTCGAGCACCTTCACGAAGTCCGTGTCGCCGCCGCGCTTGATCAGGTAGACGTTGTCCGGCTTCAGGTCGCGGTGGACGATGCCGTTCTCGTGCGCGGCGCCGAGCGCCTGCGCCAGCTGCTTGGCGATGTGCACCACGCGATTGGCAGGCATTTGGCCTGCCTTCTCGATGGCGCCGGAGAGGTCCGTGCCGTCCAGGAACTCCATGATGAAGTACGTGGAGCCGTCGGGCAGGGTGCCGAAGTCCGAGATGTCGATGATGTGCTGGTTACCGATGGAAGACGCGCTCTGCGCCTCTTGGCGGAAGCGCGTGATGATCTCCTGGTCCTTCGAGACGTCCGGTCGCAAGACCTTGATCGCGAGGGGCTTGTTCAGGACGATGTGCTTCCCGAGGTACACCAGACCCATGCCGCCTTCGCCGAGCACGCGCTCCACGAAGTAGCGTCCGTCGATGGTGGTGCCGATGAGGGGGTCGGTGTTTCCCTTGGTTTCGCCTTCGATCACGCGCAGATCCGCTTGGGTGCTCGCTTCTTGGGTCATGCTGATTTCCTCGGGCAGTGCGGTCGAACGGGCGGCTTTGGAGCCGCGTGCACACACAAAGCGACTTCAATAAAACAACGGTGCTAGCAAAGATAGCCTGCGGTTGGAACCCATGCCAGGCTCCCACAGCCTCTCAGGGGTTATACAAACCGTCAAGTCCGCATAGCCCGATGGCGCCCTTGGTACGCTGCGCCACAGCGTTCCTACCCCGGCTGCGGCGGCGTCCTTGGGTCGAGGCGCCCGGCGGCTTGGGCGGCTGCCAGACGAGCCACCACCAGGCGGGACAAGGCGCAGGACACGTAGTCCACTCCGTGGTCCGCGAAGAACTGGATGGACCGGCTCTCCCCGCCCTGTGCGCCACAGACCCCCAGCTCGAGTGCCGGGTGCGCCGCGCGACCGCGATCGATGGCCATGGTGATGAGCTCGCCCACGCCCACGATGTCCAGCGTCCGGAAAGGGTTCTGGGGCAGCACGGCGAGCTCATCCACATAGGCCGGGATGAAGTGCGTGGAGTCATCGCGGGAGATCCCGAAGGCCGTCTGCGTGAGGTCGTTGGTGCCGAACGAAAAGAAGTCCACGTGGCGTGCCATCTCGCCAGCGACCAGGCAGGCGCGTGGCAGCTCGATCATGGTGCCGACCTTGAAAGCCACCCGCGCGCCCAGCTCGGAGAACACCTCCTCCGCGATGGCACGCACGGCCTCGGCGACGCGCCGCACCTCTTCACCCACGGCGGTGAGCGGGATGAGCAGCTCGGGGGCGACTGGCAGCCCACGCAACGAGACCGTCACCGCCGCGCTGACGACCGCGCGGATCTGCGCACGGTAGATGGCCGGGATGGTGAGCCCCACCCGCACGCCGCGGTGGCCGATCATCGGGTTGACCTCGTTGCGGCTGCCCGCGCGGCGGCGTGCCTCGCGCAGCGGCACCCCCAGCGCCGTGGCCACGGCTGCGAGCGAGGCATCGTCCCGCGGCATGAACTCGTGCAACGGCCAGTCCAGCAGGCGGATGGTGACGGGGTGCCCCGCCATCGCCTCGAAGATCTCTTCGAAGTCGCCGCGCTGCATGCTCTCGATGCGGTTCACCCAGCGCTCGCGCTCACGCTCGTCGCTGGCCAGCACCACGCAGCGCAGCGCCTCGAGGCGCTCGTCGGCGAAGAACATGTGCTCCGTACGGCACAGGCCGATGCCCTCGGCTCCGAAGGCGGCGGCCGCGCGCACGTCACGCGGGGTGTCGGCGTTCGCGCGCACGCGCATGGTGCGGCGCTCGTCGGCCCAGGCCAGCAGCGTGTCCAGCTCGGGGAGCGTGCTGGCCGCCACCACATCGAGTGCGCCCGCGTAGACGCGCCCCGTGCTGCCGTCCACCGTGAGCGTGTCGCCCACGCTGAAGGTGCGCGGTGCGTCGTTCGAGCCGCGGCGCGGGCGAGCGGTCAGCGTGCCGGCGGCGTAGTCCACCTGCAGCGTGCTCGCGCCGGCCACGCAACACTTCCCGAGCGCACGCGAGAGCACCGCTGCGTGCGACGTGAGCCCACCGGCTGCCGTGAGGATGCCGCGCGCTCCCTTCATGGCGACGATGTCTTCCGGCGTGGTGTCGCGCCGCACCAAGAGCACGTCTTGCCCCTCGGCCGCCATGCGCTCGGCCGCCTCGGGGTCGAACACGATGCGCCCCACAGCCACACCGGGGCTGGCGGCGAGGCCAGTGGCGATGGGCCGGATGTCGCGCGCCAAGAGGTCTTCGGCGGAAGGCAGCCGCGTGCGCAGCAACGTGGCGATGGCGTTGGCGTCCACCATCGCGAGCGCCTCGTCGCGCGTGACCTTGCCCTCGTCGGCGAGCCCCACGGCGATGCGCACGCTGGCCTCTGCGGTGCGCTTGGCGCTGCGCGTCTGGAGCAGGTAGACGCGCCCGTCCTCCACGGTGAACTCGATGTCCTGGACGTCGCGGAAGTGGGCTTCGAGCTGTGCCGCGAGCTGCTCCACGCGGGCGAAGGCCTCGGGATCCGTGCGCTCGAGCGAGCGCTCCTCGCGGCCGGGAACGGCGGACCGCACCCCCAGGGACGACGGGGTGCGCGCGCCGGCCACCACGTCTTCGCCCTGCGCCTCGGCTAGGAACTCACCGTAGAGCTGCCGCTCACCCGTGCTGGGGTTGCGCGTGAACGCCACGCCGGCGCCGCTGCGCGCGCCGTGATTGCCGAACACCATGGCCTGCACCACGCAGGCGGTGCCGAGCTCGTCGGGGATGTTCTGCAGCGCCCGGTAACGCCGCGCGCGCGGGTTGTTCCACGAGCGATAGACGGAGGTGATGGCCAGCTCGAGCTGGCGCTGCGGACTGCACGGAAAGAGCGCGGGCTGCGCGTTGGTGAGCTGGGCCTCGAACGCGGCGGTGAGCGCGTCGAGAGCGGCTTCGTCCAGCTCGGAGTCCAGCATGGCCGGGCGACCGAGGCGGGTCTTCGCGCCCGCCAGTAGCTTCTCGAACACGTCGCGCGGGACGCCCAACACCACGTCCCCGAACATCTGCAGGAGGCGGCGGTACGCGTCCAAGGCGAAGCGCCGCCCGCCCCGCTGCGCGAGGCCCGGGAGCGTCCCGCGGTCGAGCCCCACGTTGAGCACGCTGTCCAGCATGCCCGGCATGGACGCCGAAGCACCGGAGCGCACGGACACCAGCAGTGGCTGAGTGGGGTCGCCGAAGCGCAGCCCGGTGGCGGCCTCGATGCGCGAGAGCCCGTCGTGCACAGCGTCGCGCAGCACATCGGGGAAAGCGGCGTCCGGGTCCATCAGGGGACGACCCGCGTCCACGCTGATGGCAAAACCCGCCGGAACGGGCAGCCCCAACCGGGTCATCTCGATGAGCCCCACGGCCTTGGCGCCGAAGCGCAGGCAGAGCGCGTCGAGCGGCTCACCGGCCGGGTGATCGAAGCTGTAGGTCAGAGCAGACATGAGCAGGCGGAGCAGCGTCCGCCCGCAGCATACGCAAGCTCAGGTGGAAAGGGCATGGAAGTGAGCCACGCGGCTCACGGTGTCCGCAATCTCGGCCAGCAGCCCGAGGCGGTTCTGGCGCAGCGCCTCGTCCTCCACCATGACGAACACGGTCTCGAAGAAGCTGTCGATGGGCCCGCGGAGGTCGGTGGCCACCACGGCCAGAGCGTCCTGATAGCGCCCCTCGGCGGTGGCGGTCGCGATGAGCGCGCGCGCCCCACGCCAGGCTTCGGCCAGCGCTTGCTCGGCGCCCGGCTCGAGCAGCGCGGGCGAGACCTCGCTGCGGGCCACGTCCTTGGTGATGTTGTGGGCGCGCTTGAAGGCCACCGCCAGCGCTTCGTATTCGGGGCGGGTGCGGAACGCGTCCACGGCCACGATGCGAGCCTGCACGTCACGCACGGACCCGCCCGGCCAGGCGGCCACGCAGGCGTCCACCACGTCGCCCGGGAAGCGCTCGCGGTAGAACGCGCGCAGGCGCGCCCGCACGAACTCGTCCAGCTGGGCCAGCACCTCGGCGCGCGGGGCCAGGACGCCCTCGGGGAAGCCGTCGTAGGCGGCTGCCAGCAGCGCGGTGATGTTCACGTCGATGGCGCCGTCCACGGCGGTGCGCACCAGCGAAAGCGTGGCGCGGCGCAGCGCGAACGGGTCGGCCGAGCCCGTGGGCACCAGCCCGATGCCGAAGCAGCCCACCAGGGTGTCGGCGCGGTCGGCCACCGCCACCACGCTGGCGAGCGCCGTGGGCGCGGGTGCGTCCGAGGCGCCCGTGGGCTTGTAGTGGTCCGCGATGGCGTCCGCGATGGGCGCGGGGAGCCCCTCGGCGAGCGCGTAGAAGCGGCCCATCAGTCCCTGCAGCTCGGGGAACTCGAACACGATGAGCGCATCGAGATCCATCTTGCACAGCATGGCCACCTGCGAGGCCTCGTCCACGGGCACCCCCGCTGCGGGCGCGAGCGCGCGGGCCAGCTGTTCCACGCGCCGGATCTTGGCGCCCACCGACCCGAGCTTGGTCTGGAAGGTGACCTGATCGAGGCGCGCGATGCGGCTGGCGAGCGGCACCTTGCGGTCCTCGCGCACGAAGAACTGCGCGTCGGCCAGGCGCGCGCGCAGCACGCGGTCGTTGCCCTTGGCGATGGTGGCCGGGGCCAACGCGGTGTTCACCACGTTGAGGTACGTGGGCAGCAGCGAGCCATCCAGCTTCCGCACGGCGAAGTAGCGCTGGTGATCCCGCATGACCGAGACGATGACGGCGTCGGGCAGCTCGAGGAACTGCTGGGCGATGGTTCCGGGCACCACGAAGGGCTCTTCCACGAGCGAAGTGCACTCTTCGAGGAGGAAGTCGTCGGGAAGCAACTCGCCCCCGGCCGCCGTGGCCGCGGCCACCAGGGCCTCGTGCATGCGCTGCTTCTTCTGCTTCATGTCCACGATCACGTGGGCAGCGGCGAGGCGCGCCTCGTACTCGCTGGCGTCGGCGAGGTCGAATGCGTCGGGCGCGAGGAAGCGGTGACCCCGTGTGCTGCGCCCTGCGGTGAGGCCCGCGAATTGGAAGGGCACCACGTCGGCGCCGAAGAGCCCCACCAGCCAGTGCACGGGGCGACCGAAGGCGAAGGTGCCCTCCCCCCAGCGCATGGACTTCGGGAACGAGATGCGCCCGCACAGCGTGTGGAGCAGCTCGGGGAGGACTGCCTTGGCCTCCTGTCCGGGCTCGAAGACGTTCGCGGCCACGTACTTGCCACGCTCGGTCTCCACCGCGATGAGCGACTCCACGGGGACGCCCTGCTTCTTGGCGAAGCCGACGGCGCCGTTCTTGGGGACGCCGGCGTCGTCGAACGCGGCGGCCCACGGCGGCCCCTGCACCACCTCTTGGCGATCGGGCTGACGCTCCGGCAAGCCACGCACGCGCAGCGCGATGCGCCGCGGGCTGCCCAGCACCTCGATGGACGTGGGCGTCAGTCGTGCGCCGGCCAGCAGCTCGTGGGCGGCGGCCTCGATGGACGAGAGCGCCTGTTTCAGGAAGGACGCCGGGAGCTCCTCGAGCCCCACTTCGATAAGCAGTTCGTTAGGCATGGGCTAGACCGCCTCGCGGAGCAGGGGGAAGCCGAGGGCTTCGCGCTGGGCCAGCCAGGACTCGGCGGTGGCGCGCGCGATGTGACGCACGCGCCCGATGAAGCGCTGACGCTCGGTCACCGAGATGGCGCCGCGCGCGTCCAGCACGTTGAAGTAGTGGCTGCACTTGATGACGCAGTCGTAGGCCGGAAGGACCAGCCGCTCGAGGGGCTCGCGCTCGTAGGCCAGGGCGCCGCCCTTCGCGCGCTTGTCGCTCAGCGTGAGCAGGCGGATGCACTGCTGCTCGTACGCGTCGAAGAACTGCTGGTGCAGCGCCACGTCGGCGCGCTCGAAGTTGTAGCTGCTCCACTCCCACTCGGCGCGCTTCCAGATGTCACCGTAGCGCACGCCCTGGCTCCACTCGAGGTCGTAGACGTTGTCCACGTCCTGCAGGTACATGGCGATGCGCTCGAGCCCGTAGGTGAGCTCGCCGCTGATGGGCTTGCAGTCCACGCCGCCGCACTGCTGGAAGTAGGTGAACTGGCTGATCTCGAGGCCGTCCAGCCACACCTGCCAGCCGAGGCCCCAGGCGCCGAGCGTGGGCGACTCCCAGTCGTCCTCGATGAAGCGAATGTCGTGCTGCAGCGGGTCGGTGCCGAGGGCACGCAGTGACTCCAGGTAGAGCTCCTGGATGTTCAGCGGCGCCGGCTTGAGGATGACCTGATACTGATGGAACTGCTGCAGCCGGTTCGGGTTGTCACCGTAGCGACCGTCCGTGGGACGCCGCGAAGGCTCGACGTAGGCGACGTTCCAGGGCTCGGGGCCGATGGCCCGCAGGAACGTGGAGGGGTTGAAGGTGCCCGCGCCGACCTCCGAGTTGTAGGGCTGCACGAGCAGGCAGCCGTGATCCGCCCAGAACTTCCCGAGCGTGAGGATCAGATCCTGAAACGTCATTCGTCGTCGTCCTCGTCGTCTTCCTCTTCGTCATCATCATCATCATCATCATCGTCGTCGTCGTCGTCGTCGTCGTCGTCGTCGAATCGTCGTCGTCGTCGTCGTCCGAATCGTCGTCGTCGTCGTCCGAATCGTCGTCATCGTCATCGTCGTCGTCGTCCGAGTCGTCCGAGTCGTCGTCGTCGTCCGAATCGTCGTCGCCCGAGTCGACCTCCGCGTCCCCACCCCGTGCATCGGCCTCATCGTCTTCCGCGTGGTGGTCGTCGCCCACTTCGGCGTCGCCGCCACGCGCATCGGGCTCATCATCGCCGTCTTCGCGGGGCTCCTCGGAGACCTGCTCGGGGGCGCCGTCATCGTCGCTCTCGTCGGTGAACTCGCGGTCCGTGGCCTCCTCCACGGCGGCCTTGGACTGCGCCTCCACGCTGGCCAGATCCAGTGGCTCGCCCATGCGCCGCTCGAAGAGCGCGCGGCTCTCTTCGCTCAGGTCACTGAACTCCTTCAGCGTGGGCAGGTCCGAGAGGTTGTTGAGCCCGAAGAACTCGAGGAAGTAAGCGGTGGTGCCATACAGCAGCGGGCGCCCGGCCTCTTCCTTGCGGCCCACCACCTTGATGAGCTGACGCTCGCCCAGCGCGTTGAGCGCGTAGCCCGAGTCCACGCCGCGGATGTCATCCACCTCGGGACGCGTCACGGGCTGGCGATAGGCCACGATGGCCAGCGTCTCGATCTGCGGACGCGACAGGCGCACCGGCTTGGCCGCCACCAGCTCCCGCACGAAGGCGGCGTTGCGCGCAGCGGAGCGGAACTGATACCCACCTGCGACGAGATCCAGGCTGATACCGCGCTGTTCGTAGTCGTTGGTCAGCTCGATGAGCAGTGGGCGAATCTCCCCGAGCGAGGCGCGCGCCGCGGTGGCCAGTTGCTTCTCGGTGAGCGGCTTCTCCGCCACGAAGATGAGGCTCTCGAGAATGGACTTGAGGCGCGCGGGATCAGGCGGGGGCGCCAGCCCAGCGCGCTCGAGGCCCGGACCACCGGGGTGGTCGCCTCCAGGCAGTGGGAAGCCCTCGCCCTCTTCACCGTCTCCCACTAGCTCCAGCTCGAACTCTGACTCACCGGAGCGGTGCTCGCTGGCGGCGTCGATCAGTCCAGCGCTCGAGCCCACCAGCGTGTCCTCGTCGGGCGCATCGTCATCGGAGTCGGGAGCGGGCGAGTCATCGCCGCTCGCGGTGTCTTCATCAGCCGAGTCTTCTCCGAGGAAGCTCGGACCGGAGTCGGTCTCGAAGAGCGGCGCGCGGGCATCTCCGGTGGGATCGTCCTCGAGGGGGGCCTGGCCTAGCGGAACGTCTTCCAGCGGAGCCTCGATGGACGGCTGGGTGTGCTCGAAGACGGAGTCGTCGTCGGGTTCATTCGGACCGCTCACAGGTCCTCCTCGCTCGCGTCATCGGTGTCATCAAGCGCCTGGGGCTTCGAGAGGTCCGCGCCACCGGGCGCGCCGTCGGGGTCATGCAACGAAAGCTCGTCCGCATCAAGTTGCTCACCCGCTTCGACTTCGTCGTCCGAGTCTTCGTCCTCGTCGTGCGAGTCTTCTTCGCCAAGGCCGAAGTCGTCGAGGGACTCGTCGTAGTCTTCCCCGGCGTCCTCGGGCTCCCACGCGGCAGCCGGCACCACGCCCACAGCGTGGTCATCGTCGGAGCTGGGGCGCCACGGCGTGCCCTGCTCGTTCGGGTCCTCCAGCGTTCCGTCCGCAGGCGCCTCACGGTACTCGAGGTGAATGGGTGCCTCGGGGTCCGACTGGTAGATGCGCAGGCGCTGCATCTTGGCCATCTCGAGCAGCGCCAGAAACGTGACCACCAAGTCGTAGCGAGTGGTCAGGCCCTCGAACAGCTGCTCGAAGCGGCAGCGCACCTGTGTGTTCAGGATGTCCACCACCTGATTCATGCGCTCTTGAATGGTGATGCGTTCGGCGTCCACCTCGAGCGACACCTCGCCCTGCACGCGCTTGGCAATCTTCTGGAACGCGTCGATGAGCTTGAACAGGCTCAGGGACGCCAGCGGCGGCTCACCCGAAGCGGACTCACCAGGCGCCCCACGCTTGAACACGTCGCGGCCAGCCACGCCTCGTGCACCCAACTCCTCGGCCACCTGCTTGTACTTCTGGTACTCGAGCAGCCTGCGAATGAGCTCCGCGCGCGGGTCCAGCTCCTCTTCGGGATCGTCGTCCTGGTCCTCCGGCGGCTTCGGCAGGAGCATCTTGCTCTTGATGTGCGCCAGGGTGGCCGCCATCACCAGGTACTCCGCCGCGATGTCCAGGTTCAGGCTCTGCATCACGGAGATGTAGGCCAGGTAGCGCTCCGTCACGAAGGCGATGGGCAGGTCCAGGACGTTCAGCTCGTGCTTCTGCACCAGGTACAGCAGCAGATCGAGCGGCCCCTCGAAATTGGGCAACTCGATGCGAAAATTCGGATCCAGTGCCAGGGGCGGATCGGCGGACATTCAGGAGAGGGCTCGGAGCATGGAATGGAGACGGGGCGGGCCCGTCGGGCGGGGCGCGATCGTGCCGTGTTGGGTCCGACGTGTCAAACCCGGCTGCAGCTGAGTGGGGTGGGCGCCTGCAGGGGGTGATCGATGGGAGGGCGAAGGGCATCCTGGTCTGCGGGTGCGCTCGCGCTGGCGCTCGCTCTGATACCTCCCTGAAAGCGGCACTGCGCTGCGCTCCGTTTGCTTTCTGGGGCCCATCAAGCCCCGCTGCCCAGGACGCCCCTCACCCTCCATGGTGACGTTTGCGGCCAGCGGACTCGGGTGGGCGCGAGGTTGGCGCGCCGAACCCGGGGCTTCTGCGGGGATGCGACTGACCTCGACGTGAATGCTCCGCCCGCTTGGAGGCAGAGGCTAGGCCGGGGCTTGGGCGAAGGGTGGGAGGGCGCTGGCGGTGAAGCGGCGGGTGGCGACTTGCTGGAGGATGCTGGCGTCGCGGAGGAGGGCCTCGGCCGGGTAGTCGCGGGTGTAGCCGGCGCCTCCGTGGACCTGGACGGCCACGTCGGCGGCTGCGCGGGCGGCGGCGGCGGCGCAGGAGAGTGCGCGTGCGGCAGCCGGAAGGTCGGGCTGGCTGGCGCTGGCCAGGGACATGAGCCGGGCGGCCTCGGCGCCGGTCTGGCTGTCGGCCAGCATGAACTGGATGGCCTGAAACTCAGCGATGGGGTGGCCGAACTGCTGACGCACGAGGGCGTACTCGGCGGTGGCGCGGGTGGCACGCTGGGCCACGCCGGCGGCGATGGCGGCGAGGCCGGTGACGGCAAGCGCGATGTCGGGTGTGTGGAGGGGGCCCAGTTCGCGGCCGGCGACGAACAGCCCGATGTCGGCGCCGTCGACGCCCACGCTGGTGCGGGTGCCCGCCTGGCCGGCTTGCAAGGACCAGGCGCCGGCCTGATGGGCGAGCGCGTGGGGTGCCCCACAGGACACGTGCCAGCCATCTCCGGTGGTGAGCTCGAGGTCCAGGGGCACGGCCACCGAGGCTCCGTCGCGCCACGCGCGGGCGAAGTCCGGAGAGACCGCGCCGGCCGCGCTCTGGGCCACGTTCTGAGCCCAGACCCACAGCGCGAGGCCGGTTTCGGTCTGCGACAGCGTGTGGAGGGCCAGCACGAACGCGGTGGGACCAGCCACCTCGTCGGGGTCTTCTCCGACCAGCAGCTCCAACAACCCCGCGTGCAGCGCGCCTTCGCGACCCACGCGCTCGCGCTCCGCCGGGGTGGCCGCGCGCTGGTCTTGGGCCACGCGCTGGGCGGTGCCTTGGATGGCGCTCAGCAGCTCGTCGGGAGCAAAGTCCATCGGGTTCCTCAGGGGTTCGCGGGAGCCACAGGCCGCGTGGCGCCCCAGTCGGGGACGGAGAGTGCGTTGGGATCGACCGGAGCAGGATTCACATCGGATACAGGCATCACACTTGAATCCGCTACTGGAGCCGGTGGGGGCGGCAGCTCACGGAAGCGCTGCTCGGGGCCGGCCGGCGCGTACACCTGCATCGCCCGCAGCGGCGAGTTGCCCGACGGGGTGAACGAGTGCGGCGTGCGCGGTGGGATGTACACGAATGTGCCGGGACGCACCGCCACGTGCTGGTCTCCCACGAGCATGCGCCCTTCCCCCTCTTCGATGAAGATGACCTCGGCGGAGTCCTCGTGGGTGTGGAGGGGCACGCCCGCCGCCGCGCTGGCGTCCAGACGCGTGAGCGCCGCGTGGCGGGCCCCTTGCCCCTGCTCGTCCAGGAGGATGTTCACACGCAGCTCACCGCCCGCGTGCACCAGCGGCTGAGCGCCCAGGTCCGACAGCCCCGTGGCCGGCGCGGCCTCACCGCAAGCCGGGTCCACGGGAGCCAGCTGCATGTCCAGCGTGGCGTCGGGCCCGAAGCGGCGCGCCACGCTGCGGCTCACGATCACATAGACCTCGGCGTCCCGCCCGCTGGTGTTTCCGAGCGCGGCCCCGTCCAGGCCGAAGCGCACGGCGCGGCCCGGCAGCAGCGGGCGCCCGCCGTCCAGCTCCGTGGCGCCGTGCCGAACGTAGACGAGCACGTCCTGACACACGCTGGTGGGCAGGGTGAAGCGCGCGCCGGGCGGCAGCAGCACCTGCGCCAGCAGCACCCGTGGCCCGCTCCCCAGCACCCGTGTGCGCGGTGTGGCAGGGGTGGCAGACGCGCTGCCCGCAGTTCGCGGGGTGGCGCAGCCCGGCAGGAGGACACCGCCCAGCGCGGTCACGACGGCCAGCGCGGACAGCGTCCGCCACGCACGGCTCGAGCGTCCCACGCGAGCCCCTGGGCTCACAGGCTGCGGGGCTCCACGTTGGCGTGCAGCCAGTCCACGATGTCCGAGAGCGGCGCCCCCGGCGTGAACACCGCCGACACGCCACGCTCCTTGAGGCGCGCGATGTCGTCTTCGGGGATGATGCCGCCGCCGAACACCAGGATGTCGTGGCCGTCGCGCGCCCGCAGCGCGTCGATCACCGCCGGAAACAGCGTGTTGTGCGCCCCACTCATGACCGAGAGGCCCACGCAGTCCACGTCCTCCTGCACTGCAGCCGCCGCGATCATGTCCGGGGTCTGGTGCAGCCCGGTGTAGATGACCTCGAAGCCCGCATCGCGCAGCGCGCGGGCCACCACCTTGGCCCCGCGGTCATGCCCATCGAGCCCGGGCTTTGCCACCAACACACGGATCTTCGACGCAGACATGACGCGGAGGATGGCCACGTCCAGAGAGCCGGTCAACCGTTCGCCGTCACCGTGGCGCCGCCGCAGCTGCTACCCTGCCCCGCCGTGCAGCCGAAGCAGTGGCGATCGGTGACGATGGTGCGCGCGAGCGCAGCCTCCCGGCCCAGCTGGGAGACGTGCCCCAAGCCCTCCCCCTCACAGCCCAGCTCCAGCATCTGGTTGAAGTCGCAGTCGTAGAGGCGCCCATCCCAGCCCACCGAGACCATGGTCCGGCACATGACGCCAGCTGCGGCGGCAGGGTTGTAGGCCGCCACCACGCGCCCCAGGTACGCCTCGAGGTTGCCGCTGGTCTCGAGCCACTCGAGATACCGCGCGATGGGCATGTTGGTGATGGTGAAGAGACGGTTGAACTGAATGCCGTGCTCGCGCAGCAGCTCGCGCCTCCACTCGGCCTCGAGGGAGGGCTGCGCCGGTGGCAGGAACGCGCCCACCGGGTTGGTCACCAGCGTGAGCTCGAGCCCCGAGCCCGGCACGCCGTAGCCGAGAGCGTTGAGCCGCGTGAGCGCGCGGATGCTCTTCTCGTAGACGCCATCCCCGCGCTGCCGGTCCGTGTTCAGACGGCGGTAGTGAGGCAGGCTGCACACCACCTCCACCTGCTGCTCGGCCAGGAACTCGGCCAGGCCGCACTGCGAGCCGCTCTCGAGGATGGTGAGGTTGCAGCGGTCGATGACGTGGCAGCCGAGCTTGCGGGCCTCCACCACCAGCATCCGGAAGTGCGGGTTGAGCTCGGGTGCGCCGCCCGTGATGTCGAGCGTCTTCGCCTGGGTGCGGAGCAGCGCGTCGACACACGCACGCGCCGTGGCCTCGTCCATCATCTCTTCCGTCCGGTCGGGCCCGGCGTCCACGTGACAGTGCCGGCACGTCTGGTTGCAGAGCTTGCCCACGTTCACCTGCAGCACCTCGAGCGCGAGCGGGCGCAGCGGCGACAGCCCGCTACTGCGCAGGGCCGCCTCGAAGTCTGCCGCAGGCGCCGCGCGGCCGATGGCGGCCAGCTGCTCGCGCGCCGAGGGCAGCGCGGTGCGGGCTGGCGAGGGCGCCACGGGCAAGCGTCGAGCCGGTGCACTCGCGCTCACGCTCACATCCCGATCTTGGTGGCGATGTTGCGCATCTGGACGCCGTGCACCAGCGAGGCGCCCCCGCGGATGGCGGCGGCCACGTGCACGGCCTCGGTGAGCTGGTCGAGGTCGGCGCCCTTCTCCATGGCGCCCGTGGTGTAGGCGTCGATGCAGTAGGGGCACTGCAGCGCGTGGGCGACGGCCAGCGCGATGACGGCCTTCTCGCGCGCCGAGAGCGCGCCGTCTGCGAAGACCGCGCCGTACCAGTCGAAGAACTTGCGGGTGAGGTCCGGGACGTTCTCACCCAGTTCGCCGAAGCGAGCGAGGTCGTGGGCGCAGTAGTAGTGTTCGCTCATGGTTACGCGTGCATAGCAGCACGCTCGCACGACCGCACCGCAGCTCTTCCTCCTGGGGGGCACGGCATGTCGCTTTGTTGCGCTGCCGCGGGGCGTCCTGGACAGTGGCTCCATGTCTCCGGCTTCGACCACGGCCCGCGTGACGGCCTCGCACCCTGCGGGTGAGGGTCTCGAGGGGCTCGTGCTGTCCGACACCTACCTCCTGGGGGACATCCTGGCCCGCGGCGGCATGGGGGTGCTCTACGCGGCCGAGCACACGCGCTTGCGGACGCCGCTGGTGGTGAAGGTGCTGCGTCAGCGCTACGCGAGCCACCCCATCGCGCGGGCCCGCTTCGAGCGTGAGGCGCTGGCCACCGCCCGCCTGGACGCCCCCCACGTGCTGCGCGTGGTGGACCTGGTGGAGACGCCCGACGGTCGCCCGGCCGTGGTGACGGAGCGGCTCACCGGTGAGGACCTGCAGCAGCACCTGAGCCGCCGCAAGACTATCCCCGTGCCGCTGGCCCTCGACATCGTGCGGCAGGTCCTGCGTGGGCTCGAGGCGGCCCACGCCGCGCACGTCATCCACCGCGACATCAAGCCTTCCAACATCTTCCTCTCGCCGAGCGAAGGCAGCCCCCACGTGCGCGTGCTGGACTTCGGGGTGGCGAAGCTGGAGGACGCCGCCGGCATCACCAAGGCAGGCGCCGTGGTGGGCACGCCCGCGTACATGCCTCCCGAGCAGGCCGCTGGGCGCCCCGTGGACGCGCGCGGCGACGTGTACTCCACCGGAGCAGTGCTCTACCGCATGCTGTCGGGGCGCTCGCCCTACAGCGGCGACGCGGACAGCGTGCTGCGCAGCGTCCTGAGCGGTCCGCCCGCCCCGCTCGCCAAGATGGCCCCCGAGCTGCCGGAGAAGGTCAGCGCGCTGGTGGAGCGCGCCATGATGCGCGACCCCGAGGCCCGCTTCGCGAGCGCGTCGGAGATGCTGCGCGCCATCGACGCCATCGAGCCGAGCGGCGCGAAGCCGGTGGCCAAGCGCAGCCTCCCGCGGGTGCGCAGCTATCAGCGCGCGCGCCTCCGGGGCGGGCTCACGCTAGCGCTGGGTCTGCTGTTCGTGGGCGCCGTGGCGTTCGGCACGCTCGCACGCGAAGTGAGCCTGCGTGTCCCGCTCGCGCTGGCCTACGGAGCGCTCGGCGGCGCCTGGGTGGCTGCGCTGCGGCAGGCCTACCGTCGCTGTGGGGAGAGCCCGCTGGCGCTCGAAGAGTGGGCGCTGGCACGCGGCGAGGCCCTCACGCGAGGCCTGGCAGTGCTCGGTGGCCTCGCGCTGGCCCGGAGCTTTGGTGGCCCCGTGCCCGTGGTGGTGGACGCGCTGGCGCTGGCACCCCTGCTCGTGACGGAGCTGCAGGAGTGGTGGCGCGCGCGAAACGCCGTGTGAGCGTCAGCCCTCGAACAGCGTGAGCTGGCCCGGGCGCACGAGGTCGCCCTCGATGCGCACGCCCTCGAGCGCCAAGAGCGCGCGCTTGCGGTCGAGCCCACCGGTGTAGCCGCCCAGCTGATGCGAGGCCGCGATGACGCGGTGGCACGGCACCACGATGGGCAGCGGGTTGCGCCCGTTGGCCAGCCCCACGGCGCGCATGGCCCGCGGGTTGCCGATGTCGCTGGCCACGCCGGAGTAGCTGCGCACCGCGCCGCGCGGGATGCGGCAGAGCGCCTCCCAGACCTGATGCTGAAAGGGCGTGCCGCGTGCGTCGCGTGGGAGCGCGTGCAGCTGGGCGTCCTCGCCGGCGAAGTACGCCTTGAACGCGTCCGCGAACTCCTTGGGCACCGCGCGCGTGGGGACCCCCACCGTCTCCAGCCACTCGAACGGGCCGAACGAGACCTCGACCAGTCCGGCTTCGCTCCAGGCCAACCACAGGGACCCGAAGGCCTTCCCGGTGAAGCGACCGACCGCGGCCACGGGCGCGCGACCTTCTCGTTTGGGCGCTTCGATGATAGGGTCGCCGCTCATGGTCTTGGCTGCACGGCGCTCTTGCTTCTCGGTTTCGCGGGTCTTCATGGTGGGCGCTCTCGGGCTCGCGCTCGCGTGCGGGCCCAGCCTGCGGATGATTCACGAGAGTGACACGTATTACGAGCGTTGTTACGCAGCCGACGTGGATCCGCAGATCACCGTGGACACCCGCCGTGAGTGCTGGGCGCTGTGGCTCGAGCATTACACGCCGGGCCAGCCGCCCGACCGCGTGGCCCACGCGCGCAGCCGGCTGGCCGCCCTCGAGGCCGGCGAAGTGGCCCCGCCGCTGCCGGGCAGCCCCCTGCCCCCCGTGACAGAAACGACCGAAGCCAGCGACGCGGGCGTAGAAGCCACCGCACTGCTGGATGGCGCCACCCCCGAGCCCCTCCTGGAAGGCGCCGTCGCGGCCGGAACCGACGCGGGCCCCGTTGGCCCGCCCCGCCCGGACTCTCCCGAGGTGCGCGCCGCTTACCGCCCGCCCCCGCCCGTGACCGTGACCACCGCGTGCGACCCCGTTTGCCGAGTGAGCTGGGAGGAGTGCATCCCGCGCTGTGACGACCGCACCCGCGCCTGCCACAGCGCCTGCCAGGCCCAGTACCGCAGGTGCCAGGCCGCCTGCTATTGACGCCCGCCGAGCGCGCGCTTCAAGCGGCCGGCAGCACGGGTGTGTTGCCCGGCACACCGAGGAAGTAGGCCATGGCGCTCTTGCCCAGGGCCGTGGTGCCGGCGCCCGCGATGGTGGCCGACACGATGCTGCCGGCGCCCGGAACCAGCTTCACCAACTGCTGGGCGGTCCAGCGCAGGCCGAGCCCCGCGCCCCCCACCACGCCGAGGCCCGTGGCCCACTCCGCTGCCGTGCGGAGGTCCCACGGGCGGCCCGAGATGTACGCCACCGCGGTGACCATCATGGCCTGCAGCGGCGCGATGATGGCCATGTCCGAGAGCGGCACGGGGGTGATGGCCACGGTCACGGCCAGGGTGCCGCTGGCCTGGACCACCCGCTGCGCCACGCGCTCGCGGCCCTCGCGGGCCAGGTAGAACGAGCGCGCGCATTCGATGATGGCCTCGTCGGGCATCGCCAACACGATGGCCTCGGACAGCTCCCTCGTGCCGTAGGGCGGTTCGTCCTCGGCGGCCGCCTCACGGGACACGGCGAACACGTCCGCGGGCTGGATGCCAGCTTCACCGAGCTGGCGCGAGAGGCGCTGGCGCAAGAGATCGATGGTGATGCGCTGCGCGTCGCCGAAACCGCCGGCCTGCTTCGCGGCGCGGTCCGCCTTGGTGAGCGCCGCCAGGATGGTGGGCCGCTCGCGCAGCTCGAGGGTGGCGAGCGACCGCTTGAAGCCATCGAGCGCGTCGCCCAGCCCCGCCTCCACCTGGGCCGGATCCGCGAGGAACAGCACCACGTCCACCGCGCGCTCGTCGAGAGCCAGACGCATGGCACGCGGAGCGCCCGGGTCGAGCGGGTCGAGCTCCAGCCAGTCCACCTTGGCGCCCGCAGCGTCCACACCAATCCAAGCGCCATGACTGAGCGCTGCGTCGAGAGGCAGCGCCGGCCGCCCCAGCAGCGTGTTGAGCAGGCTGGTCTTGCCGGCGCCCCGTGGACCCACCACCAGCACGCGCGGCACGCGACGCAAATAGACCACGCGGCGGAGCGCGCCGGCGTCGCGCTTGAGGCCCCCCAGGAAGGGCACGCGCTCGAGCACAGCCAAGATGTCCGCGAGGGAAGAGGAGCTTGCCATCTCCGCATCATCGCGGTGAGGGGACCGAACGCAAGGGCCAGACGCGAACGAGTGGCCGGCAAGCGAGCCCCTCCGCGAGAAGATGTGCTATCCGGAAAGAGACATGGCCAAAGGCAAGCAAACCAAGCCCAGCACCACCACCCCGACCGAGGGCCCGGCGGACAGCCTGCCCGCCTCCGTGGCGACACCCACATCGTCCCCCGGCAGCGAGGTACCCACCCACGCCCCGAGCCCCTACGACAGGCCGCCCGAGGGCGGCAAGGGCGCCGGAGTGTTCCTGTTGATCATCGCCGTCCTCATCGGCGGCGCGATCGTCGTGGGGCTGCTGCAGGGACAGTGAGCGCATGCCGGGCTGGCTGGACGAGCTGAGCGAGCGCGCCGGTCCGTTGCGTGCGGCGGCGCTCACGTTCTGCGCCTGGCGCTCGCTCGACCCCAATGCGCGTGGCGTCCAGGCTGCCGAGGCGCTCGGGCGGACGCTGGACGCCTTCTGCCACGAAGCCGAAGGCGACGACCCGTACGAAGAGGACCGCTTCATCGAGGGCGCGGGGGCGTACCTGGGGCTGCTCGCGCTGGACGCACACGGTGGTGCGGGTCACCGCCAGACCGAGGGGCGCCATCGCGTGTGCCTCGGCGCGCGTGGTTGGTTCGACCCCTTCGCGGCCATCGATGCGGCGCTGGACGCCGAGCAGCCGTTGCTGGCGCTGGCCGACAGCCTGGCGCTGGCCGAGGCCGAAGCGCACGACGGAGGCCCCGTCTCACGCGTGTTGGCGGCCCTCTACGCCACGCTCGCGCGCGACTACCCCGAGGCTCACGCGGTCCAGCGCTTCGAGCTGGACGTGGAGCTGGACGACGGTACCCAGATCGACCTGCGCCGCTTGGCGAGCGGCCTAGGCTGGCCGCACACGGAGGAAGAACAGCGGCGCCTGCTGCGTGACGCCGAGCGGCTGGTGGCCATGCTGCCGCGCCGTGGGGCGACCGGTGCGGCGCGTGCCAAGACCCCCGCAGAGGTGTCGGAGAGCCTCGCGCGCCTCCTGCCACGGCCCGTGTCCGTCGGCTTCGCGGGCGACCTCCCGGAGGGCGTGGAGCTCGCCACGCTGGCGCTCGAGGCGGACGTCCTGCTGGCGTACGTGGAGCAGCACGCCGGCCGCGCGCGCTTCCTGCGCGCCGAGGAGCTCCCCGCGCTCGGCGGCGCGGCGCTGGTCCACGCCGCCGCGCTGCGGAACCTGCAGCAGCGGTCCGGGGCCATGCGGTTCGAGCGGCTCGAAGCCCAGGGCCACACATGGCTCGCGGGCAAGTCGGGCGACGGCCTCGACGCGGCGCGCATCGTCCTGCCAGAGGCCCACGCGCATGCGCGCACCCTGCTGCCCGGCGTGGCCGTAGCCGTCATCCCGCACCGCGACACCATCTTGTTCGCCCCGCATGAAGACCACGCCGCCCTCGAGCGCTATGCCCGCGAGCTCATGGCGCGCGCGCCCCATCCCATCAGCGCGCGTGCGCTGCGCCTGCCTCGAGCGTAGGCCGCGCTAGACAGCCCGCGCCCGTGCGCTCAGCGCTTGGGAGTGAACGGCCCCACGTTGCCGCCACCGAACAGCGACGCGATGCCGAACGCGTTCGGGTCGAGGGGCTGCGCGCCCAGCTCCACGGTCTTGCCCTGCTGCGCCGCGGCAAAGGCATCGAGCTCGCCGGACAGCATCTGGGCGACGTCCATCTCTTCTTGGAGCGACGCCGCCGAGCGCGCCTCGACCTTGCGGGCCTTCATGGCCGAGTGCAGCCCCATGAGCAGCTGCACGTCCTTGGGCCCCACCTCGCTATCGATGCGTGCCAGCAGCCCCAGTGCCTCGTCCGAGAAGTCAGCTGCGCTGGGGATGCGATTGACCGGCTGCGACTGCAAGGTGTGCCGCACCAGCTCGTCCACGGCACCGCTCACGCGCGGGTTCACGGCCGGCAGCGGCGGCACCTCGCACGCCGCCACCTTGCGCACGGTCTCGGCGTCGTCGCGGCCATGGAACAAGCGCCGTCCGGCCAGCATCTCCCAGAGGATGACGCCCAGCGCGAACACGTCCACCGGCTGACCATGGGGCTCTTGGCGCACAATCTCCGGCGCGAGATAGCCGAACTTCCCGCCGATCATGCCCTCGCCGAGGGCGCTGTTGTCTGCCGCGTCGGCGAGCCCGAAGTCGGTGAGCTTCACCACGCCGTTCTTGCCAAGCAGCAAGTTGTGGGGTGAGACGTCGCGGTGGATGATGTTCATGGGCTTGCCATTGGCATCCACGGCCGTGTGCGCGTACGCGATGCCGGCGGCGAGCTGCTGCGCGATGTACAGCGCGGTGGACTCCGGCATGGGGCGCGCGGCCTCGAACGCGCGATCCAGCAGGCCCTTCAGCGAGTCGCCGTCCACCAACTCCATGATCATGAGGTACGTGCCGCCGATGTCGCGCGCGTCGTAGACCGGCACGATGTTGGGGTGGCGCAGGGTCATTCCCAGCCGCGCTTCGTCCTTGAACATGGCGCGAAACAGCGGGTCCGTGATGTGCGGCAGCACGCGCTTGATGGCCACGGGATACTCGTCGCCGCCCTCGAAGGTGGCGGTGCCACGCCACACCTCCGCCATGCCACCCACCGCGATGCGCGAGACCGGCTTGTACTGCGTGGGGGCACGCCGCAATCGCACGGAAATACTCGATTTTCGCTCAGGCTTCAGCACGACGTCAGCCTACGCTAGGGGACCGTCACGGTTCCGTCAATCGGGCTGGTCGGGGCACGCGAATCGGGCCTGCACGAAGGTATCCGCCGCCGCGACCGCACGGAGGAAACCCCAGGGCGCGCGCACCTCACGGTGGTGGCCCAGGTCAATACGCTCGGGCAGCCGCGTGCCGTCGTCGCGGGTGCAGAGATCCACCAGGGCCTGCCCCACGGCCACGCCCGCTTGCCACTCGTGGTCGCTCAGCGGCGGTGGGAGCCGCGGGTAGTCCTGCTTCAAGAGCGCGTCGAAGCGCGTGCGGTAGGCCGGGGCCATGAGCCACAGGAGCCCCCAGGCCACCACTTGGGCGGGCGTGGGGGGCGCCGTGAGCGCCGCGGCCCAGCTCCGCACGACGTCGGCATCCAGGTTGGGCGCGCCCTCGGGGTCATGCGTGGGGAACGCGCGGGCACGGCAGGACGAGCGCGACGACAACAGGCAGTTGTCCGGGATGGCGCTGACCGCGAGCGCGTGCGCCCACGGCCGCTCGCCACGGTCTTTGCGCACCGTGACCAGCGCCAGCCGGCTGTAGGCCATGGCCCGCAGCAGCTCGGGGCGCGGGCGGTGGCAGAGCGGCGCCACGGGGATGAAGTATCCCGGCTCGAAGGGGCGGTAGGCGATGGGCGCGACACAGCTCGCTTCATCGCTGGCCCAGGCGCGCGCCAGCACCTCGCGCGCATGTGTGGGGGAGTAGTGCCCGCTCGCCTCGTAGGCGCGTGCCAGGTCCGCGTCGTCACGGCCGGCGACGATGCGCTCCACCCGCGCTCGAAGCCGCGCCGCGCTGCGGTCCACCACCAGCTCGTCACGGTTGGTCTGCACACCCTCCTGATGGAAAGGCATGAGGCTGGGGAGCGCCACATAGCTCGTGGGCCAGTCCTCGCCGAGCTGCGGCCCGAAGGCGAAGTGCGGCGGCTGGGGCGCGTGCGGCGGCCCCTCGTGCGTGGACCACTCGCGCAGAGCAGCCCACTTGCTGTCGAGCGTGCCGCGCAGCCGCCAGCTACGCACCACGGCCGGATGAGGACCGCTCGGCGCGCCGCCGGTCCACGCTGTGAGCACGGCCACGCCGGGGCGCACGCCGAACACGTTGTCGTCGCGCTCACCCTGCCGAGCGATCAGGGCGCTCCCCCCCAGGTCCCAGATGGAGACCCCCTCGAACCAGCGGCACAGGGCAGCGCGCAACCCGCGGTGCACCGGCCCGTCGATGAACGAGGCGTTCATGACCAGTGACACCACCCCACCCTGCGGCGCACCCAACACGGCCTCACACGCCCAGCGCAGGAAGCGCACGTAGGCGTCCGAGAGAACCCCGAGCTTGCGCTCGCTCAGGCGCTCGCCGTCGGCGTCTCGCCGGAAGTCCTCGAGCAGCGCCTCCATGCGCGCGTCACCGCGGTTCTCGGAGCGCGCCGCCCACGGCGGGTTGCCCAGCACCACCACCCGTCCGCCCGGGCCGGGCTCCACGTGCTGTGCGAGCGTGTCGCCGGTCTCGAGTACCAACGGCCACGTCGTGTCTGCGAAGACCCCCGTGAGCGCGCTCCGCGTGCTCTCCACCGCCGCCGCGTCGAGGTCCCAGCCGGTCACCCGCCACGGGCGCGAGCCGGCTGCCGAGCGCAGCGACGCCACCCCGTGCGCCGCCGCCAGGAAAGTGCCCGTGCCGCAGCTGGGGTCCACCAGGTGCACGCTCGGGTCAGCCAGGCCGCCCGCGGCGCCCAGCCCCAGCAGCGCGGCATGCGCACGCTCCGCCATGGCCCGCGCCAGCTCGGAGGGCGTGTGCACCACGCCTCGCAAGCGGCGCTCGCCGTCGCGCTCGCGCCACGCCTCGGTCCGCTCCACCGCCGCGTGGCGCACTGCCTCTTCGGCGGGCGTCAGCGTCATCCCACTCAATCGCAGCGCCGCTCGCAGCCTTCGTCTTCGTCGCAGTCGTAGACCACCTCGTGGCCGCAGACGAAGAGCGTGTAGCGGTCTCCCGAGCGCTCGGCCTGGCGCACGTCGTGGCAGTCGAACTCGGCCAGCGCCCAGTGGTGCGCCAGCTCGCCGTGATCGCCCTCGGCCGGGCCTTCACCGCTGAAAGTGGAGGCCACGGGCACGTAGTCGCACGCGCGCTCGCAGCCCTCGTCGTCGCACTCGTAGGTGTAGCGCTGCCCGCAGGCCTCGAGCGCGTAGCGCGCGCCCTCGTGCCACTCCTGCCCGCCCGTCTCGCGAATGTCGGCGGGGGCGCAGTCGAACTCTTCGGCGGCCGTGAGCTTGGCGCGGCGGAACGGCACGGCGGCGGTGGTGCCGGCGCATGCCGCCGTCATCAGCGAGAGCCCCGCGAGCACGAGCAGCAGCGCGGAGGCGCCCGTGTGGCGCAGCGTCGCGTGAGGGTGGCCAGGGCGGTCTTGGGGCGTGAGCATCGCGGCGAAGGTGCCAGAGGCGCCCCCTTTGGGCAACGCCTTCGCCCAGGTCAGCCAGCCATCAGCGTAGGCGGACGTAGCGCGGGGTCCCGTCGGCCCGCGCACCGAAGCCGTGCGGGTCGATCGCCAGCTGGCCGCCCTGGTCGTGCAGGGCCCCCACCACCCACTCCAGGCTGCCCATCATGGCGCGCTCGAGCGCGGCGCTGCGGCCCTCCCCGTCGGCGTCGCGCAGCGGAAGGGAGGCGCCGGTGGCGTCCTCGAGCGCGAGGCCAGCCTCACGGGAAAGGCGCGCGGGGGCGAACACCACGAACGGCTCGGCCAGCCCAGGGTGGCCCGTGAGCGCGCTCTGATAGCGCCCCCGCACGTCAGACACGGCACGATCGGCGCGCGCGAAGATGCCCTCGTAGCCCACCGGCCCCGTGCGCACGCCAGAGCCGGGCAAGGGCCAGGCCAGCCCTCGGCGGGCCCGCCACCCGAGGACCCCCCCGCCACCCCCCCCCCCGCCCCCCCCCCCCCCCCCCCCCCGGGCAGCCGCGCTCGCACGGCCAAGAGCTCGTACGCCAGCGCCACGTCGCGGTTCTCGGAGATGCCGTCGATGGCGGCGCGCAGGGGCTCACCACTCAGGGCCCGCTCGTCGAGCAACGTGCCCAGGCGGCCGAGCGCCGCGCGGCGTTGCATCAGCGTGCCGCCCCGTCCCAGCGCGAGCAGTGTGCTCACGTCGGTCATTGCTTCCACGACGATGGCGGAGCGCCCCGGCGCCATCACCTGCCCCATGAACGACGAGTCCGCGAGCGCTCCGGCTGAGGGCGATGGCCACTCCACTTCGTGCTCTGCGACACGCTCTGCCGCCACCGGAACCGCTTGCAGGACGCCCGCGTGGCACGCCGACAGGATCTGCACGAGCGTGTGGGCCACGTCTCGATCGTCGGTCTCGGCGGCCAGCCCGAGTTCTGTGCGAACGGAGTCTTCGGCCGCGCCCAAGCCCACACGCAGAGCGTGAACCAGGCGCGCGACGCGCGGCTCGGCGCCCGGCGACGTCACCCCTCGCCGGCGCCCCGTGGTCCTCGCCGATCCGCGGCACGTCGCACCATGGCCGCGGCCAGCGCGTCCACGTCCTCGTCCGGGCCCAGCTCGGCGTCGCCATCGTCGTCCGACGAGAGCGCGGGCAGCGCGGGCAGCGCCAGGTCCGAGAGCAGCTCGTCCCCCAGCACCGCAGGGTCATCGTCCCCCGCATAGCGTCCGGCGAGCCCCGCGAAGAGGTCCTCCGTGGCCAGGTCCCCGTCGATGCCCACCGCGTCCCCCTCGCGCGTGTAGCCGCTCTCGTCGGCGTCGGGAGTCAGCGCCGAGGCGAGGTCCACCGCGTCTTCGGCGGGTCCCACGTCGTGCCAGCGCTGGAGCGTGTCTCCATCGCGGTCGCCGTCATGCGGCAATGACTCGGCCGGGTCGTCCAGCCGCGAGGGCGCGTCGTCCAGCCCGATCACCTCGTCCTCGTCCAGCAACAGCCCGTGGAGCAGCGCGCCCTCGTCCTCGAGGTAGGTTTCTTCGCGCGGGTTGGGCGGGCGGCGCCTTTGCACCGGCAGGCTGGGCGGCAGAGCGGGCGGCGGCGTGGAGCGCGACGTCATCGTGGCCTCCCCAGCTTGGTCATGACCACCTGCAGGTCTTCCCACACGTCCCGCTTGAACTGCGGGCTGCGCAGCAGGAAAGCCGGGTGATAGGTGGGCATGACCGGGATGCCCGCGTACTCGGACCACACGCCGCGCCAGCGCTTCTGCCCGTCGCTCATGCAGCCCAGCGCCTCGGTGGCGCACTTCCCCAGCGCCACGATGGCGCGCGGGTTCACGTTGGCGAGCTGGCCGCGCAGGTAGGGCTCGCAGGCGGCCGCCTCTTCGGCGAGCGGCGTGCGGTTGTCGGGCGGGCGGCACTTCACCACGTTGCAGATGTAGACGTCGTCTCGGCCGTAGCCCATGGCCACGATCATCTTGTCCAGGAGCTGCCCCGCCTGCCCCACGAAGGGCTCCCCGGCCTGGTCCTCGTGGTAGCCGGGCCCCTCCCCCACGAACACCAGCTCGGCCTCGGGGTTGCCGCGCGCGAACACGCTGGTGGTGCGGCCCGAGTGCAGCCCGCAGGCCGTGCACACCGCCGCCTGGGCCTGCAGCACGGGCAGCGTTGGGGGCTTTTCGACGGGCCGTGCCGGGGCGGCGACACCCCCGCTCACGGTGGCGGGAGGCTCGGGGACTGCAAGGGTGGGCACAGGACGCGCCGGCTGGTCGGCCGGAGCCGGGGCTGCAGCTGCAGCCTGCACATGCCGTGTCTCGGCGGGCGCGGCGGACGGGCGCAGCACCTCGCCCGCCTTCACCGTGGGGAAGCCGTCACCCGACAGCTCGGTCTCCCAGTGCAGCAGTCCATCGAGTGCGTCTGCAATCGCCAGCAGCTCGCGCTTGATCTCTTCCGGCATGGACCTCAGGTACACGGCCCGGGGACGGACAGCAAGGCCTGGACTTCCTTCTGTAGCCGGAATCCGCCGGGCGTCCCAAAATACGGCCCCGCTTCAAGCAGTTGATTGACGTCAGGGCGTCATCGTTTGTACCTTCGCGCAACCGGGCGCTGCTGTCCGGTGGAACTGCTGCTCAGCCAAGGCGACAACCAAATGGCATCCCGTGCCCGTGTGCTGGCCGTCGGACATACCGACGTCGGCATGAAGCGAGCCCACAACGAAGACAACTTCGATGTGATCGACGAGTACAACCTCTACGTCGTCGCCGATGGAATGGGTGGGCACGCCTCGGGCGAGGTCGCCAGCCAGATGGCGATCGACACCCTGCGCGAGTTCTTCCGCGCCACCCACGCGGATCCCGAGGCGACCTGGCCATACAAGATGGACAAGTCGCGGGGCTACGAAGAGAACCGCCTCATGACGAGCATCAAGCTCGCCAACCTGCGGATCTACGAGGCCGCCCAGCGGGACCCCAAGCTGCGCGGCATGGGCACCACCATCTGCGGCATCTTGGTCGTGGACGAGGGCGTGCTCATCGCTCACGTCGGCGACAGCCGCGTGTACCGCATCCGCGAGGGCAAGCTCGAGCAGCTCACCGAGGACCACTCGCTGCTCAACGACTACATCAAGATGAAGCGCCTGAGCGAGGAAGAGATCGCCAACTTCCCGCACAAGAACGTCATCGTGCGCGCCCTCGGCATGAAGGAGCACGTCAAGGTAGACACCATGCTGGACAAGCCCCAGCCGGGCGACATCTACGTGCTGTGCAGCGACGGCCTCTGCGGCCCGGCCACGGACAAGGAGATCGAAGAGGTGGTCAACACCCACTCCGACCTCAAGACGGCCACCAAGGCGCTCATCGACAAGGCCAACAGCAACGGCGGGCCGGACAACATTACCGCGGTTCTAGCCAAAGTCGTCGGAGTAGGCTGATCTCCGGCCAAGGGGGCCATGATCGTCCACCTGTGCGAGAAGCGGAGCCGGAAGGACGTGTTCCTGCGGGTGCGGGATGCGGTGCTGGTGGTGGAGAGCCGGTGGCTGAAGGCGGAGCGGGTGGAGCCAGTGACGTTCGCGTCGCGGGCGGAGGCCTTGGCGGACGCGGAGAGGCGTCTGCACAAGTGGCTGGTGCGGGGGCGCTTCGAGGTGGTGACGCGGCACGACGACGACGCTTGGCTGCAGCGGCTGTACCGCGCTGAGCGCGTGGCTCGGCGGATCGAGGGGGAGACGAACGCTGGGTCTGGAATCGTCGCTGACGGCGCGGTGTATTGGGGAATCCCTACCACCGAGGAGACGCTCGCTTGGGTCGAGGAGAACATGGGCTTTGCCCTCCCGGCGGCGATGCGGGACCTCCTGTGCAGCGGGACGTGTGGCGCGTCGGCCAGCGTGACGCGGGATGGAAACCGCATGGGCACCTCGATTCAGGTGGGTGCCTCGGTGATGTACAGCGTGGAAGATGGCTGGGTGCGCGGGCTCGCGGGGTTCTCCACCCTCCCACCCCTTCGCGCGCAGCTCGCCTATCGCGGCACGGCGCTGGGCATCGGCCGGCTGCCGGTGATTGGTGGCGAGGACCAGGCCCAGGGCCCGTTGCTCCTGCCGGACGGCAGCGTGCTGCTGGTGGAGCACGGCGCTCAGGTGGGACAGCTGCCCAGCGTCGAGGCGTTCGCCGATCACGCGCTCGCGGTCTTCGAGGAGGGCTGCGACAGGGCGCTCGAGTGGGTTCGCCGCTGAGCCGTCAGCCGACTTCGACGACGCCGAAAGGGCCAATGATGGCCCGCGAGGCGCTCTCGCGGACCTCGGTATCGGGCCACACCACGCACTCGTGGAGGTGCACTCCGGGTGCGACGCGAGCCTCGGCCCCGACCCAGCTGCGGGTCACCACGGCCCCCTCCCCCAGCTGTGCGCTGGGGTGGACGGGCTCGGCCAGCAGCTCGGCGTCCAGGGCGTCGAGGTGGGCGGCGAGGTACTCGGCGTGCGTACCCACGTCGCGGAAGCTGGCTTCGCTGGGCAGCGCATAGACCGGGCGCTCGGCGTCCACCCAATGGCGGTACGCCTGCCGCACGATGCAGCCCTCCTGCGGGAGGTCGTGGAACGCCGCCGGCGAGAGCAGGTGCACGCCCGTGAACATCCAGACGCTGTCGGGCACACGCTGGGCAGGCGCTCCCAGCAAGCGCACCACGCGCCCGTCCGCGGCCGTCTCGATGGCGCCCAGGCGGTGGGCCTCGGGGTGCTCACGCACGATCATGGTGGCTAGCGCGCCCCGCTCTCGGTGCATGGCCGTCGCGCGCCGCAGGTCGGGCCGGAACAGGATGTCCCCGTTCATCACCAGCAGAGGCTTCGCCGGGTCCAGCAGCGCCCACGCCGCGCGGATGCCGCCGCCGGTGCCCAGCAGCTCGGCCTCGCGCGAGAAGCGCAGGGTCAGCCCGGCCGGCACGTGCTGTGGCAGCGCGCCCTCGAGCGCCTCGGCCAGGTAGTGCGTGTTCACCGCGACGGCGTCCACCCCCGCCGCCACGAGGTGCGCGATGGTGTGGGCGGCGACTGGAACGTGTGCGAGCGGCACGCCGGGCTTGGGCAGGTGCTCGGTCATGGGGCGCAGGCGGGTTCCGAGGCCCGCGCCCAGCACCACGGCCTGAGTGAACTCGTGCTGCCCGCTCATCGCACCGAGCTCCCTTCGTGCACATGGTCGGCGGGGGTCCACACACGCTGGGCCCCACCCTCTCGCCACAACGCGCGCACCCGCCGCCCACACGCCATGACGCCCTGCGGCAGGCCATGGTCCAGCGCGAACGCGAACAGCCGGTCACTCACACGCTGCTCCTCCTCTGCGCGGCGGGGCACACCGATGGCGCCGACCAACGCATGTCCCAGCGCGTCGGCCGGCAGCGCCCTTCGCGTGCGGGACGCGAAGCTGTCCGGGTCCCGGTGAAACTGCAGGGCATACAGCCCGGCGCGCCTCAGCCCGCCGGCCACCAGGTGCGCGGCAGCACGTGACGGCAGCAGGTGAAACGCGCGCGCCAGCTCTTCGAAGTCGCGCAGCAGCTTGGTGTCGCTGGGCCCGTGCCGGCCCTTGGCGAAGTGCCCCACCAGGTGGGCGAAGCCGTCGTACGGGTCCGGGATGCGCACCGGCACACCCACCAGCCGCGTGTCCTGCAGCCCTCGCAGGAAGAGGTGCTCCCCCCGCAGCGTGAAGAGCCCGTCCGGGAACAGGTCGTAGTGCAGGTCGATCTGGAAGCCCTCGCGTGAGACGTATAGGCGCGCCACGTCGCCGGGCGCGTCGATCTGCAGGCGATAGCCGAGCCGCACCAGCACCGCCTCGGCGGCCGCGAGCTCGCTGCGCCTCACCAGGAGGTCGAGGTCCGCGAAGGGACGCTCGTCCGGGTCTTGGTAGGCATACGCCTGCAGCCACATCCCCTTCAGCACCATCAGGTCCAGCTCAGCCTGGCTGAACGCCTGGGCAATGCGCTGTAGGTGGTAGCTGGCGGTCTCGCGCACGGCCCACGCGCCCAACGCGGCACGGGGCACTCGCTGGGTCATGCGTGCTTCAGCGCTCGACGACTTCGGCGTCACGCACCTCTTCGGTGGCGCTGCGGGCGCTGGACGCGGGCTTGACCTGCTTCTCCGCCGGGGTGACGTCGATGTCGTCGTCCGCGGCCAGGCCGCGCTTGAGGTTGCGGATCGCCTTGCCCACACCCTCGCCGAGCTGCGGGAGCCGGCTCGCGCCGAACACCAGCATCACGATGATCAAGATGACGATGAGCTCGCCCATTCCGAGGTTTGGCATATGCGTTCTTCTTTGCCTTGGGGGCCGACGGGGTCGGCTCGGCACACCAACCGGTGCACGTTCCTCCAAGCTACGTCAGCAGAATGACTAGGGCAAGTCGCCCGGGGCGCTGGCGGGCGGCGCCGTGGTGAGGACGCTGCCGCAGCCCACGCAGCGCACTTCGAGCTGTCCGTCGGCCGTGCGACGGGTGGTCCGCCGAGTGCTTGCCGGGCAACGCGGACGGAGGCGGTGGCTGCGGCTGACTCCCGGAGCATCTGCCCCAGCGGGGCGTGGTCGACATCGGGGCGCTGGGTCATGAAACGTTCCTCACACCGGAAGTGTATGGGCGACACGCTCGGGGATCACGTGCTAGGCAATCCCCATGAACAGGGGAACCCTTCTCGCCGCGCTCACTCTTTCTCTCTGCATCGCTGGCTGCGGAGGTGACGGCAACGAACCGCTGTGCACACCGGGCGCGTCCGTCGCGTGTGTGGGCACCGGCGGGTGCTCTGGAGGTCAGGTCTGCAACGCGGAGGGCACCGGCTTCGGCGCCTGCTCGTGTGGTCCCGGCCTAGATGGCGGCACCGACGCTGGGGGCTCGAATGACGGCGGCACCGATGACAGTGGCACCGACGCGGCTGTTGGGACGTGCAGCCTGGTCGACCAGACCGGGTGCGGGGTCAACCAGCGCTGCACATGGATCGAAGATGACCTCGGCGGCGGCGAAGCCACGTGCGAGAGCGATGGGGCGATCCCCCTCCTCGGCGAGTGTGTTGCAGCGAGTTCGGGGGCACCCGATGCCTGCACCGCGGGCCACTTCTGCCTGACCGGGCTCTGCCTACAGCTCTGTTCGACGGTCGAGGGCTGTGGCGCGGACTTCGTGTGCACTCGGTTCGTGGGTTTCGTCGACGACACCACCACCGGGGTGTGCGTGCCTCGCTGCGACCCGGTGTCTCAGACACGTCTCCACGACGACGCGCCCGCCTGCGGTTCGCCCATGCCGGGCACGCCCACGCTTGGGTGCTACGGATTCGCCAGCGGCCCCTTCACGTGCAACCGGCCAGCTCAAGGCGCTGCCACTCAGACACACGGCGAGGTCGCGGTCGGCCCACCTGGCGGCGGTGTGTTCATTTCTGGATGCGCTCCCGGCTACGCGCCGTTCTTGGGCCCCACCGGTTACGTGTGCCGCGCGTTCTGCACCCCCGTGGAGACCCTGATGGGCAACGACGCGCAGCGGCAGGGGGCAGCCCCCCACACCTGCCCGGCACGCGGCGCAGTCGCGACGACGGAAGAGTGCCGCTTCCTCTCGTTCCTCGCGGACAACCCCAGTCAAGCTGTCCCGGGCGTCGGGCTTTGCCTGGACCCGACACAGCAGTCTTACGACCACGACCAGGACCCACAGACCGGCGAGATCCCGTGGCCGAGCTGCTCGACGCTGACCTCACCCGACCACATCGCATGGGGCTGCGCGCCGCCCGCTCCGTGACGCCCCCGCGTGCGCCCGTGTTGCTGCCGTGGTCTCGTGTGGGTCTTCGGCCTGGTCGACTCGGCGCTTGCTCGTCTTCCGGCCGGGGCCGGGCGGCCGGCGGGGGCGGGGGGGGGCCTGCCCCGGGGCGCGGGCGGGGGCCTTCTTCTGCGGGGGCGGCGGGGCCCGCGGCCCGGGCGGCGCCCCGGCGGGGGGGGGGGGCGGTGCGCCCCGCCGCCCGGGGGGGGGGCGGGCGGCGGGGGGGTGCGGGCGCGTGTGGTCGGGGCTCGGGCGGCGCCCGGGGGCGGCGGGGGCGGCGCCCCGTCCCCCGGCTGGGGGCGGCGGCGCGCCGCGGCGGCGGGGGCGCGGCCGCGTCCCCGGCGACCCCGGGGCCGCGGGGGGCCGGCGGCCGGGGCGGGGGCGGCGGCCCCGCCGCGCGGGCCCCGGCCGGGCGGCGGCGGCGGGGGCCGGGGGGCGGCGGCGCCGCGCCCCGGGCGGGCGGGGCGGCGGCGGCGGCCCCGCGGGCGGCCCCCGGCGCGGCGGGGGCGGGGCGGGGCGGCGGGGGGGGGGGGCGGGGGCGGGCGGGGGGCCGGCGCCGTCCCCCCGGGGCCGGGCGGCGGGGGCGGGGGCGGCGGCCCGGGGCGCGGGCGTCCGGCGGCGGCCCCCCCTCCGGGCCGCGGGGCGGGGGCTGCCCGGCGCCCCCTCCGGGGGGGCGGGCGCCCGCGGCCGGGGGCCCCGGCGGGGGCGGGGTTTGCGGCCGGGTCGGCGGCGGCCGCGGGGGCGGCGCCGGCGGGGGCCCCGCGGGCGCGGGTTCGTCGCCGGGCGGGGGGCGGCCCCCGGGGGCTCCGGGCCCGGGGGCCCGGCGAACGCGGCGCCGGCCGGCGGGGCGCGCGGGCCGCCGCCCCGGGGGGCGTCGCCGGGGGCGCGGGCGCGGCGGTGCCCCCCGCCGGGCGTGGGCGACCCCGCCGGCGGCGGCGGCGGCGGGGGGCGGCGGGGGCGCGCGCCCCTGCTGCGGGGGGGGGCGGCGGGGCGGCCCCGCCCCCCGGGGGCGGGGAAGGGCCGAAGAGGCGGGGGGGGGAGGGGCCGGGGGGGGGGGGGGGGGCCCGGGGGGGCGCCGGCCGGTGGCTGCTACCGCGGCGCCTCCGGGGGCCTGGGAGCTCCCGAAGAGGGGGGGGGGGGGGGGGAAGTTCGGCGGCGCTCCCGCAGCGCCGTGGTACTGTGCGCCCCCCATGGCTGAAGTGGTGCTGAACAAGGGGCGCGTGCGCCCGGTCTGGGCGGGCCACCCGTGGGTCTTCGCCCAAGCGGTGAAGACGCTGCGCGGGGCGCCTGCGCCGGGCGACGCCGTGCGCGTGGTGGACGAAGGCGGCCGCTTCCTGGGCAGCGGCTTCTGGTCCCCCGAGAGCGCGCTGGTGGTGCGCATCGCCAGCCACGTGGACGGCGAGCACCTGGACGCAGGCTGGCTGGCCCGGCGCATCGACGCCGCCGCCGCGCTGCGCCACACGCTGGGCTTCCCGAGCGCCACCGACACGGGCTACCGGCTGATCAACGCCGAGGGCGACGCGCTGCCCGGGCTGATCGTGGACGTGTACGGCGACACCGCCACGGTGCTGTTCGGCACCATCGGCATGTGGCGCCTGGCGCAGGACGTGTACGCCCACGTGGCGCGCGTGACCGGCGCCAAGCGCGTGGTGGCGCAGGCCGCCGACCGCCAGGCCCAAGAGGGCTTCACCCAGGCGCTCGAGGTGGTGCGCGGCGAGGGCACGGACGCGCTGCGTTTCTTCGAGCGCGGACTCGCCATGGAGGTGCCCACCAGCGTCACCCAGAAGACGGGCTACTACTTCGACCAGCGTGAGCAGCGCGCCCGCGTGGAGGCCCTGTCCAAGGGGCGCGACGTGCTGGACGCGTTCTCGTTCATCGGCTCGTTCGGGCTGTCGGCGGCGCGCGGCGGGGCCCGCTCGGTGCTGAGCGTGGACAGCTCGGTGGCCGCCACCACGGCGGGCGTGGCCATCACGCACCGGCTCGGCTTCGCGGACCGCCACGAGTTCCTCACGCGCGACGCGAAGCAAGCCCTGCCCGAGCTGCAGCAGGGCGGGCGCCGTTTCGACTTGGTCATTGTGGACCCGCCCAAGCTGGTCCCCAGCGCGCGCCACCTCGAGCGCGGCCGCGAGGCCTACCGCAAGCTCAACCAGAACGCGCTGCGGCTGGTGTCGCCCGGTGGCCTGCTGGTCAGCTGCTCCTGCTCGGCGGCCATGCAGGCCGAAGACTTCCTGCGCACCATCAGCATCGCCGCGCGCGACGTGGGGCGTGAGGTGACCTTGCTGCACCTGGGCCAGCAAGCGCCCGACCACCCGGTGCCCCCCGCCTTCTCGGAGGGCTCGTACTTGAAGACCGCGTTCCTGGGAGTGACCTGATGCTGCCGCTCGACCACGTGTCCACCGAGGCGCTGCGCGGCCTGCGCGGCCTGTGCTTCGACATCGACGACACCGTGACGCGTGGCGGCAAGCTGCAGCCCGAGGCGTTCGCCGCCATGTGGCGCCTGCACGCGGCGGGCGTGCGCTTGATCGCCGTGACCGGCCGGCCGCTCGGCTGGGCCAACGTGGTGGCGCGCCACTGGCCCGTGGACGTGGCCATCGGCGAGAACGGCGCGGGCTGGTACCCCGGCGCTCATCACCGCGCTCCGGGCATCCCCCCCGTGGGCTTCTTCGACGACGCCGAGACGCGCGCCCAGCAAGACCTGCTGTTGCAGCGCGTCGAGCGGGCCGTGAAGCAGCAGATGCCACATGTGTTCAAGTCCAACGACCAAGGCGGGCGGCTGTGCGACCTGGCCTTCGACGTGGGCGAAGAGGCGCACCTGCCGGCCAGCGAGATCCGCGCGCTGGTGCAGCTCATCGAAGCCGAGGGCGCCCGCGTGGTGGTGTCGAGCGTGCACGCGCACGTGGTGCCGGGCGACTGGAACAAGGCCCGTGGCATCGTGCGGGCCGCCCGCGAGCTGCTGGGTGAGGACGTGGAAGCCGCCCCCGAGCGCTGGGCCTTCATCGGCGACAGCGGCAACGACGCCGCCGCGTTTGCCTACTTCCCGCTGTCGTTCGGGGTGGCCAACGTGCGCGACCAATTCCCCCTGGTGCACGAGCCGCGCTACGTGACTCAGGCCCCGCGTGGTGAGGGCTTCGCCGAGCTGGCGGACGCCATCCTGGCAGCCAGAGCGAGCAGCCCCCGGGATTGACCGGGCCGGCCACTCGCGTTACCTGCCGCACATGGGCAGCGCGCGTATCCCCACCCCCCTCGTCTTGGTGCTGTCCGGCACCATGCTGGCCATTGGGGCAGCCGCGTTCCTGAGCCCACGGTTCAGCGACGGCGCAGAACCCGAAGAGGAGCTGCCCGGCGCCGTGCGGCCCGAGGTGGACGTGCGGCGCGGCACCCCCGAGGCGGTGGCCGAGACCTTCCTCGATGCCTGGCGCAAGCGCGACTACGAGGTGGCCATGGCCCTCAGCGTGGCGCGCGCAGCGGCCGAGGTGGAGGCGCGCCGGCGCCGGGAGAGCGCCATGAGCGAGCAAGAACGCGAGACGGCCGCCATGCTCTGGAACACCATGGCCGAGCACCGCCTGACGTTGGAGATCCGCGAGCGGGAGGCCCCCGACGCGGACCACGTGATCTTGGCCGCCGTCGCCCGCGGGCACTTCTTGAATCAGGACTACGCCAACGCGGTGCGCTTCGAGCTGCGCCGCGACACGGACGGCGAGTGGAAGGTGGAAGCCATGGACTTCCCTGGCGCCGAGGACCCGTTCTCGGCCACACCGGAGGCGCCATGAGCCCCATCAGCGAGGGCGAGCGCAAGCTCATCGAGGAGGCCGAGCGCGCGTTCCTCGAGCGCGGGACCGTCACGCACTACGAGGACGCGCCCTTCTATCAGCGGACGTACCAGCACCGGAAGGTGGACGTGCGCTGGTACACGGCCTTCTGCGAGCGCACCCCGGGCAGCGTGCTGGAGCTGGGCTGCGGCACCGGGCGCATCACCCTGCCCCTCGCGCAGGCGGGGGTGACGGTGACCGGCGTGGACAGCATGCGCTCCATGCTGGACGTGGCCGAGGAGCGTCTCGGCAAGCTGCCCCGCGTGGCCCGCGAGCGCGTGACCCTGAAGCAGGCCGACCTGCGTGCCCTCAACCTGAGGCAGCGCTTCGACACCGTCATCGCGCCCTTCAACGTGCTCATGCACCTCTACACGGTGGACGAGCTCGCACAGACCCTGCGAGGCGTGCACCGGCACCTACGCCCCGGCGGGCACTTCGTTTTCGACGTGCTCTTGCCGGACCCCGTGCTGCTGGCCCGCGACCCGGCCCGTGTCTACAAGGGCCGCGCGGTGCGTCACCCCAACGGACAGCGCTACGCCTACCGCGAGAGCTTCGACTACGACGCGGTGCACCAGGTGATGGCCATCACCATCGAGCTGCACAACCTGGACGACCCCCGCGACGTGCGCGTGCAGCTGCTCACGCACCGCCAGTACTTCCCCATGGAGCTCGAGGCCGCGCTGCAGCACGCGGGGTTCGAGACCGTAGAGCGCTTCGGCGACTTCGAGGACGAGCCACTCAGCTCCTATGCGGAGAGCCAGGTCTGGGTCTGCCGCCGGTCCGGAAGTTGACGCCCACGTGAGCGCGGGGCATCCCATCGGGGTGCAGAACCAGCTCATCTTCCTGCTCTCGGCTCCTCGCTCTGGCTCCACGCTGCTCCAGCGCATGATCGGCGGGCACTCGCAGATCTACACGCACCCCGAGCCGCACCTGATCTCGCCCATCGCGCACCTGGGCTACTACGACAACATCGACAAGGCCGCGTTCGATCACGTGAACGCCGCTGAGGCGCTCAAGTCGTTCGTGGCGGAGCTGCCGCGCGGTGAGCAGGACTACCTGGACGCGCTCCGGGCCTACACGGACATCATGTACGGGCGCATGCTGGCGCCCACCGGCAAGGCGCGCTTCCTGGACAAGACGCCGGCCAACAGCCTGGTGTGGCCGTTCCTCACCAAGCTGTACCCGCACGCCAAGTACCTGGTGCTCACGCGCCACCCGCTGGCCGTGTTCTCGAGCTTCGCCAACAGCTTCTTCGACGGCGACTGGCAGACCGCCTACGAGTTCAACCCGGTGGTGGAGCGCTACGTGGGGGCCCTCGGCCGGATGCTGCGCGAGCGCCCGGTGCCGCTCTACCATGCGCGCTACGAGGCGCTGGTGAAGGAGCCCGCGCAGTCGCTCGAGCGCATGTTCGCCTACTGCGGCCTCGAGAACGAAGAGGGCGCCGAGGAGTACGGCAAGGGCCCCGCCATGAAGAAGGGCATGGGCGACCCGATCGGCGTGCAGCAGCACGACCGGCCCGTCACCGGCTCCATCGGCAAGTGGACCCAGGAGCTGCGCGGCGACCCGAAGAAGCTGGACCTCGCGCGCCGCATGCTGGACCGCTGCGACCCGTTGGACCTCGCCGAGTGGGGCTTCGACGAGCAGTCGCTGTGGGCACCGTACGAGCGCGAGACCGGCAGCCAGGCGCCGAAGCGCACGCTCAACAGCTACACCTTCCAGCGCCGCGTCATGCTGGCGCTCAAGAAGGACATCGACACGCGCCCGCACGGCAAGCTGGTGCGCAAGATGAAGTACTACTGCGACGTGCTGCTGCGCGAGTGACGCGCGCCGCTCACGGCTCGGGCTGGCCGAGGGCCCGCGGGAACGGGTGCAGGTCCGCGATGCGCCGGGCGCTCTGCTCCAGCATCACGTAGCGGCTGGTGGTGTTCCAGAACAGGAAGCCGTCCGAGCCGCCACTGCGCGCGCCGCGGATCTGCGCGGCGATGAAGCGCGGGTTGAACTCGTCGGCCCCCTCGGAGAACGCTTGCAGGTAGGGGCGGATGACCACCTGTTCGCCCACTCGCCCGCGCAGCGCGGCCACCCCGTTCTGCACCAGGTTCTGCGCGCGGTTGCGGTTGCCCACCTGCCAGCTGCGCATGGCGTTGAGGTACAGCATGGGGCTGATGACCTCCACGTGCTCCGCCCACTGCACCAGGTCCTGGCCGAGGCCGGCCGGGTCGCCCTCGCGGTACGCGGCCAGCCCGAACACGTCCACGCTCAGCGGGATGCGCAGGCCTGCGTCCAGGCGCCGCAGCAAGCTCACCAGTGAGTCCACGCGCGAGCGCTCGCCCTCGGCCGGGAACACGGCCCAGCGCGTGGCGTCGTCCACCGGGAAGCGCACGTAGTCGAGCTGGATCTCGTCGAAGCCCAGCGCCTGCACCTCGAGCGCCAGCGCCAAGAGGATGGCGTGGTTCTCCTCGTTGTGCGGGTCGAGCCAGGTGCCGCCCGTGCCCGCCGAGACCCACGGCGCACGGCCATGCTGACGCCGCACGGCGAGGTCGGGCCGGCGGCGTGGCAGCTGGTTGTCCGCGAAGCACACCACGCGCGCGATGGTGTAGACGCCCGCGGCCTTCAGCTCGGCCAGCTTGGGGCCCAGGTGGCGGATACGGCGCCGCACGGGCGACTGCGCGCGCAGCGCGGGAACGCGCGTGTCGATGGCCACGTGCCCGTTGCTGTCCTTCACGTCGATGACCACCGCGTCCATGCGCAGCTGACGCAGATCCCGCTCCAGGCTGCGGGCGCTCATGCGCCGCATGGCGAACGAGTTCACGTAGATGCCACGCGCAGCGCGCCCCGCTGGGCTCAGCTCGCCGACCACCGGCGCCGGTTGGACGCTGCCACCCGTTGGGGTCTCCGTGCTCGGCGCTGCGGGGGCCGTGCTCGGCGCGCCCTCGGCCGTCTCGGCGTCACCCTCCGTGGCCGCGGCATGCGGGCGTGGGAGCGCGGCGGCCAGCACACAGGCTGCCCCCAACACGCTCCACACGATGCGACGGGACCTCATTCGATGGCTCTCGGAGCCTCCATGGTGCGTCCGGGCACCGCGCCGAATCAACTTATGCGGGCTTGCGACCCTCGACCACGCGCGGGATGCGGCCGAGATCCTTGTGCGCGCAGGCGTCGGTGAAGCCCGCCGCCGTGAGCAGCGCCACACAGGCGTCCGCCTGCCCGATGCCGATCTCGATGAGCAGCGCCCCACCCGCGCGCAGCTGCTGCCGGGCTCCCGTGACGAGCGCCCGCACGCAGTCGAGCCCGTCCCGGCCACCGTCCAGCGCCAGCCGGGGCTCGTGCTGGATGACATCGGGCATCAGCCCGGCCAAGTCGCCCGTGGGAATGTACGGTGGGTTCGACACGATCAGGTCGAAGCCCCCCGCCGGCGCGGTCACGGCCGCGAAGAGGTCGGAGCGCAGCGTGGTGACCCGCTCGCTCACGCCCAGGCGCTGGGCGTTCTGTTGCGCCACGCGCAGCGCGTCTTCCGAGATGTCCACGAGCGTGACCTGCGCCAGCGGCCGCTCGGCAGCCAGCGTGATCCCCAGACAGCCGCTCCCCGTGCCCACGTCCAGCACCGTCTGCGCTTCATCCTTGGGCAGCAGCTCGAGCGCGCGCTCGACGAGCGTCTCGGAGTCTGGCCGCGGAACCAGCACGCCCGGCCCCACCGCGAACGTGCGCCCGTAGAACGCGCGCTCGCCGATGATGTACGCCACCGGCTCTCGGCGACGGCGCCGCTCCACCAGCGCGCGGATGCTGGCGCGCTCCTCCGGCGTGAGCGGCCGCTCGAAGTCCAGGTAGATGCGCACCCGATCGATGCCGAGCGCGTGCCCCACCAGCAGCTCGGCGTCGAGGCGCGGGCTCGGGATGCCGCGCTTGCGGAAGTCGTCGGTGCACCACGTCAGCAGCTGCTGAAGGGTCCAGGTGTCCGCAGACAAGCTAGCGCATCCTGACGCGCTGCTTCGGCACCACGCCCGCACGCTGCAGCGTGGCGATGGCCAGCTGCTTCATCTCGGGGTGCCCCTTGCTCGCCATGGACATGACGATGTTGGGCTCCACCAGCACCAGGCGCTCCATGGCCTCGGCGGCCAGGCCACGCTTCTTCAGCGCGAAGAAGGTGAAGACCTGCGCGCGCAGCACCAGCGGGCGGACCTCGGCGATCTCCGGGTCGGCTTCCTTGATGCCCTCGAGGGCCAGACGCGCGTCTTCGGGCTTGCCGTTGCGGGCGAACGCCTCGGCGCGCACGGCGGCGTAGAGCGCCTTCTGCTTCACCTGGGGCTGCGCGTCGGGCTTGATGTCACGGGCCAGGTCGAGCGCGTTCTTGGGCTTGTTGGTCAGCAGGTACATCAGCCCGAGCTGGGCGCGGATGTCGTTGCGCAGGATGGCCGGGGCCTTCTCGATGTCGATGGTCTCGAGCTTGGCGATGGCGGCCTGCGGGTCGTCCTGGGCGAGGATCTGCGCCTGCGCGAGGACGTTCATGGCGTCTTTTCCCTCGGGGGACTGGGCCGCGAGCGCGGCCAGGGCGCTGGCGCGACCCTCGGCGTCCGTGGCCCCCTTCATGATGTCCACGATGGCCGACGAGCGGCGGGTCATCCGCCAGATGTAGACGCCGAAGCCGATGGCCGCCGCGCTGAGCAGGCCCACCACGACGACGCCGACGTAGCTGACCACGGGAATGGCCATGAAGGCCAAGAGCCAGAGGACGGCGAAGCCGAGGAGGATGAGACCAATGACGCGCCAGTTTGCGCGCGGACGCTCCACCTGGCGGAGCGCCTCGTTGGGGTCCACGCGCTCACTACCGGCTTCCAGCTTCTTGCCCTTTTTTGCCACGGGCTGGGACTACCCCGGAGGGACACTTGGGGCAAGCTGGCAGAGGCCGTTCAGCCGCCGGAGGCGAGCCCCGCGGCGAGCTCGGCCATGCTGGGACGCTGACGTGGGACCTCGCGCGTGGACGCCCCCAGCAGCGACGCGAGCGCGGGCGGGACCTGCCCGTCGGCGCCGGCCAGCAGCTCGTTCGCCGCGCGCCCGAGAGCAAACACGTCAGCCGCGGGTTGGGCCGGCGCAGACGCCTTCTGCTCGGGGGCATGTACTGGAGCGTACCCTCTCGGCGGTGGGGCTGGAGGAGGTGGCGCCGATGGGCAGCGCGATGCCGAAGTCCGTGAGCACCACGCGCCCATCGCGCCGCAGCAGCAGGTTGCTGGGCTTGATGTCGCGGTGCACGAAGCCCGCCGCGTGGACGGCTAGCAAGCCCTCGGCTGCGGTGGCCAGGAGCCCGAGCGCGCGCGGCACGTCATAGCCCCGGCGATCGAGCACGGCCTTCACCGACCCGGACGGCAGGTACTCGAGCGCCAACCCGAAGAGCGACTCCTCTAGGTCCAGCACACGGCACACCAGCGGGTGCTCGATCTGCGCCGGCGTGCGGGCTTCCACCAGCAGGCGCTCCCACTCGGCGCGGCCCCGTCGATGGTAGACCTTGAGCGCCACCAGCCGGTTCAGCCGCGTGTCGCGCGCCAGGAACACCGTGCCCGCGCCGCCGCGCCCCAGCTCTTGCTCGATACGGTAGCGCCCGCGCGCCATGGCCCCCTCGGCCACCAACGTGGCACCCCCGGCAGACGCCTGGCCGCGCTGCCCCAGCCGCTCGAGGCGCGTGGCCGCCCGCGCGTGCCCCACGTCGCGCGCCAGGATGGCTTCGTAGAGCTGACGAGCCTCGCCGTCGCGCCCTGCCCGCTCGTGGATCTCGGCGCTCAGCTGCGCCGCGTGCACGCTGAAGTCGACGTCCCGCAGCAGCGGAGCCAGCACCAGGAGAGCTTCGGCGTCGTCTGCCCGCGCGCTCAAGGTCTCGGCCATGGCCAGGCGCAGCCGTGGCAGCAGCACGCCGTGCACCAGCACGGCCGACGCGTGGCTCAGCGCGCTGCCCGCCCTGCCCTCGGCCTCGAGGCGCTCGAGGGCGGTCACCGCCGCGGCCTCGTCGATCTGCCTCGGGTCGTCCGCCATCTGGCGGAGCACCTGCTCGGGGGTGAGCGCGACCGCGGGCGCTGCGTGTGACGCCGCGCCCGAGGAGGCCTGCGGGGAACCCGCTCCCACGCCGTGATGCCCGGAGGCTGGCCCTCACCGGCTGGCTCACCCTCGCCACGGATGGCGCGCCGCACGCGGTGCCAGAAGCTCACGCCGTGACCTCGACGCGCACCCCGTCCACCGAGAGCACGTCTTCGCGCAGCAGGTCCACGGGCGCCATGCAGCGCTGCCCTGCGAGCTGGACGCTTCCGCCCGCGGCCCCGGTCAACACGCCGAAGCCCGCCTCGAAGCGCACGTGCGCGGCGACGCCGGGGAGCAGAAGCGCACCCGGACCCACCACCGCCACGGAGCCCGAGTCGAGCCCCGACAGCACGCGGAGGATGAGCGCCCCCTCGCTGGGCTCGATGCGAATGGACACATCATCGCCGAGGCCCACCTCGAGGGGGCCGGTGAGGGAAAGCGGCGCTCCGAGCGGCACGCCCCGCACCAGGGTGCCGTTGCTGCTGCCCAGGTCCTCGAGGACGAAGCCGTTCGGCCCCAAGCTGACGCGGCAGTGGGTGCGCGACACCCCCGTACCCCGCACACACACGTCGGCCTCCCGCCCCAGCGTGACGGGCAGCGACCCGAACAGGGCCACACTCACGGCACCCACCCGCAGCGTGCAGCGCAGCGGGGCGGTGCGGCGCGCCTCGAGGCGTCGCATGAGATCGCGCACCTCCGCGTCGGCCGACGACTCCGCCTGTTGCGCCCGTAGCCGCGCGCCCGTGACCGCCCGCTCGAGCGCCGCCATGGCCTCGCGCCGCTGGCCCACCACCATGGCCACCTCGTAGTCACGCACCGCAGAGCGCCGCTCCCGCTCGCCCGCAGCCTCGCGCGCGCCCTGCTCCAGCAGGGCCTCCAGGCGCTCGATCTCACCGGCGGCTTCGAGGCAGCGGGTGGCGGCGTCGCGCATGCCCAGCAGCTCGTAGGCCGTGGCCGCATACGCCGGCCGGTCCGCGCGCTCGAGGTGAGCCGCCGCGTCTTCCAGCACCCGGCGCTCGTCGGCGGTGTGCACCCCGCGGCGCTGCGCATCCTCGAGCCGCGCCATGCCGATGTGGCCACACACCTCACGCGCCTTCGGGGAGCCCTCGGGGAACCAGCGCAGCGCATCGCGGTAGGCCGCCACCCGCTCCTCCACCCCCGTGAGGCGGGCGGCGTAGAACAGCCAGGCTTCGCCCGCCTCGGCGTCCGCGCCGGCCTCGGCATACAGCTCGGCGGCCTCGCGGTACTCGCCGCGGCCCTCCGCCCGCCGTGCGCGGCGGTACGTCCCGTCGAAGACGCGTCGCAGGAAGCTCATCGCGCGCGATCCTAGCAGGCCCGGCCAGGTTCCGTACGTGAGGATTGATCCGCTCCTGTCGCTGTTTGAGGTATCCTCCGAACGGCTGTCCGCACCACGACAGCTCCTTCCCCCCGCCACGGAGTCATCGGTTCATGAGCAATCGCCTCGGAGAGCTTCTCGTACGTGAAAAGCGCATCAGCCTCGAGCAGCTGCGCACAGCACAGGAGACTCAGCGGCGCGACAAGGTCAGCCTTGGATACGCGCTCGCGCGCCAGGGTGTCATCTCGGACGACGAGATCACCGAGTTCCTCAGCGCCCAGTACCGGGTGCAGTCCATCGATCTCAGCAACTACGAGATCGACCCCGACGTGATGAAGCTGATCTCCCACGAGGTCTGCATCCGCCACAAGGTGGTGCCCGTCTCGCGCGCCGGCTCGGCGCTGATCGTGGCCATGGTGGACCCGTCCAACCTCCACGCCATCGACGACATCAAGTTCCTCACTGGCTACAACGTGGAGCCGGTCGTCGCCTCGGAGGCCGCCATCCTCGCGAAGCTGGAGACGGGCAACGCCGCGCCCGAGATCTCCTACGACGACATCATGGATGGCTTCGACGAGGAGGACATCGACTTCACGGGCACCGAAGAGGACGTGAACATCATGGACCTCGAGCGCGCGTCGGGGGACGCGCCGGTGGTCCGGCTCTGCAACGCCATCCTGCTGAACGCCATCAAGAAGGGCGCGTCCGACATCCACATCGAGCCGTACGAGAAGAGCCTGCGCGTGCGCTACCGCATCGACGGCGTGCTCAGCGAGGAGATGCGGCCGCCGCTCAAGATGAAGAACGCGATCTCGTCGCGTATCAAGATCATGTCCTCGCTGGACATCGCCGAGCGCCGCCTGCCGCAGGACGGACGCATCAAGCTGAAGATGGGCAAGGGGCGCGAGATGGACTTCCGCGTGTCCGTGCTGCCCACCCTGTTCGGCGAGAAGATCGTCATGCGCCTCTTGGACAAGTCCAACCTGCAGCTGGACATGACCAAGCTGGGCTTCGACCCCGAGCCGCTCAAGGACTTCAAGGACAACATCCACCGCCCGTACGGGATGGTGCTGGTCACGGGCCCCACCGGCTCGGGCAAGACCACCACGCTCTACTCGGCTCTGGCCGAGCTGAACACCATCGACACGAACATCAGCACGGCCGAGGACCCGGTCGAGTTCAACCTGGCGGGCATCAACCAGGTGAACATGCACGACGACATCGGCCTGAACTTCGCCGCCTCGCTGCGCAGCTTCCTGCGTCAGGACCCGGACATCATCATGGTCGGCGAGATTCGCGACTTCGAGACGGCCGAGATCGCCATCAAGGCGGCCCTCACCGGCCACATGGTGCTGTCCACTCTGCACACCAACGACGCGCCCAGCACCGTCACGCGCCTCCTGAACATGGGCGTGGAGCCCTTCCTCGTCACGGCCTCGGTCAACCTCGTGGTGGCGCAGCGCCTGGCGCGCCGCATCTGCGCGGACTGCAAGCAGCCCACTACCTACACCGACCAGGCCATGCTGGACGTGGGCTTCAAGCAGGCCGAGCTCAAGGACCTGAAGCTCATGAAGGGCACCGGCTGCGCCACGTGCGGCGACACGGGCTACAAGGGCCGCGTGGCCCTCTACGAGGTCATGCCCTTCCGCGACCAGCTGAAGGAGCTGGTGCTACAGGGCTGCTCCACGGCCGAGCTCAAGCAGGAGATGATCCGCATCGGCATCACCTCGCTGCGCATGGCCGGCCTCGCCAAGGTGCGGGCCGGCATGACCACGGTGGAGGAGGTGCTGCGCTGCACCACCTCGGACACCAACTGATCAGTACTGCGGGATGGACGGGTCCACGTCACGCGACCAGGCGGCGATGCCGCCGGCCACGTTGTAGACCTGCGTGAAGCCGAGCCGCAGGCAGTGCTCGGCGGCTGCCTGGCTGCGCATGCCGTGGTGGCAGTGGAACACCAGCACGGTGTCCTTCTCGAGCTTCTCGAGCAGCGCCCGACCCGCGTCGTCCAGCAGCTGCGTCCCGGCGATGGCGGCCGTCTCGCGCTCTGCGGGCGTGCGCACGTCGAAGAACTCGAAGGACTTGCCCTCGGCCTGCCACGACGCCACCACCTGCGGCGGCACCTGACGCACCTTGGCGGGCTCGTTGGGGTTGTCCATCTTGAAGCCGCCCTCGCCGTTGGGGCCCTTCACGAAGTCGATGACCATGCCGTCGGCGCGCTTGGCGCTGGCGCGGTCGAACAGCAGCTGGAGCCCGGGGCCCGTCACCACCAGGTCGCCCGGCTTCTCGTCGTCGAAGTCCATGCCGTACTCGAAGCGCCCGCTGATCTGGATGCGCACCGACAGCGGCCCGGGGCCGTCGTGGAACTCGCGCAGGGCCGTCACGGCGGCCTCGGTCACGGCCACTTCGGGGGGCGCCACTTCCGCAGGGCGCCGGCCGAGCACGCCGGCCAGCTCACCCGAGGCGTTGAGCTCCTTCACGATGTCGCAGCCGCCGATGAACTCGCCCTTCACGTAGAGCTGCGGGATGGTGGGCCAGCTGGAGAACTCCTTGATGCCCGCGCGCACGTCCGGGTCGGCCAGCACGTTGACCGTGGCGTAGTCGTCGAGGAAGTCGTCGAGGATGGCGATGACCGTGGCGCTGAAGCCGCACTGCGGGGCGCTGCGGGTGCCCTTCATGAAGAGGACGACTTCGTTGTCCTGGACGAGCTTGCGGAGGGACTCTTGGGTGCTCATGGCCCCAAGCAAGCACGGGAACCCCACTTCGCGCAAGCCGCGTAGGCGGCGAGTGGCTATGCTTCGACGATGCGCCGCGATGTCGCCGCCCTCGTGTCCGTGCTGGTGTCGGGCTGCCTGCACCTGGGGCTCATGGCTTGGCTCGACCGTGCGCTGCCGGACCCGGCTCATGCGCACGCGTGGATGACGCACGAAGCGCGCCTGGAACGCGTGGGGCCCGACGGAGTGCGCGCTGACGCTGCCCGGGGCGACGTGCGAGCCGACGAGATCCCGGTGGAGTTTGGTGGCCCCGACAGCGCCCAGAACGTGGACCGCGGGCTGCCCGGGGGTGGCGGTGAAGCACGCGCCCCGGAAGAGGGCGTGCTGCTCGCCATGAACGTGGACGACGTGCGCCTGCAAGATGCGCCGTGGAACGCGGTGGGCGTGGCGCAGGTGCAGCGCATCCACACCGACGCTTCGCGTGCGTCGTGGGACAACCGCCGTGCCACCCCCAACCCCCACGATCAACCGTTCCTGGCCACGGGGACCGGCAGCCACCGCGAGCGTCGGCGCGTGTCCATCCTCGAGCCGAACGAGGGCGCCCCCCGCGCGCCTGCACGGAGCGCCGAGGGCCGTGAGTCGGCTTCCGTGCTGGCCGAATCCAGAATCCCGCTGACGGTGGGAGGCACGGCTGGGGCCGCTCCCGCCGACGCCCACAGCACCGCAGCGCCGCTGGGCTCTGCACAGCCCAGCCCGGGCACCGGCATCGCGGGAGGCCAGGGCGCGCGGGAGAGCGCGGCCGCGCGCGTGGCCACGGGCCGCCCTGCGGTGGACGAGGGCCCGGCCGCCACGCTGGCCACCGCCCGCGAGCGGCCACGCGACGACACGGACTCCGAGCAGCTGGCCACCCAGCTGATGCAGTCGTGGGTAGACGCGTCTCCACGGACGGCCCGCGAGCGCGCCGCGGGCAACGGCGGCGTGGGCGGCGGGGGGCCCGCTGGCTCGGGGGGCGGGCGCACCCAAGGAGGCGAGGCCACCCCACACGCCCCCGGTCCCGGTGGGCGAGGGGCCCTCGACACGCGCGACTCGCGCTACCAGTCCTGGCTCTTGGCGCAGCGTCGCCGCGTGTACGGCGCCATGGTGTTCCCGCGCGAGCGGCAGCTGCAGATGGACCAGGGCGTGGTGGTCTACACGTTCAGCGTGGACCGCAGCGGGCACCTGGTGGGCGCCCCCCGCCTCTCGCGCAGCAGCGGGTACGCAGACATCGACGCGGCCGCTCTGCGCGCCATCCGCGAGACCCTGCCCACCGCGCCGCCTCCCAGCGAGCTCATGCAGGACCGCACGGAGCTGCCCGTGCGCATGCACCTGAACTTCAGCAATCCGATGGTGCGCTAGATTAGGGGTACACTCGGCATCCGATGCGAGCGTCACCCTCTCCCCGTCCTGTCCTTCGGCAGCTGAGCCGCGGCCTCGTCGCAGCAGCCACCCTCCTGGCTGCCTGTGACGACCCCACGCGCTATGTGCCGCCCGTGCACCCCATGGTGCAGGCCAGTGAGACGCTCGCTGCGCCGGGTCACTCGCTCGAAGAACGCATCGCCGCGCTGGTGGCGGGCACCTCACCGCAGCACGAGCCCACGTTAGAGCCGCTGGTCGGACACCTGGACGCGGGGCGCGCCGCCGAGTTCCAGCTCACCCTGCGGGGTACCTATTGCTACATCGTTGCCGGCGCTGGCGAGGACTCCATCGAGGAGCTGGACCTCGAGCTCATCGACGACCAGGACGTGCTGCTGCTGCTGGACCGCGACCCGTCGCGCATGGCCACCCTAGGCATTCGTGACGCCATCTGCCCCATGCGCCCCGAGGCCTATCGCCTGCGCGTGACCGCCACACGCGGCCAGGGCGCCTTCGAGGTGCGCGTTTTCCAGGCCAGCAACCTCTGAGCCGGAGCGGGCCGGGACCGCGTCAGCGACCGCCCGTGCCCGAGAGGCGAGCGCGGCGCTCCCGCGCGTAGGCATCCACGCCGGCGGTATCGATGCCGGCGCGCGCTGCATGACCCCGCAGGAAGTCGAGGGCGATGCCCAGGTCCGTCTCCACCACCGTGGGCACCACCGGCGGCGCGAACCAGTGCACCGCCGAGATGCCAGCGCGCACGATGCCGGAGCCGACGTAGAGCGCGTTCGCGACCTGCCAGCGCTTGAAGTCCTCCTCCCGGGACTTGGCCCACTCACCCATGCGCTTGCGGGTCTTGGCATCGCTCATGCCCGACACGGCCGTGGCATCGGAGACGGACACGTACTGTGCGCGCGTGCCGAGCAGCGCGCGCGTATCGGCTTCCAACACATCCGCGTAAGAGCCGTCCAACGTCGGCGGGAGGACCAACACCACCAGCGGAAAGTGAGTGAGATCGAGCGCCTTCGTCTGGGGGAGGATCATCACCCTCTAGAGTGTCCAAGAATCGGGCAAAAGGGAAGCCTCGGCGGTGTAAAACTACACCAACGCTGCAACCAAGGAAGCGGGCGCCTCCACTCCTAGTGCCCGACGCGCCTCTCGGTAGGCCGGCGTGAACTCCCCGTCGCGGCCGCGAATGCTCAGCTCCTCGCGCTCCACGGCGCCAGCGGGGAGGTCACACCCCAGCTCGTAGACGCTCAGGAACGCGCCATCCCGATCTTCGCGCATGCGGGCATCCAGCACGCTGTGCAGATGCAGCCCGGCCCCGCGCGCTGCCGTGAGGACCCGTGCGTCGCAGGCCGTCTGATGCACCAGGAAAAAGCGCCCATGCGGCAGGAGGTGCGCTGCTGCCGTCTCGCAGTAGGCCTCCACGCCCCCGCGCACCTCGAAGCGGCACGCGAGGCGCTGCGGATCCTGCGGAAGCACGCCAGCGTTCGTGGGAAAGTAGGGCGGCGACCCCGTGACCAGCGCGAAGCGCCGCCCCAGCGCGAGCTCGCGGAAGTCGCTGTGGACCACCCGGGTGGGCGCGAACCCTGCGGGCAGCTCACGCACGGCGCGGCTGGCCAGGGCCACGCTCTCGGCCTGCGCCTCCACGCCCACGCACTCGGCCGGACGTGCGCGGTGGGCGGTCATGAGCAGCACCGATCCCACGCCACAGCCGAGGTCCAGGTAGGCATCGTGCGGCGCGAGCGTGGTGCGCTGCGTGGCCCAATAGGCCGTCAGCACATCATCCGTGCCGGTGCGATGACCGCCCCTGCGCTGGTAGATGAACACGTCGCCGATCAGCCGGTCGTGCGTGACGTCCGCCGGCCAGTCCGCGGGGGCATCCACCGGGTGAGGCACGCCCTCCTCGCTCACTCGACCGCGCCCAGCTCGGGGAGATGCGCCAGCGCGCCCAGCTCGCCAATCTGCGACATCATCACCATCCACTCGAGCGCGCTGCTCGCCATGGCCGGCTGCGCGGCGCCATCCACGCGCCCGCCACGGCCGAGCTCCACGCTGGCCGCCGCGTCCCCCAGCACGTAGTCCAGCAGCTCGTCCGGACGACCCGGAGCCACGCTCACCCGGCAACCTGGCGCCACGTTCCCGCGCTCGCGTGCGCGCGCCAGCGCCGAGCCGAGCCCGCCCAAGTGGTCCACCAGCCCGTTCCGCAGGGCACGGTCGCCGGAGAAGATGCGGCCCTGCCCCAGGGCATCGACCTCCTCCACCGTCATGTCGCGGCCCTCGGCCACGCGCGTGAGGAACAGCTGGTACATGACCGCGATCATCTCCTGCAGCCGCGCCCGCTCGTCGTCCGTGAACGGGCGGAAGAGCGAGGTGGCCCCGCTGCGGCGACCGCGGCCCATGATCTCCACGTTGACGCCCACACGCTCGGCCAGCTGCTGGAAGTCCACCTTGCCGTAGTAGATGCCGATGGAGCCGGTGAGCGTGGCGGGATCCGCCCAGATCTCGTCCGCCGCCGACGCGATGTAGTAGCCCCCACTGGCGGCCACCGCGCCGAGCGACGCGATCACGGGCTTGTGCTCCCGGGCGCGCCGGATGGCACGCCAGATCTGCTCCGATGCCAGCGCCGAGCCCCCCGGCGAGTCGATGCGCAGGACGATGGCGGCGATGTTCGGGTCACGCGCGTAGGCGTCCAGCGTGGCGATGATGGTGCGCGCGCCGCTCTGGTGGATGTCGATGAGCGGGATGTCCACGTTCTCGCCATCCACGATGGCGCCGTCCACCACCACGATGCCGATGCCCTGACGCGGCCCGTCCTCGTCGCGGTAGGTGCGCAGCCCCGGCCGAATGCTGCGGGTGCCCAGCACCTCGCGCGCGCTCTCCCGCAGGTCCTCGGCGCCGAGCGCGCCGTCCACCAACTGCCCTGTGACCGCCTCGGGGGCCACGTAGGGCCCGCTGTCCACCCAGCCGCGCACGTGGGCCACCGACACCTCGGCGTCGCGCGCCAGGTCCGCCGTGAAGCGCGTGTAGACGTCGTCCAGGAACGCGTCGTACTGCTCGCGGGCGGGGGCGCTCATGCGCTCGTGCGTGAACTGCTCGGGGGCCGATTTGTAGTCGCCGATGCGCACGAAATCGGCGCGCACCCCGGCGTTCTCGAGCAGCGCGCCGAGCGACATCATCTCCATGGACGGCCCGATCAGCTGCACCGAGCCCGCGGGGTCTATCCACGTGCGCGCGGCGCCGGCGCAGGCATACCACTCGCCGGCGGACGCCGACTCGAGGTGACACACCACGGGCTTCCCCGCGGCCATGAGCGCGTCCACCATGAGCCGCAGCTCCTGCGCGTGGGCCAGCGGCAGCTTCACGCGCGGGCGGAGCACCACCCCTGCGACCTCACGCTCGTGCAGGGCACGGTCCAGGAGGTGCACCACGCGCACCAGCCCACGCGCGCTCATGTCCCGAATCTCGAGCTCGGCCACGTAGCGTGGCTCGGGAAGCCCGCGCGCCCAGGGGCCCCCGAACTCGCCCGTGACGAAGTAGCTGCTGCCCTCTGCGCCGTCCGGGTTGAAGCGCCCGGTGGCGCCGCCGCCGACCGAGTGGTTGCCGAGGCGCGCCTCCACACCACCCGTGACGCGCACTTCTCGCTGACGTCCGCGCGTCTCCCGCAGGTCGTCCACCTCGACCTGGGCCACGAGGTCCCCGAAGCGCGGCACGCGCGCCAGCACCGCACCACGCACGCCCAGCCGGTTGTCCGTGGAGCGAGCGACGCCGGCCTCCACCCGTACGCCGGTGTCCCCGGCGATGAGGGCAGCCGCCAAGTGGAAGGTGGCCGGCACGTCGCGCGTGGAGGTGGTGAGGCCCAGCGGCCCGAGCACGTCGTGCGCCACGAGGCTGAATTCCAGGAAGCGGCTGGGCCGCATGCCCACCGAGAGGTTGAGCCCGGTCACCCCGCCGAAGCTGCCGCCAGCCAGATAGTGGAGCGTGCCGCCGATGGCGAAGGTGCGCCCGGGTGCCCAGGCGAGCCCGATGGCGAGGCGCCCGAAGTCCGCGTCATCGCCCGCAAGGGTGACGCCGTCCACTCGTTCGGCCGAGAACCCGAGCCCGATGCCGTAGGGCAGGCCGCCCACGGCGTAGAGGCCGTTGCCGCGGCCCACGTCGAGGTTGGCTCCGCCCAGGTTCCCCACGTGGAGGAACCGCACGCGCACCCCGTCGGTCCAGGCCATCGCGGCGGGATGCGTCCCCACCGACAGCGCCCCCTGTGGCGCCGTCCAGAGCCGCGCGGGCCCCTCGATGCCTGCCGTGGCGGGCCGCGTCTGCGCTCGAGCGGAGGCCGGGGCCCCCAGTGACCCGAGCGGCGAGAAAAGGATGACGAGTGCCGAGAAGAGCAGCGAACGGGTGCAGAGCATGCCGCACAGTAGCGCGTGGAACGGCAGGGATCCCGCCCCGGTGGTACTTGAGTGCCAAGGCGGCCCCTCGGGCTATACTCACCTCGGAATGCGCCCCCGCACAGTCATCTGCGCGATCCTCATCGTCTGTACGAGCTGGGTCGGAACGCCCGAAGCGGCGGCCCAGTCACGCGAAGCCCTCACCCACTACGAGCGCGGGCGCGAGCATTACCAAGCCGGGCGCTACCGCGAGGCCGCCGAAGAGCTGGAGCGTGCCCACGCACTGGATCCGGAGTCCCCCACGCTGGCCTACAACCTGGCGCGCGTGTACGAGCTGATGAACGACTTCGAGCGCGCGGTCTTCTACTACTCCCGGCTCATCGAGATGACCCCTCCCAGCGACGAGCAGCACGTCTCCGCGTTGGCCGCGCTAGAGCGGGTGCGAGGGGCACAGGCCGCGATCGACACGCAGCGCGCGGCGGACGAGGCCGCCCAGGCCGAACGAGAAGCCGAAGACGCGCGGCAGCGCGAAGAAGACCTGCGCCTGGCGCGCGAGCAGGCCACCATCGAGACCGAGACCCGCCTCCGGGTGCGCGGCCGGGCCGACGCGGCCTTCTACGCCAGCGCCTTCGCGGGCATCGGCGCGCTGGGCGGCGGCACGGTGCTGGGCCTCTACGCGCTGCGCCGGGACAACGAAGCGGACGACTGGGTGGTGGGCCCCAACCACACGGCGCGGGCGCGGTCGAACGCGCAGGCCAGCGCGCGGCGCATGGCCATCGGCGCAGACCTCCTGCTGGGCACGGGCGTGGCGGCGGGGGTCAGCGCGCTGCTGCTGTACTACCTACGTGAACGCCACCCCCACGACGAGACCGCGCGGTCGTTGCGGCTGACGATCGAGCCGACAGCGCGCGGCGCCACGCTGCACCTTGGGGGCCTGCTTTGAGGGCTGCCGAGGGTCGTGTGGCGATGTCTTGGGTTGCGATTGCTGCGCTCCTGGCGTCCGCGCTCGCCGTCCCGGGCTGCGCGTTCCTGGTCTCGGACGACCCGATTCGCTGCGAGGCGGTCGCCGGTGAGGCCGACCCATGCCCGCGTGACCGGGTGTGTATCAGCGGGTTCTGCGTGCCCGCGCCCGTGTGCGTGCCCGCCACGGAGCTGTGCAACGGGCTCGACGACGACTGCGACACGTTCCTCGACGAGGGCCACGACGACGACGGCGACGGCTTCTCATGGTGCGGCGCCGGACTGGCCGACGAAGCGGACTGCGACGATACACGGACGGACGTGCACCCCGGGAGCGTGCGGCGGTCCATCGCCGAGGCAGACGAGCTGTGCGACTCGCGTGACAACGACTGTGACGAGAGCGTGGACGAGGACCGTGGCAGCCTCTGCGCTGCGCTCGAGCAGTGCTTCGCAGGGGTGGGCTGCGCGGTCCCGGACTGCACCTACCCCGGGTTCGAGTGTGACGCGGGCGACGCGTGCGACGTGGACGCGGCGCCGCCCACCTGCGTGACGGGCGTATGCACCCCACAGAGCTGCATGGCCCCCGAGGTGTGCGATGCGGCCACCGGGTCCTGCGTGCGCCCCCTGCCGCTCGACTCGGCGTGCGTGGTCTCGGCGCAGTGCGAAGAGGGCGCGTGCGTCCCGAGCCGAGCGTTGACGGGCGGCGCAGGCAGCGTCTGCGCGAAGGCGTGCTGCGAGGACGCACAGTGTCCCGCGGGCCGCATCTGCTGGGCATCTCCGAGCGGCGCGCGGGCGTGCGTGCTCCCGAGCGCCATCGGGTCCGCGAGGGGGACTTCGCCGCTGGGCGCCACCTGCAGCACCTCGGCCGAGTGCGCGAGCGCGCGCTGCCTCGACGGGCTCTGCCGGGAGACCTGCGGGCGCAACGCGGACTGCGATGGGGGCGACTCGTGCGCGCTCTTGCCCAGCGAAGACGTGGACCCGGCACAGGCCCTCTCGTGTGTGGACATCACGGGCGGCGAGATTGGGGCGGCCTGCACGCCGTCCGCCCCCTGCGCCTCCAAGATGTGCGTGCTGCGCATCGAGTCCGGTGAGTCCATCTGCCTCGGCGGCTGTCACACGTCGGCCGACTGCCCGAGCGACATGTACTGCGGCAGCGTGAGCGTGCGCGGGCCCGACGCGGCCCAGACCAACGTGCAGGCGTGCGAGCCGCGCCTCCACCCGGGCGGTGCGCTGACCGGCGTGGCGTGTTCCATGGCCTGGTCATGCCGTGATCTCGCCTGCATCGGTGGCCTGTGCGCGGACACGTGCTGCTCCGACACGCAGTGCCCGGTGGGCTTCGCGTGTGAGCCGGTCAACCGCGGGCGCGACGACTACGAGATGCGCTGCATCCCGCGTTGATGTGTCAGTCGAAGCGCTCGTAGGCAGAGGCGCCCGGGCGCATGGCGCTGGGCGAGGCCGCTTCGCGGCCCGCCGGACGACGACGCGCACGCGTGAGCGTCACACGCTGTGGTGCCTCGATGGCCGCGAACAGGTGACGCTGCGGCGTGTGCCCTTCGAGGCGCAGCTCCACCTCCAACGCCGCGCCCGCCGGAAGCGGAGCCACGATGGGCGTGGTGCCCATCAGCACGCCGTCCGCCCACACCTCGGCGCCGGGCGGAGACGTCTCGAGCGTGGCGTTCACCTGAACGGTACCGCCGGCTCGCGAGGGCTGGCTCACGTCGGCGAAGGCCCCCACTAGCGCCGCGTCTGCCACGTTCGGAGCCTCCGCGGCTACGGCCGCCGCGGTCACCCGAGCATCCTCACGAAACGTGAGCGTGAGCACCAGCGCCGCCAAAGCCACCACGGCCAGCGACCCGGCCAGCGCTCCCACGCCGGCGCGGCGCACCTTGGGCTGGCGCCACGCGCGGTCGATGGCGCGCGTGACCCGACTGGCCGAGGCGAACGCGCGCACGGCGGGGCTCGCGGCATTGAGCGCCTCGAGGAAGGCGCCCGCGTCCCGGAACCGATCCTCCGGAGACTTGGCCAGGGCCTTCATGACCACGCGGTCGAGGGCCGGCGGGATGGGCGCGCTGGGCACGCGCTGCCGCGGCGAGACGGGCATCTTGCGGATGTGCTGCGCCATGACCACCACGGCGTCGGGGTCGTCGAAGGGCGGCGAGCCCGTGAGCATGGCGTAGAGCAGCGCGCCCACGGCATAGAGGTCGCTGCGCCCATCGAGCTCGTGCCCCTGCGCCTGCTCTGGCGACATGTACTTGGGGGTGCCGAAGACCGTGCCGGCCTGGGTCTCGAGCGCGTCCACGCTGATGTCCCCGCCCACGATCTTGGCGATGCCGAAGTCCAGCACCTTCACCAGCGGCTCGTCGGAGGCCGGGTCTTCCGTGAGAAAGATGTTGTCCGGCTTGAGGTCGCGGTGGATCACGCCCTTGTCGTGGGCTTCTTTCAGCGAGCTCAGGATCTGGGCGGTGATGTCCACGGCGTCCTGCACGCCCAGCTCACGGTCACGGATGGCCTGGCTGAGCGTGCGCCCCTCGAGGTACTCCATGGCCAGGAACAGCAGCCCCTCGGGCGTCTCGCCGAAGTCGATGACGCGCACCGTGTTGGGGTGCACCAGCAGGCTCATGGTCTTGGCTTCGCGGTGGAAGCGCTGCACCGTGTCGCGGTCCCAGGCCGAGTGCTGGCGCAGCACCTTCAGCGCCACCGCCCGCCCGAGGCCCAGCTGCGTGGCGCGGTAGACCGTGCCCATGCCGCCCGTGGCGACGATCTCGCCCACGTCGAAGCGGTCGGCCAAGCGCTTGCCTTCGAGGTCCTCGGCCAGGTCCACGGGGATGCCGTCCCGAAAGCCGGGCGCGTCCTCGAGAGGAGTGCCGTCACGTGGGCACACGCTCTCTCTACCGCCGCCGAAGGATGTTCCGCATGTGGGGCAGATGCGCATTCGCTACAGAGACCGTAGCACCGCCTGCGGACCCATGAAAGACTCGCTGCGTGAGTCTGGCCGACACGTCTTCGGGCGCACGCTACGTGGTGTCGGCGTCCACGGTGGCCCACCGGGGGGCGTCGCAGCTGTACTTCGCCGCCCTGCTGAGCCAGCGGGTGATGGTGGGGGGGCGCCTGGGGATGGCGCTCCGGAGGCTGCGGACGATCGCCGGTCCCGACGAATTCGACCACGTCCGGGTGGCCCGCTACCCCAGCCAAGGGTCGCTCTCGGCGCTGCGCTGCTCGCCCTTGCTGCTGGCCATGGGGCCCCTCCAGCGGCGCGGGGTGTCGGGCCTGCAGATCTCGCTCGGGTCCGTCACGCAGGCCCCCGGCGATTGGCGGGAGGTGCGCGCGGCGTGGGTGCTCACGGACCAAGCCCACGAGCGCTCCCGGGCCCTCTGCGCGCTACTCGGAGGGCACTCCCACCTGGGCGGATCGTGCGCTTTCGAGGCCACGCTCAACGCGCTCCCGCCCCACCCGCTAACCGCTTCGGTCCCGCCCCCGCTCCAGGCCACATCCCTGAGCGTGCTGGCCTTCCCCAGTGTTCGGCTGGCCCTCGACGCGCTGGCGCTACCGGAGGTCACCCGCTTCCTGGCTCAGACAGCCGGGCCTGCGGGCATCCGCGGCGAGCTGGGCTGGGCGCTGATGGAGCGGGTCTCCCTGCGCGAGATGCTCACGCCGGGGTGAGGTCGCTGACTTGGCCGGGTGCCCAGTTGGTGCCATAGTTCGCGCGTATCCCCCATGGGCATCCTCGCAACGATCCTGCTGGTCTGCGCCGCCGGCGCCCTCGCCTTCTTCTATCTGGGGGTGTGGTCCACCGTGCGGCACACGTCGCTGCCCATCCCCACCCTCGCGGATGAAGCGGCGTACCCCCCCATCTCGCTGCTCAAGCCCATCAAGGGCACCGAAGAGGCGCTCGAGCAGAACCTGCGCAGCTTCTTCGAGCAGGACTACCCCGCCCCCTTCGAGCTGGTCTTCGCCAGCTGTGAAGACGGCGACCCGGGCATCGCGCTCGCCCGCCGCGTGGCGCGTGACTACCCGAACGTCCCGGTCACCTTCGTGCGCTCGGACGTGAGCTTCGGCCTCAACCCCAAGGTGGCCAACCTCAAGGGCGCCATGGACGCCGCCCAGTACGACCTGGTGCTGCAGTCGGACGCCAACGTGCGTGCGCGCCCCACCTACGTGCGGGACATCGTGGGCGAGCTGGTCTCGCACGACGCGTCGCTGCTCAGCAGCATGGTGGTAGGCGTGGGCGAGAAGACCGTCACCGCCGCCATGGAGAACCTGCAGCTGGGCGCCATGATCGCCCCGGCCACCTGCACGGCGCTGCACGTCGCCGGCGTCACCTGCGTCATCGGCAAGTCCATGCTGCTGCGCCGCTCGGAGCTCGAGGCGCTCGGGGGCCTCGAGCTGGTGCGCGACATCCTGTGCGAGGACTTCATTCTCGGTGAGACCTACCGCGCGGCGGGCAAGCGTCTGGTGCTGTCGTCGCACACGGTCGAGAACGTGAACGAAGTGCTCTCGCTCGAGGCCTTCCTGGCGCGGCACTCGCGCTGGCTGAAGATGCGCGTGGTCATCCACGTGGGCTCGTTCGTGGCGGACATCTTTGCCAACCCCGTCTTTCTGTCGGCCGCCGCGGTGCTGGCCAGTGACTTCGACCGTCGTGCCCTGGCCGCGTTCGGCTTGGCCGTGGTGCTCAAGGGCGTGGGCGACGCCTTCCTCGTGCGCGTCTGCCGCGGCACCGCCATGCCGGTGCGCTTCCTGCTCATCGCGCCCTTCAAAGACCTGCTCATGGGCTTCGTCTGGTTCTACAGCGCGTTCTCCCGCAGCGTGACCTGGCGCGGCAAGAAGCTGCGCTTCGGCAAGGGCAGCCAGCTCCGCCAGGACGACGGCACCCTGCCCGTGCGGGTGGCGCGGCGGATCTTCTCGGGCGAACAGCCGCGCTGAATCGGCACCAGGCTCCAACGGCTGAAGCGCTGAAGCCTGATGATCCTACACATCTTGCGAGGAGGCCGATTGGCCTTGCTGCAAGGTTCTATGGGCACCCCCGGCTGGAAGCCGGGGGCAGCAAACCAGCCTTGGATGGGCATAAAGTCCCCTGCGGGGACTAGATGGCTGGCAGCAGGGTTTGCCCTACCAAGGGTACTCAGACACAGCGTCCGGCCACCCTCGGTAGACCACACCCCATTGTCGACCACCCAGTCCGCCCAAAGGGCGGACTGAATGTGTCCAAGTACCCTTGGGAGAACGGCCCCCAACTTCACCGCCATTTAGTCCGTCCCGCAGGGCGGACTTTCAGGTCGCCCAGGCCTGGTCTGCTGCCCCCGGCTTCCAGCCGGGGGTGCCCTTTGGAACTTGCAGCAGGCCGAATCCACCCCCTCAGGATATGTGTGGAATCGTCAGCCTGAAGCAGTGGCCCCTCAGCCTCAGTGAGCGACCACCCAGTTCGCGCCCACGCCGATGTCCACCACCAGCGGCACGCTGAGCGTCATGGCGCCCTCCATGCAGCGGCGGACCAACGCCTCGGCGGCCTGACGCTCTGCCACCGGGACTTCGAACACCAGCTCGTCGTGGACGCTGAGCAGCATGCGGGTGGCGAGGTGGGCGCGGCGCAGCTCGCTCTCGATGCGCACCATGGCGATCTTGATGATGTCGGCGGCGGTGCCCTGGATGGGGGTGTTGCGGGCGATGCGCTCGGCTCCGGCGCGCAGGTTGTGGTTGCGGCTGCGGATGTCGTTGAGCGTGCGCTTGCGGCCCAGCTCGGTGGTCACGAAGCCCGTGCGATGGGCCTCCTCCACCAGCCGCTCCATGTAGCGCTGCACGCCGGCGTAGCGCTCGAAGAACGCGTCGATGTAGCGCTTGGCCTCGCCGCGCTCGATCTTGAGGTTGCGTGCCAGGGCGAACTGGGTCTGCCCGTAGATGACCGCGAAGTTCACCGTCTTGGCCTGGCCGCGCTGGTCGCGCGTCACTTGGTCGGCCGGCACGCCGAAGAGCGCCGTGGCCGTGCGCACGTGCACGTCGCTGCCCGTTTGGTAGGCCTCCAGCAGCTCGGGGTCCTGGCTCAGGTGGGCCAGCACGCGCAGCTCGATCTGCGAGTAGTCCGCGGCCATGAGCAGGCAGCCGTCGGCCGCCACGAAGCACTCCCGGATGCTGCGCCCGATGGGCGTGCGAATGGGGATGTTCTGCAGGTTGGGGTCGCTGGACGAGATGCGCCCCGTGGCCGCCACAGCCTGGTTGTAGTGCGTATGCACGCGGCCGGTGTGCGGGTCGACCTCGCGCGGCAAGGCCTCGATGTAGGTGCTCAGCAGCTTCGCGAGCGAGCGGTGCTCCATGATGGCGTCGGGCAGCGGGTGCAGCGGGGCCAGCTCCTCGAGCACGCTCGAGTCCGTGCTGCGCCCGGTCTTGGTCTTCTTGACCACGGGCAGCCCTAGAACGTCGAAGAGCACGTTCTCGAGCTGCTTGGGTGAGCCCACATTGAAGCGCACCCCCGCGAGCTCGTGGCAACGCGCCTCGAGGACGGCGAGCTCGCGCGTGACCGTCTCCGTCATGGCCGCGAGCGGCGCCACGTTGAGCTGGATGCCGACGCGCTCCATGCCCGCCAGCACGCGCGCCAGCGGCAGCTCGATGTCGAACATCAGCCGCCGGAAGTCCCCCTGGTCCATGCGGGGCGCCAGCAGCTTGGCGAGGCGCAGCTGGAAGTCCGCACGCTGCCCCGCGTAGTCCACCAGCTCCGCGCCGGTCAGGTCCTCGATGGCGACCTTGCCCTTGCCCTTCCCCAGCACGCTCTCGAGCGACACCAGTTCGGCGTCGAGCTCCGCCCGCGCGATGTCACCGAGCCCGTGCGCGTGGCGCCCGGGATCCAGCAGGTAGCTGGCGATGGTGGGATCGAAGCGCTCGCCGCGCAGGACGAGCCCACGCGTCCCCCACACCAGATGCTCGCGCTTTACGTCGCCGATCTTGGGCAGGAGCGAGTTGGCCAGCAGCGGCGCGAGGAACGCCTCGAGGGCCTGCTGGGCCACGCCCGCGTGCCCGAGCCGCGCCACGGGGACATAGGCACCCACACCCTCGGTCGCGGTCAGGGCCACCCCCAGCAGCTCACCGCGCCGCGCGTCGTCGCGCGCGACCACGCTGTGGATGGACAGCTGCCCAGCCTCGCGAATCGCGGCGCCCAGAGGCTCGAGGTCCGCTTCTTCCGTGACCAGCTGATAGTGGCCCTCCACGCTGGGCACGGGGTCCATCTGCGCCAACATGCGGGTGAACTCCAGCTCGGTGAAGAGCTTGCGGAGCGCGAGGGCGTCGCCCCCGTCGTAGCGCGCGGCGTCCAGGCGCAGCGGCACGTCCACGTCGTAGCGCAGGCTCACCACCTCGCGGGACAGGTAGGCCTCCTCCCGGTGGTCGATGAGCTTCTGCTTCAGCGCCTTCTGCTTGATCTCGTCGATGGCCGCATAGATCCCGTCGAGCGAGCCGTGGTCCTCGAGCAGCTTCGCGGCGGTCTTCTGGCCCACCCCCTTCACGCCGGGCACGTTGTCGGAGGAGTCGCCCATCAGCGCCAGCAGGTCGCGAACCTGCTCGGGCGGTACCCCCATGCGCTCGATGGTCTCGGCGCGCCCGAAGACCTTCTCGCGCATGGTGTCGTACATGGTGACGCCCTCCGTCACGAGCTGGAGCAGGTCCTTGTCGGCGCTGACGATGACCACGCTGAGCCCTGCCTCGCGCGCCTGCCGCGTGATGCTGGCGATGATGTCGTCCGCCTCGAACCCGGGGAGCTCGAGTGGGTGAAGCCCCCACGCGGCGGCCACCTCCTTCACGCGCACCATCTGCTGGCTGAGGTCCGGCGGCGCCGGCGGGCGGGTGGCCTTGTAGGGGGCGAAGATGGCCTTCCGGAACGAAGGCCCGGGCGCATCGTGCGCCACCACCACGTACGCTGGCTCATGTTCGTTGATGAGCTTGAGCAACATGGACGTCACGCCCTGCACGGCGTGCGTGGGCTCGCCACGGCTGTTCGAGAGCGGCGGCAGCGCGTGGTACGCGCGGAAGACGTAGGAGCTGATGTCGATCAGGTAGAGGGTCTTGGGGTCCCCCTTGGGAGGAAGCGTCGCGGCCTGGTCGATCATCCGCGCGAAGATCGCGCGGGCACCGCGCGGGGTCAACCCAACCTCCTCCCGAGTGGCAGGGCGTTCGCGCGCGCCACGCAGGAAGCGGCGCGGTATACTGACGAGCCATGCCGACCGGAACGTCGCCGAGTGCTCGCAAGCCATCTGCCGCAGGCCAGCGTGTGTTGGTCGTGGAAGACGACGCCGCGATGCGCGATCTCCTCGAGGAGACGCTGCAGCAAGAGGGGTTCGAGGTGTTCACCGCGGCGGACGCGGCCTCGGCCCTGCTCGAGCTGGAGGCCGAGTCGGTGCATGCCGTGGTCACGGACCTCAACCTCGGCGGCGTGAACGGCATCGAGCTGTGTCAGCGGGTGCACGCGTTGGACGCCACGCTGCCGGTAGTGCTGATCACCGCGTTCGGAAGCCTGGACGCGGCGGTGGGCGCAGTGCGCGCCGGGGCCTACGACTTCATCACCAAGCCGTTCAAGATGGAGCAGCTGGTGCTGGCGCTGCGGCGAGCCGCCAACCTGCGCGACATCCAGTCGGAGCTCAGCGCGCTGCGCGCGTCGGTGGCGCGGGCAAGCGCGTTCGGGACGCTCGTGGGGGAGAGCGAGCCCATGCGCAAGCTGCGCGCCACGCTCGACCGCGTGGCTCGCTCGGACGCCGCGGTGCTCATTCTCGGCGAGAGCGGCACGGGCAAGGAGCTCATCGCCAAGTCCATCCACGCCAACAGCGTCCGCGCGAAGGGGCCCTTCGTGGCCGTGAACATGAGCGCCATCCCGGCCACGCTCATCGAGAGCGAGCTCTTCGGGCACGCGCGCGGGGCGTTCACCAGCGCGCATGGCAAGCACGACGGGCTCTTCGTGCAGGCCAACGGCGGGACGCTCTTCCTGGACGAGGTGGGCGAGCTGCCGCTCGACCTCCAGCCCAAGCTGCTGCGCGCGCTCGAGCAGGGGTCCGTGCGTCCGGTGGGCGGCGAGCACGACGTGCGCTTCGACGTCCGCATCATCGCGGCCACCCATCGGGATCTCGCCGCGCGCGTGGAAGAGGGTACCTTCCGGGAGGACCTCTACTTCCGGCTGAACGTCCTCGACATCCACGCGCCACCGCTGCGCGCACGCGGGCGCGACGTGCTCACGCTGGCGCAGCACTTCCTCGAGCCGTTGGCGCGCGCCGCCAAGCGCCCCGAGCTGAGCCTCTCGCCGGACGCCGCTCAGCGCCTGCTGGAGTACACCTGGCCGGGCAACGTGCGCGAGCTGAAGAACTGCATCGAGCGTGCGGTGGCGCTCTCACGCACGGACCACATCTCGCTGGCCGACCTGCCCGAGCGCATCCGCGACTTCGACCCCGGGCACCTCGTGGTGGTGTCGCGCGACATCGACGCGCTCCTGCCCCTCGAGGTCATCGAGCGCCGCTACGTGCTGCACGTGCTGGACGCGTGCGGCGGGAACCGCACCGTGGCCGCCGAGGTGCTCGGGATGGGCCGCAAGACGCTGTATCGCAAGCTGCTCGAGTGGGAGGGTGAGCGTGGATCGTCACGCCCGGGGACAGCGAGCTGAGGCTCTACCCGCCTCCTGCCACCCCTCTCCGGGGATGGCATCGACTCGCCACGGCGGGCGCGCACGCCTACATCAATGGGCGCTCGCACTCACTTGAGTGAGGTCGACGCCGATCACCTCGACGACGATGCTCCGTGAAGCCGCTTCGACCTGAAACGCGGCGAGCAGCTCCTTCACATCAGGGTCGATGTACTCACCGGTGCAGTCGATGCGCACCCTGTCTCCGTCGCCGATCTGGTCGATGGCACTCTGGATGGCCGGCTTTGCGACGAAGGTTCCATCACGATGAAAGGTGAGATTCCATGTTCCGTCGACCTGCTCCATTCGCACGACGTCGCGCGCGTTCTGGCGAAGGACGAAGATCACGCCGGCGATGATCCCGATGATCACACCTTCCAGCAGATCGGTGGCCAGGATCGCAGCGATGGTTACCCCAAATGGAAGCAGCTGGTCGATGCCGAGCCGGTACTGCGCACGGAACAAGCGCGGGTTGCAGAGCCCGAAGCCGACCTTGATCAACACTGCCGCGAGGCACGCTAGCGGAATGCGGTTGAGCAGCGGTCCGAGCGCGAGCACGGCGACCATCAGGAGCACCGCATGGAAGATGGATGACCAGCGCTCACGTCCGCCCGCCGCCACGTTGGCGCCGCTTCGAACGATGACCGCCGTGACCGGCAACCCACCGGCGAGGCCGGACGCGACGTTGGCGACGCCCTGGGCGAGCAGCTCGCGGTCGGGCGGGCTCTTCCGGCGCAGCGTGTCGATGCGGTCCACAGCCTGAATGGACAGCAGGGTCTCGATGCTCGCGACGACCGCGACGGTGACCGCAGCGACCCAGGTGGCTGACGCGCCGAGGGCTGCCAGGTCAGGGCGCGGCAACGCCGCGATGAGTGCGCCCGCTCCCTCGGTGGGAACCGAGACTAGCTGGGCACTGGTCATGGCCAGCGCAGGGATGCCCTCGAACGCCACGCCCAGCACGGCGCCGAGGAGGACGACGATGAGCGCTGAAGGGAGCCACTTCACCCGGGCGAGCGGGGTCCGCTCCCAACCGAAGAGGATCACGAGGCTGACCACGGTGATCAACAGCGAGCCAGGGTGGAAACCAGCGGGGATGTCAGCGAGCGCCTCGACGCCTGCCCCGACCGGCAGCTGCTTCAGGATGATGGTCGCACCGATGGCGGCGAGCATGCCTTTGACCACGGCCGACGGGACCAGCGTGGAGAACCGCCCGGCGCGCAGCGCTCCGAGGATGACCTGAAAGACGCCAGCAAGCGCGGTGGCGGTGAGAAAGGCGCCGAGGCCGATGCGGCCGACCTCCACCAAGACGATGGAGGTGAGGCCTGCGGCGGGGCCGCTGACCGAGACATGGCTGCGGCTGATGAGCGGGACCACAGCACCGCCAATGATTCCGGCGATGAGGCCGGAGACCGGCGGCACCCCGCACGCGATGGCGATGCCGAGGCAGAGGGGCAGCGCGACGAGGAACACGACGACACCCGCCATGGTGTCTGTCTTGGCGTAAGAAAATATCCCGGACGTGGTCATGGGGCTCCCAGCGGATGAAGGTTCACCGCGGCGAAAGTCAGCGGGTGGGATGGGCACCCGCTGGGGTAGAAATGGGGTCAGACTCGGCCGGTTCGCCTCCGTCACGGGACGCCGCCTGCTCGCGCAGTTGATGCGCGACGCTCTGTGGCATGAGGCCGCCAGCGAGGAGCAGCACCGCAACGGCCACCAGCACCCACTTCTCCCGTGGCAGGGCGTCGGGCACACGAATGGACCGCAGCGCGCGAGGCCGCGGCCCGAGGAAGATGCGGAACGCGAGGAACAGCACCGCGTACCCCAACAACGAGACTCCGCCCAGGAAGCCGAGCAGCAGCAGCGGGTGGTGCGCGATGGAGCCGTGGAGCGTCAGGTCCTCGCTGATGAAGTCGATGGTGCCGGGCAGGCCGACGCAAGCGAGTCCGAACAGCAAGAAGCCGGCGCCCAGAGTGGGCATGGCGTCGTGAAGGCCGGAGTGCTGGGTCAGGTCGATGTCGCCCCGCCGTGTCAGCAGCCCCCACACCACCACGCTGAAGCCGGTGAGCGCGAGCGTGCTGGCGGCCCACATCGCGAGCCCACCCATGTGCCCGACGGGGTTGGGATCGAGGACAGCGAGGAAGATGGACGAATGCAGACTCACGACGAACCAACCGAGTGCGCGGCGAAGGCGGGTCTGCACCAGGACCATCCCGGCCGCAAGCGCGGACGAGAAGACGAGCAAGGTGGCCGATGGCCCCGGAACCTCCCCGAACGTGGCGGCCAGGCTCGGGGCGATCACGCGCTCGACGACAATCAGCGCCGGCATGGGCACAACGGTGACGATCAGCGGCCCGAAGGGCGCGTGTTCGAAGAGGCCCACCAGCCACGTGTGGAATGGAAACACCCCCAAACGAAGCGCCAGACCGAGGACCACCATCCCGAGCGCCCACGGGTGCTGGACGACCACCGACGGGAGGGACCCGAGCACCGTGGTCCCTGCCGCTTCAGAGAGCACCGCTAGCCCGGCACCCACCAAGAGCACGCTGAGCAGCTGCGAGTAGCGCGCGAGGCGCCGTGTCCGGAACTCGGAGAAGAGCAGCAAGGGCAAGCCGGCCAGCACGTAGCCAATCATCAAGGACAAGACGCCGTGACTGAGCAGCATCCAGCATGCGCCCGCGTACGCGGTGAGCACCGCGCCCACATGGTGCCGTGTGAGGTCGCGTTCCGGCAGGGCCGCGAGGACAGCCAGCACCGCGCCCGAGGTCGCCAGTAGCAGGGGGCGTGCGACCGCATCGAGGGCCAGCCCCGTGTGCGCCGCGTCGAGTCCGACCTCGTCACCCTGCACGAGCAGCCAGGTGAAGGTCAGCGCTGTGAGGATGGGCGACGCAAGCACGAAGGGCCGGTGGGTGGCGAACCTGGGCCAACACCAGAAGCCCACGGCGGCGGCGATGGGCAGACCCAGAGCGACCATGAGCAGCACCTGTTCAAGAAACGCCACGGTTCACCTCCTCGTCTCCCACGACCCGAGCTTGCTCGGCGGACGCGCGGTCGATGGAGGGTCCGTCCAGCAGCGTCGACGCCTTGCGGTCGAGGTGATCCAGCGCGCGCAGCGCCGATGCCACGCGGCTGACCACAGCCGTCGCCAGCTCGTCCAGGTACCAGCGCTCCAGCGTGACGCGATACAGCGCGTCGCGAACGGCCAGAGGGAACCTGCTGCGGGCTGGCCCAACGCCCGCGTACGTGTGCTGCCGCTGCACCTCCTGCCGTAGGCGCCAGTCCCGCAGGTAGGAGGGCGCACGCAGCAGCTCCCACGTCCGTAGGGTGGCGTGGCCCACGATGTGAACGAGCGCGAGCGTGTGCAGCCCAAGACCGAGCTCCACCCAGATCAGGCTGACTTGAGCCACGCTCGCATAGGCGAGCTTGCTCTTGATGTCGTTCTGGGCGCGGCCCACCGTGGTGGCGTGCAGCGCCGTGATCGCTCCTGTCCCTACGATGACCGCACGGGCGACGGGGGCCGCCTCCAACAGCGGCGCGAGGCGCAGCAGCAGGAAGGGCCCAGCGTGGATCGAGAGCGCACCGTAGAAGATGGCGCTCGACGGTGTGGGCCCCTCCATGGCGCGTGGGAGCCAACCCGTGAACGGCAACATGGCGGACTTGCCCATGGCGGCCACCACGAACAACAACGCGATGCCGTTCACGGCGAGCGGTGACCGCTCGACCGAGAGCTGCGGGAACGCCTCGGCAAAGACGCTGGTGTGCACCAACTCGTGGAAGAGCACGACCCCGGCAAGGAACCCGACGTCGCAAGCACGGTACACCGCGAAGGCGCGCAGCCCGTGCCGCACAGGCGCCTCTCGGCGATGGAAGAAAGCGATGAGCAATGCCGAGGAGAGGCCCACCAGCTCCCAGCCCCCGAACACGATATCGAGGCTGCCGCCGGCGGCGATGGCGAGCATGCCCACCGCGAAGAGCAGCAGCAGCAGAAAGAAGCGCGCGAAGCCTGGTTCACGATGGAGGTAACGCCCCGAGTAGACCGACACGAGGATGATCAGCGATGTGGTCAGCATCATGAACACAGCGCCCGGCAGGTCCAGCAGGAGCACCGACTGGAGCGAGTACCCGGGCACCGAGAACCAGGCACCGAGCGGGACACTGAGGCCCCCATGGGTCAGCGGTTCCCACGCGCTCACCACGGTGGCGACGCTCGCGAGGAGCGAGAGCCACAGCGCGCCGGTGGCGAGGCGCACGACAGTACGCTCCTCGCGGCGGCCAGGCAGGGCCGTGAGCGCCGCGAGAAGTACGAACGCCGCCGCTGGGATGGCGAGCACGGCAACGCCGAACACCATGGTGGGGGTGAAGTTCATGATGCCACCGCCCTGGCCAGAGCAGGCGCGCGACGCTCGAAGCGACCATGGCGGAAGACATGGATCGTGCGCTCCGTAGGGTGCACGAGGGCCAAATGCACCCACTCGTTCTGGACGACCTGTGCGATGGCAGGGTTGCGGTCCATGGTCGCCATCATGGCTGCCGGTGTGGTCTCCACGAGGAAGAGCAGCCGCATGGGCTCGTGTGCCTCCACCGCCTGCCACGGAAGGCCCGTGCGGAGATCGCTCGCGTGGCCGTCCATCACCCCCAGCATTCCCGTCAAGTTGTGGGGCAGCTTACTGCCGGCACCATAGCGCTGTGGATCGACGAAGGAGAAGTAGTAGTCGAAGCTGATGTCCGAGCACACCGGGATCACGGCGGACAGCAGTCGCAGCAGGAGGTCACCTTCCTCCGCACTCGGATCGTAGGACACCAGGAACGCGCGGCGGTCGAGGTCGAGCCCTCGCGTCCAGCTACGACGCCCCACGACGCAGACGGCGCTGCGCGCGTGCCCCAATTCGGGGCGCGGCTGTGCCAGATCCTCTGCCCGAGCCTGCACGTGTCGAAGGGCGGCGATCCCCTTCTTCCCAACGCCAGTCGCGAACGTGCGACACCGCTCTTCGGCGTCACGAATGCGTGCTTGATCGAGCGAAGCCACCAGCCGGGCGAGCGGTTCCCGGTGCGTCTCTGGCAGTAGATCGAGATCGGAGAGCACGATCTCCTCATCGGCGGTGTCGTGGTTTCCTCCCACGAACCAAGTGTCATCGGGGATGCGCACACCATGCTGCTCGAGCAGCAGTACACGTACCTCCGGCGCATTGGCCATCTGGGCGAACGCCCTCGCGTTGGGTCCGCCATGTCCTCCGGCGCACGCGCCGCAGTTGTAGGCTGCTGCCTGGGGATTGTTCTCGGAGTGCGAGCTGTGGCCCAGGATGAGCACCAGCTTCGCCAGCCTCGGGACGATGCCCATCGGTGCCAACAGCCCTCGCACGATGTCCGCCATCTCCTCGTGGCTGAAGCCCAGAGCGAGTCCGTCCTCTTGCTCGTCGCTGGTTCGCAGCAGCGCCAGGCGCGTCACCTCACGCGGCCCACGAGTGGGCGACCAACGCGCACGCCAGCGGGGCGCCAGGACCCCAGCGGACATCGGCGCGAGCGCCGCCGCGCCCGCCAGTGCGACCAGAGCGCCCCGCACGAGCGTGTGCGAGGACTTGGCCCGGCCGAGGCTCGGCACACGGACGCTAGCGAGGCCACGCGATCCACGACCGCCAGCGGCGAGTCCCTCACGGACCTTGTGACGCGGCGTGACCACAGGGGGGCAGAGCGGAAACGCCTCGCGCTGTCCGAGCCCTTGGTAGGCCATGGCCACCCCGAAAAAGCCAGCCGCAGCGTAGGTCTCCACATCGGCGTCGACCGCCTCGAGGTGCCGGCGAAGCGATTCCTCGCGGTCGTCGATGCAGCACACGACCTGGGCAAGAGCACGTGAGCGATCCGTACGGTTCACTGTCCCCGAGCCACCCTCGAGCGAGGCGAGGTGGTCCTCTACCTCGTTGAGGACCTGCTCCTGGTAGTGCCGCTCATAGGCGAGGTGAAACCATTGCAGTCGCGACACCTCCGGAATCCCATCCCACGCGTCCCAGAGATCCACGATCTGGGCGACCGTGAACGCCGCCACGCCCTGGGCGTCGACGCCCAGCAGCTGAAAGAGACGAAAGAGGCGGAAGACGACGACGGCGTCGGGGAGCGTGATCACAGGGCTCGACTGGAGCGCGGGGGGCTCTTCTGTGCGTCGCGCGGCGACCTTGAGCAGCAAGGAGACAGCGAGAAAATCGAGCAGCCGAGCAGGCGGTGGGCTGCTCATCGGAAGCTCGTCTGGACGGCCCTCTGCCCGCGCGAACATTCCGGCCCAACCGGGCAGCTCCAGGAGGGTGGCGCGGGTGTAGTGCGCGCGCTCCTCCTCCGGGACGCCGAGCACGTCCATGCACCGGACGACGCATGCGTGAGCGTCTTCACTCGGTGCCTCGGCCGCGACGTGACCCGCGACGCTCAACAGGTCGGCCTTGGACTCACGAAAGGAAAGAGACGCTGCGCGGAAGGCGTCGAAGAACCCACGATCACGCCGCGGCTGCGTCAAGTCCGCCATGCCGCAGTCGAGGAACGCGGCGGACCAACGGATGAGCTTCGCGCGACGCAGTTCCTCGGCAGCAGAGCGCCGCTGGCGCAGTGTCCCGTGCCGATCGGGCTCGACGGTCAGCTGAAGCGCAGCACGCGCGGTCCGAAAAGCAGTGCCCGTCGCGGTGAACAACGCACGCACCTGCTCCCGCTCGGGCCTTCCGGCCAGCAACCGTGAGCGAATCTCATGAGGCAGACCCTCCCGCAGACGGTCGAGCGCGCCACCCTCGCTGAGTTCGAACTCGACCGACGGCTGATCGACGATGTCGGGCCCGAAGCGCAACGCCAGCTCTGCCAGGCGTCGCCGCGAGACACCAGGCACGACGAGCTCGTCGGCCACCGCATGGGAGAGAACATGGTCCAGGTCGTCGAGCGTGATGCGGCCGGTGCTCAAGCAGGCGCGGTACTCAGCCTCGGGCATGTAGGAATGAGATCCGTACAGCTCAGCGGCAAGCGCGAGCGCGTCATGGAAGCGGTGAGATTGGAACGCCTGGAGCACGTTGAAGTGAACGAAGCGCTCCAACGGCTTCTGCGGCGGCAGGTAGTACCGGGCGTGGTCCAGCGCAGCGTCGAGGTCGAACCGGCTCATGTCGTTGACTCGACCGCGGTCGGGCGGGAGGAGGCGGTCTTGCGAAGGTAGGCGGCCATGGTGCTGCGGGACGCCCAAGCAAGTGACGGGCCAATCTATTGAGTGCCCAAATTCATGGCATCGCGGGCGCCCTGGTGCCGCGTCCGGGTCACTCTGACCCAACCTCTCCTAGCGCGAGTCACGTTGACCCGGAGCAACCCTGCGTGGCAGCGTCGCCTGTGCGCTTGGCGCTGAAACTCACGCTCGTGCTGACAGCCTGGACGTTGCTCGTGCTGTCCGGCTACGGCTACCACCGCATGAAGCATGCGCTCGCCTGGGTGGAGGCAGACCTTCGCCGCGACGAGCTGCTAGTCGGCAGCGTCCTCCGCCCGGCGGTCGAACAAGCCTATGCGCGTGGCGGCCGCGTAGCCGCACAACAGGTGGTGGACGTCGCCAACCGCAGCGAGCGCTTGGTGCGCATCCACATCGCCGAACGTCCTGCCGAACCGCACCCCGCCAGCGAGCTGAGTGAGTACGAGTACCTCCCGAGCCGCGACGCTCCCGAGAGCCTGGTGAGCTACCTGCCGCTCACGCTCGAGGACGGCGCACCGCTGGCGTTGAAGCTCACGGTCAGCCTCGACGAGGAGCGCGTGCTCGCGCGCAACACGCTCGAAGACCTGGCGGTGGTGCTGTTGTTGATCGGCGTGTGTTCCTTTGGGCTGGCCACGTGGGTGGGCTGGCGCATCGTGGGTCAGCCGGTGGGAGCGCTGGTGACGCTGGCGCGGCAGGTGGGCGCAGGCCAAGAGCCGGGTCGCGTGACGCTGCAAGGGCGCGACGAGCTGGTGGACCTGGCCAACGAGATGAACCGCATGGTGGAGCTCCTGGGAGCCAGTCGGCGCCGCGAGGTGGAGGAAGCCGCGCGCGCGGGCCAGCTCCAGGAGCAGCTGCGCAACGCCGACCGGCTAGCCACGATGGGCATGCTCATGGCGCGCGTGGCGCATGACGTGGGGACGCCCCTCAACGTCATTGGCAGCCGGCTCGACCGGGTGCTGGCAGGCCGGGCCACGGGGGACGCCGCGCTGCGCGACGTGCGCATCGCCAACGAGCAGACCGAGCGCATCACGGCCGCCATCCGGTCGCTCTTGGACTTTGCGCACCGTGCCGACGTGGCCCAGAGCGAGGTCACCACAGAGGAGCTGCTGCGCCGCGCGCGCGAGCTGCTGGTCACGCTGGCCCGCGCCGGCTCGGTGAAGTTCGTGACCGACGCGAGCGATACGCCGGGGCTGACCGTGCGAACGGTCCCGCAGCTGGCCCTGCAGGCGCTGACCAACCTGTGCGTCAACGCCATTCACGCCTCGCCGAGCGGCACCGAGGTGGTGCTACGCGTGGACCTCCCGCCCGGCGTCGAGCCGCCCGCGTCGGCCCTCGCAGCGGCCGGCCCCTTCGTGCGCTTCTCCGTGGAGGACCACGGTCCCGGCCTGCCCGAGGGCAAGCAGGACCTGGTGTTCGAGCCGTTCTTCACCACCAAGCCCATCGGCGAGGGCACGGGCCTCGGCCTGCCCATCGCGCGCAGCATCGCCCAAGACCTCGGCGGCTGGCTCGAGGCGCACCCAGTCACGCCGCACGGCACGCGCTTCGACCTGTACCTGCCCGTCCACGGGCGGAGCTGAGCGCGCCACGCCACAGACATTCGCGCTCCGACATGGCAGCATGTGTCCATGACGACGCTTCGCCTGAGGCACGGTTGGTTGCTGACAGCCTTATTGGTCGCTTCGCTCGGGGCCGCGAGTGGCTGCGGCTCGAACGCGGGTCCCTCGCGCGACGCGGGTGCCACCGACGGAGACACGCCCGACGGAGGGACGCAGGACACGGGCGTGGTCGACGCGGGGCTGGACTCCGACAACGACGGCGTGCCGGATGATCAGGAGGTCATCGACGGGACGGATCCCAACGACCCCGACAGTGACGACGACGGCCTGGACGACGGCGACGAGGACAACCTGGGCACCGACCCGAACGACTCGGACAGCGACGACGACGGTCTGCTGGACGGCGACGAGGTGGAGCTCGGCACCGACCCGAACGTGCCGGACAATGCCTGCGGCGAAGCGTCCAGCATGTCGACCCTGGTGCGGCGCCCGGTGGACGTCATCATCGTCATCGACAACTCGTCCAGCATGGACCAGGAGATCGCGGGGGTGGTGAGCAACATCAGCGAGAGCTTCGCGGACATCCTCGACACCAGCGCCATCGACTACCGCATCATCTTGATCTCGTCCCACGGACCTCCGGACGTGGACCCGAGCGGCCCGGCGGACGACCTGATCTGCATCACGGCGCCGCTGAGCACCACCGACTGCAACCCTGCGCCTGCGCAGCCCGGCAACACGGAGCGCTTCCGCCACTACAGCGCCGCCATCGACAGCGAGGACTCGCTGGCCCGCGTGCTGGCCACCTTCGCCGTGGCCGACGAGTTCAACCTGGCGCCCACCGGCTGGGGCGCGTGGCTGCGCCCCGACGCGCAGCGCGTCTTCCTCGAGATCACGGACGACACCTCCAACATCACCGCCAACGCGTTCCGCACTGGGCTGTACGCGCTCCCGGGCACGCCCTTCGGTACGAGCGAGGCCCCCAACTTCGTGTTCCACAGCATCATCGGCGTCGTGGAGAAGGCCGACCCGACGGAGGCGTACGCGCCCAACGAGCCCCTGGTGACCGCCGAGTGCTCCACTGCGGCGGACCTCGACAATCGTTACCAAACGCTGAGCATCGACTCCGGCGGGCTGCGCTTCCCCGTGTGTCAGACCGCCAGCTACGACGCGGTGTTCGAGCGCATCGCCGAGGGCGTGGTCATCGGCAGCCAGGTGGAGTGCACGTTCCCCTCCCCCACGGCGGCCATGAACACCGTGCTGGACTTCACGCGGGTGGTGGTCACGTACCTCCCCGGCGTGGGCGCCAACGAGACGCTCACGCGCGTAGCCAACGAGGCCGCCTGCGTGGATGGCGCGTTCTTCGTGGACGGCGAGACCGTGGAGCTGTGCCCCGCCACGTGCGACCGCATCAAGCTGGACCCCGCCGCCGAGGTCGAGGTCGACGTGGCCTGCGAGTTCGACTTCGGGTGAGCGGCCCGGGGCGGGGCGCCCTTGCGTTGCGCCAGCGCGCCCCCCCGTGCTACTCCGCACCCCCAATCTCGAGACCCGTCCGCCACTGTGGACGTCGCGCTCTCGGGCCCCAGAACGACGCGACGAAACCCATGTTTGAGACCCTCACCAAGGGCTTCCGGGCCGCCCGAAATCGACTCGCGGGCGTCACCGAGCTGACCGAAGAGAACATCGAGCCCGCCCTGCGGGACGTGCGCTTGTCGCTGCTCGAGGCCGACGTCGAGTTCAACGTCACGAAGCGCTTCCTGGCCCGCGTGAAGGCCGAGGCCATCGGCCAGGTCCAGCAGGTCGAGGTCAAGAAAGGCCAGCAGAAGCTACGCGTGGGCGCCGCCGAGCGCTTCGTGAAGATCTGCCAGGACGAGCTCGAGGCCATGATGGCGTTCGAGGGCGAGGCCGTGGTCTTCGCCCCGAAGCCGGCCAACACCGGCATCATGATGGTGGGCTTGCAGGGCGCCGGTAAGACCACCAGCGCCGCCAAGCTGGCCCGCCTGCTCGAGGCCGAGTTCGGTCGCAAGGTGCTGCTGGTGGCAGCCGACGTGGCGCGCCCCGGTGCCATCGAGCAGCTGAAGGTGCTGGGCGAGCGCATTGACGTGCCCGTCTTCTCCATCCCGGGCGGCATCCCGCTCGAGATCTGCAAAGAGGGCTGGAAGCACGCCAAGAAGATCAAGCGCGACACCGTCATCTTCGACACGGCCGGTCGCTTGGCCATCGACGAAGCGCTCATGAAGGAGCTGGCGGACATCAAGGCCGCCGTCGAGCCGCAGAACATCTTCATGGTGGTGGACGCCATGATCGGTCAGGACTCGGTCAAGACCGCCAAGTCCTTCCACGACCAGCTCTCGCTCAGCGGCGTGCTGCTCACCAAGCTGGACGGTGACGCGCGCGGCGGCGCGGCCCTCTCCATCAAGGAGGCCACCGGCGCCAGCGTGCGCTTCGTGGGTATGGGCGAAGAGCTGGACCGGCTCGAGGTCTTCCGCCCCGACGGCATGGCCAGCCGCATCCTCGGGATGGGCGACGTCGTCGGCCTGATGAAGGACTTCGAGAACGTCGTCGACCAGGACAAGGCCGAAGAAGACGCCCGGCGCATGCTCGAGGGGCGCTTCACCTTCGACGACTTCCTCCAGCAGATCGAGATGATCCAGAGCATGGGTCCGCTGCAGGAGATCTTCGAGAAGATGCCCTTCTTCGCGGACTCCATGCCGGAGGGCTTCCAGGTCGACGAGAAGGAGCTGGCGCGCACCAAGGCCATGGTCAACTCCATGACCCGCGACGAGCGCCGCGACCCGCTGCTCTTCCAGAAGCATCCGGGCCGCCTGGTGCGCGTGGCCAAGGGCTCGGGCCGCGAAGCCAAGGACGTTGCCGAGCTGATTCAGCGCTTCTCGTTCATGCAGAACATGATGGGCAGCATCGGCCAGCAGGCCGGCATGCTCTCCAAGATCCCGGGCATGAAGCAGCTCGCGCAGGCCAACCAGCTGCGCAACGCGGTGCGCACGGGCGGCATGGAGAGCAACCCCATGATGGCCAACCTGGCGCAGCAGCTGCTCGAGGCGGCCGTGGCCGAGGGCGGGCTGCCGGCTGGGCTGAGCGGCCTGCCTGGCATGGAGGGCCTCGCGGGGATGATGGGCGGCATGCCCGGCATGGGTGGCATGCCCGGGATGCCCCCGGGCTACACGCTGCCCGGCATGGGTCGCAACCAGAACCCGCGCAAGAAGGTCGACAAGGACAAGAAGAAGGCTGAGCGGAAGCAGCAAAAAAAGGCGCGGCAGAAGTCTCGAAAGTAGGCCGACATGGGGAAGTCATCGCGTGTTCGTGGGCTGGTGTCTTGGCTGTTGCTGTGGGGGGCGGTCGGTTCGTCCGCCTGTGTGGAGCGCTCCGAGGAGCTGAGCGCCGCGCAGCGTGAGCGGGTGCGCGCGCTGGTCTCCACCAGCCCCACCAGCCCCAGTCATCCCTTGGACATTGCGTTCGGCGAGAACGTGGAGCTCATTGGCTACGACGTGAGCGACGAGACCTGGACGCGCGGAACGGAGCTGGTGGTCACGTGGCACTGGAAGGTGCTGGGCCCGGTGGGCGACGACTACCGCCTGTTCACACACGTGGAGGCGCGCGGAATGGAGACGCTCAACCACGACAGTGACGGCGCCGTGCGCAGCCTCTATCCCCCCTCGCGCTGGCAGGCGGGCGAGTACATCCGTGACGAGCAGCGGGTTCACCTGCCGGCCGGCTGGTCCGCGAACGAGGCGGTCTTCTACCTGGGCTTCTGGCGTGGGAACGAGCGCCTGGCCGTCCGCCGCGGCCCGCAAGACGGCGACAACCGCGCCCGCCCCGTGACCATGGCCGTGACCGGCGGGACGCCCACGCCCACGGGCCCGCCGCCCATGCCCGAGCTGGTGGCCTCACGCGCGCTCCAGGCCATCACCATCGACGGCAACCTGCGTGACCCGGGGTGGATGGCTGCCCCGTGGTCCCCACCCTTCGTGCAGACCATGGACGGCGCCGCGGCACGTTTCGAAGCGCGCGCGCGCGTGGTCTACGACGACACCCACCTCTACGTGGCCTTCCAGGTGAGCGACACGGACTTGCAGAGCCCACACCGCAACGCCGACGACCACCTGTGGGAGCAAGACTGCGTGGAGGTCTTCGTCGACCCCGACGGCGACGGGCGCAACTACTTCGAGATTCAGGTCAGCCCGCGCGGCGTGGTGTTCGACACGCGCTACGACAGCCGCCGGCAGCCGCAACCGTTTGGGCACGTGGACTGGCAGAGCGAGGCGCAGACCGCCGTGGTGCTGCGCGGCACGCTGGATGACGAAGAGGTGGACGAGGGCTACCACGTGGAGCTGCGCATCCCGTACACCGCCTTCGCGGCGGGCACCCCACCGGCCACTCCTCCGGTCGCTGGCGGCACCTGGCGCATGAACTTCTACGTCATGGAGAAGTCGGCGCGCGGCCAGGACGCGGCCGGCTGGTCGCCCGTGCTGGTGCCGGACTTCCACGCCACGGACCGCTTCGGGCGTGTCACCTTCCGCGATCTGGCCCGCAACCAGCGCGCCAACCCGGAGCGTCCGTCGGTGGAGGCCACCGCGCAGGAGCTCGAAGCGCGCGGCCGTGCCGTGCAGGAAGCCGCGCAGCAAGCCGAGGCGGTGAACCGTCCGGGGCCCAACGAGCGTCGCCCGGCGCCCTGAGCCGGACCGGTCACGGTGGGCTGCGGCGCAGCACCACGTAGTGATAATCGGGGGCGTACGTCACGCTCGCGGTGACGCGGAATTCGTCTCGGACGAAGGGCATGCGCGCCACGTGCAGCTCCACGGGGTAGGCCGAGATGCCCATCAGGCGGCCGGCCTCCACCCGCGGCGGCGTGGTGGAGTGCAGCACGATGGCGTCCACGCCACGACCGCGCAGCAGGCTCTCCGGGATGCGCTTGCTCAGGTGGCCGCCGGGCAGCCGCGCGATCTCGAGGTCGGTGATGCCGCCGAGGTCCACCACCTGGAGGTCGCCCGCGTACGCGAGGTAGCCGATGTCCACCAGCGCCACGCGCTCCGCGCCGTGAAGGGCCGCTAGCACCTGCGCCGCCCCTCGCTCGCGGGCCGCGGGCTGACGCAGCAGCTCGGGCAGCGCGGCCGCCCCCGTGGCGAGCGGCAGGAGCAGCACCGCCAGCACAGCGGCCCAGCGGAAGCGAGGAAGCTCGGCGAGCCCGAGGCCCACGCAGCCCGCCAGAAGGGGAAGCAGCGGGACCAGCAGGCGTGAGGCAGGCATCCAGTCGCCACCGGCGAGGGCGATGCTCAGCAGGCCGACCCCCAGCACACGTATGGGCGCCCTCCCCCCGCGCTCCTGCTGCGGGTCATGTGGATGGTCGTCGTCCGTGAGCGGGGCCGCCTCGAGAGGCTGGTCCGTGCGCTGCGCTCGTGCACGGAGCCGCGCAATGGCCGCGATGGCCAGCGCCGTGAGGGCCCCTGAGGCGAGCAGGCCCTGACCCACGTAGAGGAGCCCGTTCAGGGGGTCACTCGGCTTCGCGAGCGCAGCCAGCGGAGCCGGGTGGCCGAAGGCGACGACACGCCAGACGATGACCAAGAGCGTGCCGACGCCCAGCACCAGCAGCGGCGCCAACCGCGCACCGCGCTCGCGCCGCTCCATGCGCATCAGCTCCCAACCCGCCATGGCCGCGAGCGGCACCAGCTCGGGGCGCAACCACGGCACGCTCGCGAAGGCGCCGAGCGTGAGCGCACGGCACAGGCTCTCCCACGGTCCGGCGTGACTCTCGACCGCCGCGTCCGGCGCTGGCCGTGCGGCTTCCCGGCTGCGGTGCGCGAGAAGACCGCGAGTGCACAGCGCGACTACGAGCAGCACGAACCCCGTCTCGAGGCCCGCGCCCGCCCACACGACCACGGGCAGCTGCGCGCCGAGGAAGAGCGCCGCGAGCGCTCGCGGTTGTCCACGCAGCGCCGCGAGAGTCAGCGTCCCGCCAGCCAACGTGAACAGGGACCCCAGCAGACGCGCCACCAGCGGCGTCGACCCGCCAGGCACCAGCAACGCCAAGAGGGCCCCCCAGAGCGGCGCGGTGACGCCATCTGCGGAAGCGCTTCCCTGGAACGACCAGCCCTCTCCGCGCGCGAGCCGTTCGGCCACGCGGAACACCACGAACGCGTCGTCGACCACGTAGCCGCCAGCCAGCACCAGGCCGCCCGTGGTCAGCAGCAGCCACAGCGGGATCGACCAGGCGTCCTTCGCGCTTCGCTCAGCTCCAGCCGTCGCGTCCACGGTCATCGACGCGCAGGGTACACGCCTCAGGGACATGCACAGCACCGCCCCTCGCGGCCCGCGTCATCTTCGCTGACGTGAGGAAGTCCTGGGCCCTTTGCGCCCGGATTGCTCTCCAGGCATGGTCACGCGCCCCCCGCACCGCAGCCCACGGAGCCCAGTGACGAACATGTGAGCCCCGCGTCACGCCCTGCGTCGACGGCCCACCATCACGCCCGCCATAGCCAACACCATGATGACCGGAATCGAGCGTGCGTCGCCCACCCGCACAGCACACCCGCTTCGCGGACCGCTCGCAGGTGTCCCGGCGTCGACCGGGCCCGTGCATCCATCGCCGAGCACGACGGTCTGAGAAGGCTCGCTGAGGTTTCCAAGATAGTCCTCCGCTACCACATAGTAGGTGCCGGGATCGAGACTCACCGTGCGTGGGGAGCCTGGCAAGCCTTGTACGCGGCCGCTGCATGTCTGGCGCGGGCCATACGGAAAGGACAAGGGAGCTGGCAGGTACCCCGCCACCAGCTCTCCGTCACGGTAGAGGTGATACCCCGCAATGCCAGCGTCGTCTGCCGCCTCCCACCCAGAGTCGTCGACGAGGATGAGGCGCTGATCGTAGGGTCCGCAGCACGCGGAGTTGTCGCACACGTCCGAGGTGCCAAAGGTGAGTGACGCCGTCCCGCTTCCGATCACCGGCGACGCCTCGTCCGTGGCGGTGCCGGTGCGAAACGAAGTGATCGCGATCGAGCCGCCGACGGGCGGCTCCTCGTCGCACCGAAAATCTCCCAGCATGAACTCGCAGTACAGCTCCCAGGTGAGGCGCAGCTCGTACACCGTGTCGCCCGCCAGGGGTGTGCCGAGGGTGCCCACGAAGTAGGGTGACTCTTCATCACGGAGGAGGGTCAGTTCCACCCCCGCGCCCCCCACGGAGACGAGCTCGGCGACGACGGTGCTTCGGTCCAGCACCAGGTCACGAACCCGAATGATCGCGTTCAGTGGCACTCCCGTCGCGTTGCTCGCAGGCACTGTCGAGATGCTTTCGTACTGCTCGAACGAGCATGCTGCGGCCGTCGTGGGCACGGCGCAGCTGCCCCCGATCACGAGCACCAGCCCGAGACGAGCTGTCTGAGAAAGAGTCTTGGTCAAACGCATGGCGGAGCATCCCCTCGGTGAATCGGATGCGCGCAGTCTATCACGTGCTTCACTCAGGGGTTAGACCCGCTCTCGCCATCCCCGTACCGGCACGAGTCCCTTTCGCGCCGCCTTCGAGCTGCGTCCCTCGGCGCTTGCGCTAAAGCAGTCCCGTGCCCAAAGCCGAGCCCCCCGAGACGCGCCCCCTCGCCATCCCCATCGGCCCTCGCCTCGAGGCGGTGCTCGAGGTCGCCTATCGCGCGCGCCGCGCCGTGCTCCTCGAGGGGCCCACGGGCATCGGCAAGAGCGAGATCGTCCGCCGCGTCGCGGAGCGACTCGGCATCGAGACGGTGGTGCTCGACCTGAGCTTGCTCGAGCCGCCGGACCTCGTCGGGCTGCCCATCATCGCGAGCGGCCGCACCACTTACGCGGTGCCCCGCATCCTCCCCGAGGGTGGCGCGGGCATCCTCATGCTGGAAGAGCTGAACCGCGCGGAGCGCTACATCCAGCAGCCCGCGCTCCAGCTCCTCACCGCGCGCAGGCTCCACGAGTACACGCTGCCCGAGGGCTGGGTGTGCTTCGCCGCCGTGAACCCGGAGACCGCCGACTACCAGGTGACGCCGCTCGACCGGGCGCTCCGCGCGCGCTTCATGAACCTCTCGGTGCGCGCCGACCGGGCCGCGTGGCTGGCCTGGGCGCAGGTGAGCGCCGTGCACCCCGCCATCATCGCGCTGGCGCAGTCGCACGAGCGCATCCTCGACGACGTGCCGCCGCGCACCTGGACGTACGCGTCGCAGATCCTCGACGCGCTCACACCGGAGGAGACCGCCGATGGCTCGCTCCTGCGCGACGCGCTCGGCGGTTACCTGCCCGCCACGTGGGTGGAGCTGCTCGCCAACGGCCGAGACAAGTGGTCCAGCCAGCTGCCCTTCGACGTGCGCGCGCTGCTGACCGACTACGCGCCGCGCTCGCCGCTCGCGCTCGAGATCAAAGGCTACCGTGAGCGCGGCCAGACCGACCGGCTCGACGAGCTGTCGACGCGGCTCGCGCGCCTGCTCGAGGGGCCCGAGGCCGGCGTGCTCGTCGCGCAGAAGCAGCTCTCGCTCGCCTCGTTCGAGGCGCTGCTCGCAGACCTCCCCGGTGACCAGCGCGAGCGGCTGCAAGATGCGCTCGGCCACAACCCGACGGCGACGTCACTCGTCGATGTGACGCCCGCCGAGCTGCTCCAGAACTACGCGGGGAGCGCTGCCGAGAAGAAGATCCTGGCGTGGAAGGCGGATCCGCTCCGGCAGCACCGAGCCGGTCTGGCGGTCACGGCGCTGCGCGCGCACCTCACACAGCAAGCCAAGGGCACCGACCTGCGGAAGAGCAACGTCGTCCGGACGTGCCTCGGACAGCTCTTGCCGCAGCTCAAGGAGCGCTGGGCGCTGCCGCTCGTAGACACGATGAAGACGCTCGGCATCACACCGATTCGCCCGCAATGAAGGAGCGGAGCGAGATCGACGCGTGGCTCGGAGCGTTCGTGCAGGCGCCAGCGTTCCTCGCGCGCTACCCGTTCTACGCCGCCATCCTGGGGCAGATGCAGCCGGTCGCGGATCCCTCGGTCAAGCGCATGGCCGTCTCGGTGAGCGCCGGCCGCTTCTACCTGCACGTCAACGTGGATGCCTTCCTGAGCGAGCCGCAGTACCTGCTCGGCGTCCTCCTGCACGAGGTCCATCACGTGGTCCTCGGGCACCTGACGCACCCGCGCTTCCACGGCGTCTGCGACGTCGACCTCATGGACCTCGCCATCGAAATGTCGGCGAACGAATACATCGAGGAGCCGCTCCCCGATCCGATCACGTGGCAGCCCTACGCCTCGCTCGGCCTGCGCGCGGGACAGAGCACCCTCGAACGCTATGAGCGCCTCGTCGACGGCAGCACCGCGAAGAGCGCAGGCGAGCTCGCCGACGACCACCGCTACCTGCGACGGGGCGACCCCGAACCAGGCGCTCTCGAGCAGACCCGGCAGCTCATCACACGCGCGGCGGCGGAGGCTCGCGAGCAACACCCCGGCGGTAGCGACCCGGTAGAGGGCCTGCTCTGCGCGGGGAAGGATCCCGGCAGCCTGATCGAAGCGCTCACCGGCGTGCTGGGCCGCGCCGAGCGCTTCCTCGACTGGAAGACGGCGCTCCGCATGTTCGCGGCGCGCGCACGGGCACCCGTGCACACCTACGCGCGCCCCAACCGCCGCTTCCCGGGCCGTGTCGGCGAGATCCCCGGCAGGACCTACTCCCCGCGCGTGCTCTGCAAGCCCCGGCTCCTCGTGGCAATCGACACCTCCATGAGCATGAGCCTCCCCGAGCTCGCCGAGGTGGCGCGTCAGCTGAAGGCGCTCTCCGAGCACGCGACACTGACCGTCGCGGAGTGCGACACACGCGTCGCGCGCGTCTACCCGTGGGCGGGCGTGCTCGAGGACGTGATGGGCCGCGGCGGCACCGACCTGCGGCCGATCTTCGACGACCCCGTCCTCGCCGCTCAGCGAATCGAGGGCATCGTGTACTTCACCGACGGAGATGGCCCCACGCCCGAGGCGCCGCCATTGGTCCCCTTGCTGTGGATCCTGACGAAGCCCGAGGCGTTTCCGTGCCCGTGGGGAGAGCGCGCGTGGCTGGGTCGGGAGCCTCGGCCACGCGCCGCTGCGAGAGGGTCGGCGGGCGTGCGCCGGACATCTAGGTCGACTCGATAGTCGGGCCCGGCGTGTGGCGCACGCCACGGCGCCGCTGGCAGTCAGGAGGGCGGCACGCCAGCAACCGGCAGGATGCCCTCGAAAGCACTGGTGTCCGGGCTGCCTTGGATGGTGATGCCTCGCACGAGCGCTTCGAAGTCCGCGAGGCCCGCTTCATAGCGCTCTGGCCGGTTCCAATAGCCCAAGAGCATGAGGACTGGCAGGGGCCCCGGCTGGCCATCGGTCGACCCCGAGTCGGTGTAGGGGGTGCGAACGAGGATGATTCGTGCTCGCGCCTCGCGCGCGGTGGGATCCATCTGCACCCGGTCGGCATCCCCCATTTCGAGGGTCGCCGCATGAGCGGCCATCCCGCTGATGAGCGCGGGGTTGTCGTCGACCCGAATCCCCGTGGAACCGAAGGACCGCCCAGACCCCAAGCCCCGGAAGGCCGCACCTCCGACGGCATCCAGATAGTCGAACAGCACGACGTCGATGTCTCTCCGCCCCAACAAGGTCGAGACCGGCACCGACTGAACCCAGATGACGCCGCCCGAAGCGTCATGGATGAGGCGCAGGTCATAGATGAGGTCCCAGCGACGCTTGTCCGGACGGTCATCCCCATCGAGGTCGAACACGTTCAACACGACATAGTCATCGGTGCGCTTCAGGCGCCAGATTCTCTGCTCGGAGTCGAAGTAGAGGTTGTCCGTGGTCCAGCCCGGAAGGAAGTCCCCCGGCGATCCCCGGTAGGCGATCCGAACGCCGCGACGTGTCTCGATGTACCCCCCAGCGGCACCATCCGAGGAGAGCGCCCCCGCATACCACTCGTTCATGCGGCTGGATGCACAGCCGGCCAGGCACAGCAAGACCACGAGTACCCATCGATGCATTCGACCCTTCTACCACAGGAGCCAGTGACGTCGCGACCCCGCTATCATCCGGTCGTGATGCGCGAAGTGCCGAGGCAACCACCGGTGCGTGTCAGCGCACGGCGAGCTTTCCGCTCTTCGCGAGGTCGGGGTCGGTGCAGGCCGCCAGGTTGAAGCAGCACGGGCGCCGCTTGCCGTCGCTCAGCTTCGAGATGCTGACCTCCACGCGCCGCTGCCGCGTAGCCGCGACCTTGGTCTCGTTGACCCAGCGCACCCACTCCCAGCGGGCCATCGGAGTGATGGTCGTCCACAGCTCGCGAACCTCGGTGGGAGCAGCGGACAGCGCCTTCTTCAGGTCCTTCGGGACCTCGGGCTCGGGCCATGCGGAAGACGGCTCCACCTGGACGCTGGCCGTGTCACCAGGACCGAGGCCGATGGCCGCCTGCAGCTCGGGGTCCAAGCTCATCCAGTGGCCGAAGTCGCCATCGGGCTCGACCACCGTCTGGAACGCGTGTCCCCCGACGAGCCCGTCCACGGCGACCTGTCCGCGCGAGGGGAGCTGCTTGCTGGCCGGGGCTGGCAACCGGAGGATGGCGCGGCCGACGCTGGTCGCTTCCACGGTGGCTTCGAAACGAACCGCGCCCTTGGGCTGCGGGGCGGCGGACTTCGCGGTGTTGGCTTTCTTCTTCGCGGCCATGGGCACGTTTTCGCACTTCGTGACGCTGAAGGGCACCCGGCAGGGTACGAATTGCAGACGATGACACGCCCCACCCACACGCTTCGATGGCTACTCCTGGGGCTCACCGTGCTTCTTCCCATCGTGGCGGTCACGCTTCCGCCCAGCACGATGGCCTGGCTCCGCAGTGACTACGCATGGATCGGTCGGCCGTTGCTCTGGCTCGATTCGAACTCGACAGCCGGGCTCGACCTGACCCACGTCGTCCTCTTCGCGGGTACCACGTGGGGCTTGGCGTGTCTCTGGCCACGCGCCCCTTGGTGGCGCTCGGCACTCTGCATGTTGGCGCTGAGCATCGTCACCGAGATCGTGCAGCACTGGGTGCCCGGGCGGACTCCCAGGCTCAGCGATGTCGTCGATGACCTGCTCGGAGTGGGGGCTGGCTTGGTGTTGGCGCTCCCGTTGAGGCGGTGGGCACGGCGAATGTCACCGACCACCGCTCCATAGGTCTTGGTCCACCCACGCGGCTGGCAGACAGCCCGTCGAGCAGGCATGGTTGCCGTCATGAGCGAGCGCCCTTCGAGCTTCATGCGGCCTCTCTTCGAGGGCGTCATCCAGGACGACTTGCTCGTGCCCTTCCCGGACATCGCGCCGGGGCAGCGCGAGGCGCTGGCGCACCTCGAGAGCCGCGTGCGCGACGTGGGCCGCAGTGCGCTGCAGAGCAAAGCCATCGACCAGGACGGCGGCATCTCCGCCGAGGTGCGGGCCAGCTTGGCCAGCGCCGGCGCGCTTGGCGTGACGCTGCCGAAGGAGCACGGCGGCGCGGGGCTCGCGCTGCCCGCCTCGGTGGCCTACTACGAGACCGTGGGTGGGCTGGACCTCACGGTGGCCGCAGCGCTGGTGGCGCACAACGGGCTGGCGGGCCGCGCCATCGCCCGTGGAGGGACTCCCGCCCAGCGGGCGGAGTGGCTTCCGCGGATGGCGCGCGGTGACGCCATGGGTGCGTTCGCGCTGGCCGAGCCGCTCACGGGCAGCGACGCGGCGGCGCTGGGCACGCGCGTGCTCGAGCGAGACGGCGTGCTGGTGCTGGACGGCACCAAGCACTACGTGACCAACGGCCGCTATGCAGACGTCTTCGTGGTCTTCGCGCGACGCGAGGACGAGCGCCCCGGCGAGCTGAGCGCGTACATCATCCCCAACGGCGAGGGCACCGCGCGCGGTCCAGCGCGTGGCTTCGTGGGCCTGCGCGGCGCGGGCCTCGGCGCCATCTCGTTCGAGTCGGTGCCGCTGGGTCCCGAGGCCGCCCTCGGACCCCGTGGCGAGGGCTTCCGGCTGGCCATGGAGACGCAAGACGCGGCGCGCGTGGAGCTGGCCGCCGCGTGCGTGGGCGCAGCGCGCGGTGCCCTCTCGCAGGCCGTGGAGCGCGTGTCGTCGCGGCGCGCCTTCGGGCGGCCCATCAAAGACTTCGGCATGGTGCAGTCGCGCATCGCGCACATGTCCTGCGCGCTCTACACGGCCAGCTGCGCCACCAAGCTCACCGCGGGCTGGATGGAGGCCCCCGGCGCGGCCGACCAGCCGGACTGCGGCATCGAGGCCGCCATCTGCAAGGTGCTGGCCGCCGAGATGTACCAGCAGGTGGCCATCTCCGCGCTGGACCTGGCGGGCGGCATGGGAACGCTCACGGACTACCCGTTCGAGCGCCACCTGCGCGACGCTCGCGCCATGATGGTCTACGGCGGCAGCCACGACGTGCTGCGCAGCTTCATCGCGCTGGCCGGCCTCGAGCGCACGGACGAGCGCGTGCACGCCCAGCCCTCGTCGCTGCGGGAGCGCGTGAAGGGCCTGGGGGTGGTGCGCGAGCTGCGTGCCCAGCGTGCCCGGCGCGGCTTCGCCCGCGAGCGCTTCGGCAGCGTGCACCCTGCCCTCGCCCGCGAAGGCGTCATCTTCGAAGAGCTGGTGGCGCGCTTCGGCAGCGAGACGGAGCGCATCGCCCGGAAGCACGGCGACGCGCTCGGGCGCCGGCAGTTCGTGCAGCAGCGCCTGGCCGACGTGGCCATCGACCTGTTCGGCGTGGCCGCCGTGCTGGCCGCCACCTCCCAGGCGGTGCTGCAGCGCGGTCCTGAGCGCAACCGCCACCAGCTGGACCTGGCCACGGCCTGTGTGGAGCTGGCGCGCGTGCGGGTGGGTCCGGCCCTGGACCACATGGACCGCGACGCCGACGAGCTGCTCAAGCAGATCGCGGCCAGCGTGTGCGAAGAGGCAGCGCTGCGCTCCTCATGACCAGCCCCCGCCGGCATCTTCGTGGTAGACGCGGCGGGCTCACGCGCGCCGTGCTGCTCACGCTGTGGCTCACCCTGCTGGCCAGCGCCGGCTGCCACGAGCTGGGCAACCCGGTCACCCGCGCCACACAGCGCACGCCGTTCCCGGCCGAGCCGCCGCACCAGACCATCACCCGTGTCACCTACGCGCACGCCAGCGAAGCCGTGGCCTGGCGGCGTCCGCCCGCGCACGCCCTCGATCGCGGGCTGCCCAACGCCCGCTACATCGCGCGCATCGACGTGGAGCACCCGCCGGGCCCTGCCGGTGGGCGCGTGCGCCTGGCCACCACGGTGGTGTTCCAAGACGGCACCCGGCGCACCATCGAGTGGCTCGCGCCCTCGGATGCCACCGTGTGGTCGGCCGATGTGGCCCTGCCCAGCCAGCCCGCGCGCGCCCTCACCCAGGTGCTGCGCTGAGCAGCACCGCCGGGGTGGCTACGCCATCTCGCGGATGATGATCTGGATGTTGCCGCTGTCGCAGCGGTAGTCCTCGACCGTGCTCAGGAACAGCTGCGCCACGTCCGGGTCGAACTGCGATCCGGTGCAGCGGTTGATCTCGCTGGTGGCCACCTCGTGCGGGAGCGCCTTGCGGTATGCGCGGTCGCTGGTCATGGCGTCGTAGGTGTCGGCCACGCTGATGATGCGCGCGATGAGCGGGATGTCTTGCGCCTTGAGGCCCAGCGGATAACCGAGGCCGTCCCAGCGCTCGTGGTGCAGGTGAACCCCCGGGATGAGCGGGTGCAGGAACGAGATGGGCTCGAGGATGTCCCGCCCGTGGGCCGGGTGCATCTTGAAGACCTCGTACTCCTCCTGCGACAGCTTGCCCGGCTTGTTGAGGTTCATCACGCAGCCGATCTTGCCGATGTCGTGCATGAGCGCGGCCTGGCGGACGATCTCCACCTGCTCGTGGGGCAGCCCCAGCTTGAGCGCCAGCACCTGGGCGTAGGCCGCCACGCGCTCGCTATGGCCGGCCGTGTAGCGGTCCATCTTGTCGATGGCGCTGGCCAGGCCGCGGATGGTCTGCCGGAAGGTGGCCTGCAGGTCCTCGTAGAGGTGGGCGTTCTCGATGGCCGCCGACGCGCGGTTGGTGATGATCTGCTGGAGCTTGCGGAGCCCCTCGTCATAGCGCTTGCCGGCCGTGTAGCTGGCGCAGCACACCATGCCGGAGAGCTTCCCGCGGATGCGCAGCGGCGTGACGATGAGCGACACCGGGTCACCCACCTCGGGCACGCCGTTGTAGAACTGCAGCGCCGAGGTGCCCTGCTCGCGCAGCGGCCGGTCGTCCTTGAAGCGCTCGCGCAGGGCCTCCACGTCGAAGGTGCCCGTGGACGCCAAGCGGCGGAAGCGCGGGTTGCGCTCCTCGGCACGCACGAAGAACGAGCCCTCGCCGTTGTCGAGGATGATGGTCACCACGTCGGCTTCGATCTCGTGCAGCGCGGCGTCCATGACCGTGCGCAGCACCTGATCGAGCGAGAGGCTGTTGGCGATGGCCTCGCTCACCTTGTAGAGCGAGAGCGCCTCCTTGAGGCGGATGTTCTCAGCGGCCAGCTTCTGCTTCTCGAGCCCGCGGCGGATGGTGTGGACCACCTCCTCCACCTTGAACGGCTTGAGGATGTAGTCGTACGCGCCGCGCTTCATGGCGTCGATGGCGGTCTCGACCGTGCCGAAGCCCGTCATGATCACGGTGACCACGTTGGGCATGTGCTTGGCGATGGACTCCAACAGCTCGAGCCCGCCCATGTTGGGCATCTTCAGGTCGCTGAGCACCAGGTCGTAGTGGGTGCGGGACAGCTCCACCAGGGCGGCCGCGCCGTCTTCGGCGGTGCGCACCCAAAACCCCTCCATGGACAGGAAGTCGGCCAGGATCTCGCGGATGACCTTCTCGTCGTCCACCACGAGCAAGCGCGGCGCATCGTTGCTGGGCGAGGGGCTGGACGTCATGTGCGGCAGCGCGCCATGGCGGAGCGGGTTTCGTGAGACCACGAGGAGCGCGGCGCCGTGACGTGGGGGAGCATCGGGATCTTGATAGTTCTCCCCGCCGGTCCATGTCAACACGCGCGGTGAGGGGGATGCACGAATCGGCGCGTTGCCGGGCATGGTGGCCCCTGGTACCTTGCCGGCTCGTGTTGAGCCGACGCATGGGTACCGCAGTCTTGGTTTACGGACTGCTGGCCGCGTCCGGCACCCTGTGGGCCCTGCTCGCTGGCCGGAGCCCCCTGTGGCTGGCGAGCGAGGACGCCTGGCTGGGCGCCTGGCTCCCGAGCACGCTGGCCCGCACCGTCCTGTCGCTCTTGCTGGGCGTGACCGTGGCCCTGATCGCGGTGCGCGGGACGCGCGTGCTGGTGCAACGCACCGCCTGGGCGAAGCGCCTGCACATCGAGCTGCGCGGCATGGTGGGGCCGCTGTCCGGCGCAGCGATCGCCTTCTTCGCGATGACCTCGGGCGTGGTGGAGGAGCTCTTCTTCCGCGGGGCCATGCAGCCCGCGTTCGGCCTGCTGCTCACCTCGCTGGTGTTCGGCGCCGTGCACGTGGGCCCCACGCGCGCGTTCCTGCCCTGGACGTTGTGGGCCGCCATCATGGGGGCTGTCTTCGGCCTGCTCTATGCGCTGACGGGCTCGCTGCTGGGCCCCATCGCGGCGCACGTCCTCATCAACTACGAGAACATGCACTACCTGGTGTCCTACGACCCGGTCACCGTGGCCCGCGAGCGCCGCATCACGCCCGAGGCGCCCACGCTGGTGGGAGCGCCCGTGCGGACGGGTGGGAGGCCCACCCCCACCCGCGAGCGGTGACCCCCGAGCGCCAGCAGTTGACGGCCGCGCCCGCTCTCTTCTACCCTGAGCGGGACCGCCTTCTCACGGTCGCAGGGAACGCGCAGCGCTTCATGGACTCGGACATCAAGACACGGGTGACTCCGCTCGAGGATCTCAAGCTCCCTGTTAAGGAGGGCCAGGATTGCCTCGTGATCATCTACTCTTCGGATGCTCGGCAGTTCGGCAAGCGCTACCTCCTCACGGCGGAGACGGTCAGCATCGGGCGCGGGAGCGAGAACGAGGTGGTGCTCGAGAACGACGCCGTGTCGCGCAAGCACGCCGTCATCGAGAAGCGCTCGCGGGCCTATTACGTGCAGGACCTCGAGTCCACCAACGGCACGTACGTGAACGACGCCCTGGTGCGGGACTACCAGCTGCGGCGCGGTGACCAGATCAAGATCGGTGACACGATCATGAAGTTCCTCTCTGGCTCCGACATGGAGGCGCAGTACCACGAGACCATCTACAAGATGACCATCGTGGACGGGCTCACCGGGGTGAACAACAAGCGCTTCTTCCTGGACGCCATGGACCGCGAGATCCCGCGCGCGCGCCGCCACCAGCGGCCGCTGTCGCTGGTCATGATGGACTTGGACCACTTCAAAGGCATCAACGACACGTTTGGCCACCTAGCCGGCGACTTCGTGCTCAAGGAGTTCGCCCAGCTGGTGAAGGCCCGCCTGCGGCCGGACGACATCCTGGCGCGCTACGGCGGCGAAGAGTTCGCGGTCATCCTGCCCGAGACCGACCGCGAAGGCGCCCACAAGATCGCCGACGAGCTGCGCGCCCTGGTGGCCGCCCACCGCTTCGAGTTCGAGCGCGAGCCCGTGCGCGTGACACTGAGCTGCGGCGTGGCCCAGCTGGCCGAGGGCTGGGACGTGCTGCACTTCGTGAAGGCCGCCGACGACCGGCTCTACTTCGCCAAGAACTCCGGCCGCGACCGCGTCGCCAGCTGAATCACGTCGGAGGCGCCACGAACCTCCACGTGAGCGTGGTCCTTGACGGCGACGGCGACGGCGACGACCTGTTTCAGGGCGCGTTCCGCGTTGATTGAAGCTCCCGGGCAGTCGACGCTGCCGAGCGTCCGACGCTGAAGGTAGTCTCGTCGCCGTCGCCGTCAAAGACCACGACAACGATGGACGTGGTCGTTGGTGGTCACGTGATTAGAAGTCGCGGCGGGCCCGCAAGCAATCGCCAAGCGGATAGCGCTCGCGCAGCGGCGCCATGCTGGGCTCCAGCAGCAGGTCTTCGTCGCGCACCACGCCCGCGTGATAGCTGCGCTTCACGGCGGTGAACCACGCGTCCAGGTCTGGCTGCGGCGGCACCAGCGGCTCCTCGCGGAGCGGGTCGAGCGGGGGAAACGGCCCACCCGTCTCGATGGCCATGCGGATGGCGTGCACGTCCGGGCGCTCGTCGTCGTCGGCGGCTTCTTCCAGCTGGGAGAGCATGCGCACCCAGCGCGAGGGCGACCCCGTGCGACGCGCCAACGGCGCCACCACTTGGGCCACCCACAACGGCGTGGTCTCGCGCTGCTCCCACGCGGACGAAGGTGCGCGCGCGGCCAGCCGCGACGACGCTTCGTAGGCCTCGGCGCGCTTGTCGATGAGCACCGCGATCTTGAGGGCCTCCCAGTCGCACCAGGGCAGCGGCGGCACGCAGCGGGCGGCAGCCAAGTACGCCTTCATGGACTCTTCCGGCATGCCGGCGCGCTTGCGGGCATGGGCCACGCTCGCATACGCCGTGGCCACGTCCGGCTCCACGTTCACGTGCCGCTCACCCTTGCGCAGGTAGACGTCCAACGTGAATTCCGCGCCGAAGTCGCCGCTCTCCCACTCGTTCACGCACGTCTGGCACCAGCCGTCCATGGTGCGGTGGATCATCCGCTCTTCGCCGGTGTCCGGGTAGTAGTCCACGATGGGCCAGGTGTCCGACACGGGCCCCGCGCTGCGGTCGAAGGCCAGCAAGCTGCCCTCGGCGGTCTGGCAGAAGGGCAGCAAGAGCTCCGGATCCAGGAAGTCTTTCTTCACGGCCTGCGCGTAGTCACGCACCGCTGCGCCGATGGTGCCGGGCTCGAGACCCACTGGCAGCATCTTGCCCACGGGCAGCTCGCCGCCGTTGAAGCGCGTGAGGATGAGCCGCAGGTCCGACGGGAGCGGGCCGCCCAGGGTCTGCTCCAGCGCCCGGAGCTCCGCGTTGGACGCCGGAGGGTTCAGCGTCAGCGTGGCGCGGTTGGCACCAACCCACTTCAGAAACTGGCGAACACCACGATGCACGAGCACTCCTGGTTGGCCCCGCAGGCACGCCGCGGGGTGAGCTGCGGGTGACCCGCCCCGGATGTCTACCGCGCTTCGCCGGCCACGTAAACGACCGTTTCGGTGGGCTAGCGCGCGACGCAGGAGGGCCTTCTGGTCATGGTGGACGGGTGCGGCTAGCATGCAGGGTGGTGTCCCTCCTCACGGCAGCTCGCGCGCTCGTTCGCTCCCCCTGGGCGGGCCGCGTCGTGCATGGGGTGACGCTGGGCGCGGCGCTGACGTTCGCGCCTGCCCTCGCCCTGGGACAGCCGGTGGAGGGCGACGAAGCCGCTTCGTTGCGGGCGCTGCACGAAGCCGAGCGCGCGCTGTTTCGCCCTGTGGGGGCGCGGACCGAGGGGGGTGACAGCCCGCGCGTCTTGGACCGCATCCCGAGCGCGCTGACGTCGGACGGTCCGCCTCGCCGGCCCGAGACCGCCCGCGGCGAGGCCGACTTGAGCTGGCTGCGGGGCATCGCCCTGCCCGACCTTCCGGTGCGTTGGGACGAGCGCGTGGTGCGCTTCCTCGAGTACTTCCGGAGTGACCCACGCGGGCGTCAGCTGATGTCGGGCTGGATTCAGCGCTCCACGCGCTACGGCGCCATGATCGACCGGGAGCTGGCCACCGCCGGCCTGCCGCGCGATCTGCGCTGCGTGGCCATGGCCGAGAGCGGCTTCGACCCCACGGTGCGGAGCCACGCGGGGGCTGCCGGGATGTGGCAGTTCGTGCCCGTCACGGGCGAGGAGTACGGGCTCACCCGCACGCACTGGGTGGACCAGCGCAACGACCCGATTCGGTCCACCCGCGCCGCGGCGGCCTACCTGCGCGACCTGCACCAGCGGCTTGGAGCATGGGAGCTGGCGCTCGCGGCCTACAACATGGGCTATGGCGCGATGGTGCGGTCCATCCGAAAATACAACACCAACGACTTCTGGGCCCTGGCGCGGCTCGAGTCCGGGCTGCCCTTCGAGACTACGGTCTACGTCTCCAAGATTCTGGCGTGTGCCATCGTGATGCGGAACCCCGAGCGCTTCGGGTTCGCGGAGCTCACGCGCGACACGCCCATCGAGATCGAAGAGGTGCTGGTGTCCGGGGGCGTGCAGCTGTCCACTGTGGCGCGCGCCGCGGGGATGCCCCCGCGCGAGCTCTTGGCGCTCAACCCCGAGCTGCTGCGCGGACGCACGCCGCCTGGTGGGGAGTATGCCGTGCGCATCCCGCGCGAGCGCCTCGAGACGTTCGGCCGGGCCTGGGCGCGCGTCCGTCCACGCGACCGCACCTATGGCACGCACGTGGTGCGCTTCGGCGAGAGCCTCGACGAGGTGGCGTGGTCGTTCCGCACCAGCGTGGAGGTGTTGCGCGAGCTCAACGAGCTCGAAGACGACAGCCGGGTCAGCGCTGGGTTGGCGTTGGTGGTGCCGGCAGGCACGCCTCGTCAGCGCGCCTCGGCCACACGCCGCGAGATCGTCAGCGTGACGGGAAGCGTGGTGGAGCTGCCCGGCCGGCGGCGTGTGTTCTACCCGGTGCGGGGCGGTGAGTCGCTGGCCGACGTGGCCCGCTTCTTCGGCGTGAGCGTGGACGAGGTGCGGGGCTGGAACGCGCTCGACCCGCAGGCACGCCTGGTCTCGGACATGGTGCTGCAGCTCTTCGTGGACCCGCGCCGAGACCTGGCGCAGACCATCGTGCTCACCCCGGACGAGGTGCGCGTGCTGGTGGTGGGCACCGAGGAGTTCTTCGAGTACCACGAGACCCAAGCGGGCCGGGTGCGGCTGCGCTACGTGGTGCAGCCCGGCGACACACTGCGCAGCCTGGCAGACCGCTACGGCAGGCGGGTGGCCGACCTGGCGCGCATCAACCGCTTCTCGCGGCGCAGCGACATCGTGCCCGGCCAAGAGCTGGTGATCTACGCCGACCCCACCCGCCTGGCCGCTGCCACCGCTGCCGCGCGACGCGAGCAGGAAGCCGTGGTCGTGGCCGCGCGCGATGGGGCGAGCGAAGACGAGGAAGCGCTGGCGGACGACGACGCGAGTGACGACGACGGCGAAGCCCGCGAGGGCGCGCTGGACGCGGAGGACGAACTCGACGACGAACCGGAGCGGACCGAGCGCCGCGACGACGGCGAGCGAGGCACCGAAGACGAGCAGGACGACCAGGACGACGAAGACGACCAGGGCGATGCCGCCGGCAGAGGCCCGCAGGAACCGTGAGATGCTGACCATCGGCGAGGCCATCGCGGGCGTCCTGCGCGACGTCGCCCCACTGGAAGCCGAGACGGTGCCCCTCCCGGTCGCGTTCGGCCGGGTGCTGGCCGAGGACGTCGCCGCCCGCATGGACAGCCCGCCCTTCGCCAACAGCGCCATGGATGGCTACGCGGTCCGCGCGGAGGACCTTACGGAAGCACTTACGGAAGCGCCCGTGAGGCTGCCCGTGATGGGCGAGTCGAGCGCGGGTGGCACGCAGCGGCCTGTCTGCCCGGCCGGGGCGGCCGTGCGCATCTTCACGGGCGCCGCCCTGCCCCACGGCGCCGACGCGGTGGTGCTCCAGGAGGACGTCACCCGCGAAGGCGACCTGGCGTGCTTCACGGAGGCTGCCAAGCCCGGCGAGAACGTTCGCCAGCAAGGCGAAGACGCTCGCGTGGGGGACCCCCTGCTGCGGCGAGGCGGGCGCGTGACCGCCGGGGAGATTGGACTGCTGGCCAGCCAGGGAATCGCCGAGGTGGCCGTGGTGCGGCGGCCGCGCGTCGCGGTGCTGTCCAGCGGGGACGAGCTGCGGCGCATCGACGACCCCGAGCGCCCGGGCAGCATCATCAACTCCAACGCCTACATGCTGGAGGCCATGTTGCGGGACGTGGGTGCCATCCCGGAGGTGTTGCCCATCGTGCGCGACGACCTGGGGGCGCTGACCGTGGCGCTCACGGCAGCGCTGCGGGACAACGACCTGGTCATCACCAGCGGTGGTGTGTCCGTGGGTGACCACGATCTGATGCGCCCCGCCTTTGAGGCCGCCGGCGTCGAGATGGCGTTTTGGAAGGTGGCCATCAAGCCCGGAAAGCCCTTCGCTTTCGGGCGGCGCCCCGACGGGAAGCGGGTGCTGGGCCTGCCGGGGAACCCGGTCAGCGCGTTCGTCACGTTCGAGGTGCTGGTGCGGCCGCTGCTGCGCGCGCTTCTGGGAGACGCCACTCCGCATCGCGGCCTGTTGCGGGCCACCCTGGCGTCCACCGTGAAGCAGACGCGCGGGCGCGACGAGCTGCTGCGCGGCCGCCTGGTCCACGACGCGAGCTGCGCGCCCGGGGTGGCGTTCGTGCCGGTTCCGCGGCGGGGCTCGGGGGCCCTGCCGGCGCTCGCGGGGGTAGACGTGCTGGCCCTCATTCCGGCGGGCACCGGGGACGTCCCCGCAGGCACCAGCGTGGATTGCCTGCCGCTCTTCGATGGGCCGGGGCGCGGCACTTCGCCGTTCGGAACGGCGGGCTGAAGCGGGCGCTCGGGGAAGATCCCGCGCGTCCGCGCGTTCACCGGATCAGGCGCCTTCCAGTCCGCTATAGTCCGCTCCTGCCTCACGTCGTGGGAACTTTCTTCTCCCGGCACGGTCCACTCTGAATGACCACCCTTCCCACGCCCCTGGCCCACGCGGTCGCAGCCGTCCGGCGCCGCGTGCGCACCCGTCGCGCCATCGAGGCCGGCACGCTCTTCGCCATCGTCGCCCTCGCCGCGGCGGCCATCGTGGTGGCCAGCGTGAAGACCCGCGTGCTCAGTGCCGAGCTGGGGACCACGTGGCTGCTCGTGTGTGCGGCCCCTGCCCTTCGCGGCGCGCTGCTGGGTGCCCTTCGCCGCGTGTCGCCACTTCACGCCGCCCAGCTGCTGGACCGCGCGCACTCGCTCGACAGCCGGGTAGCCAGCGCCGTGGAGTTCACCAACCTGCCGGCCGCCGAGCGCAGCGCCTTCATGGACGCCGCCATCGCCGACGCCGCCCAACGCAGCGCCGGGCTCCAACCCGCGCGCGCCATGCCGCTGCGGGTGCCTCGTGACTGGCCCATTGGGCTCGCGCTGCTCACCATCGTGCTGGTGGTCACGCAGCTGGAGGTGCTGGGTCGCGCGCCCGCGCCGCCCATCAGCGACCTGAACCCCATGCTGGTGCACCCCGACGACCTCGACGCCTTCGAGAGCGCCCTCCGCCCCATGTTGGAGAACCCGGAGACCGACGAGGCCACGCGCGAAGCCGCGCGCGACTTCAATGACATCCTCGAGCGCCTGGCCGACCGCGAGCTGGACCGCACCGAGGCGCTGCGTGAGCTGCGCGAGCTGGAGACCCGCCTGGCCGAGTCCCGGCCCATGGAGGCCGAGGCCCTGAACGACGCCCTGCGCGAGATGGGCAACGAGCTGGCGCGCCAAGGTCTGACCGAGGCCGCGTCGGAGGCCATGCGCAACGCCGAGGCCGAGGCGGCCGCCGAAGCCATGGAGCAAATGGCCGAGCGTGTGCGCAGCGAAGACGTCTCGCGCGCCGAGCTGGACCGCCTGCGGGAGGCCATGGAGCGCGCGGCGCAGGACAACAGCCAGCGCGACCGCGAGGAGCTGGACCGGCGCCTCGAAGAGCACCGGGAGGAAATGGAGAGCCTGCTCCAACGTCAGCGTGAAGAGGGCGGGCTCGACGAGGAAGAGGAGAGCTTGCTGCGTCGCCGGCAGCGCGAACTCGAGACGCTGCAGCGCGACCAGGCCGCCATGGAAGAACGCCGCCGCCAGCTGGACCGCCTGCGCCGTGAGATGGACCAGGCCGCGCAAGACCTCAACCGGAACGCGCGCGAGGAAGCCGCGCAGCGCATGGAGCAGATGGCGGAAGACCTCAACCGCATGGCGCGCGAGCAGATGAGCGAGGAGCAGCGCCAGGAGATGCAGCGCCAGATGGAGCAGCTGCGCGAGATGATCCGCCGGGCCCAGCAGCAGCAACAGCAGGGGCAACAGGGCCAGCAAGGCCAGCAAGGTCAGCAGGGCCAACAAGGTCAGCAGGGTCAGGGTCAGGGCCGCGAGGGCATGATGCAGCGCTTCCGCTTGGGTGCCGCGGGTGAGGGCGGCCAGCAGGCGCGCATCCGCATGCCGGGCGAGGGCCAGCAGGGCCAACAAGGTCAGCAGGGTCAGGGCCAGGGCCAGCAAGGTCAGGGCGAAGGCCAGCAGGGCCAGGGCCAGGGGCAACAGGGTCAAGGCCAGGGTCAGCAAGGCCAGGGCCAGGGCCAGGGCCAAGGCCAGCAGGGCCAGGGCGGGCAGCCCGGCGGCCAGGGCCAAGGTCAGGGTCAGGGCCAGGGTCAGGGCGACATGGAGCTCACGCTCGATCCCTCGGGACAAGGCGGCGGCAACGCCACGCTGGAGATGCCCGGAGAGGGCCAAGGCCAGGGTCAGGGTCAGGGCGAAGGCAGCGGTAGCGTGGGCCCCGGCGCGGGCAGCGGCGACGGCGGCGAGATGCTCGGCGAAGACCCCACGCGGCTGAACGCCAACACACGCGACTCACGGGTGGAGGGCCAGCAGAGCGAGGGCCCCTCCCGCAGCGAGGTCATCCTGGGCGCGGCGGAGCGCGGCTTCGTGGGCCGTGGCTACCGCGACGTGCACACGGACTACTCCAACCACGCCGAAGAGGTGCTGGAGCGCGACGAGGTCCCGCCCGGCTACCGCTTCTACGTGCGGCGCTACTTCCAACTCATCCGGCCGCGCGACGCGGCAGACACGCAGACCGCGGGCACCCCGCAGGAGACGAACCCATGAGCAAGGACACCCCGGCCGAGGTCGTGCAGAGCTTCGGCCGCGACGTGAAGCGGGTGAAGGAAGAGATCGGCAAGATGATCGTCGGTCAGGACGACATCGTGGACGGCGTGCTCACGTGTCTCTTGGCGGGCGGCCAAGCACTGCTCGAGGGCGTCCCGGGCCTGGGCAAGACCATGCTGGTGCGCACGCTGGCCGAGTCCATGCGCCTCGACTTCTCGCGCATCCAGTTCACGCCGGACCTCATGCCCGCCGACATCCTGGGCACCACGGTGTTGTCCGAGGACGCGCACGGCAAGCAGAAGCTCGAGTTCCGCAAGGGGCCCATCTTCTCCAACATCGTGCTGGCCGACGAGGTCAACCGCGCCACGCCCAAGACGCAGAGCGCCTTGCTGGAGGTCATGCAGGAGCACTCGGTCACCATCGGCGGCAAGACCTACCCGATGGACCAGCCGTACTTCGTGCTCGCCACGCAGAACCCGCTCGAGATGGAGGGCACCTACCCGCTGCCCGAGGCGCAGCTCGATCGCTTCCTGTTCAAGCTGCAGGTGGAGTTCCCCTCGCGCCAGGAGCTGCACGCCATCCTGGACCGCACCACGGGCGCCGACACCCCCGTGGTCAAGCCGGTGCTGGACAAGGAGACCATCCTCCAGATGCGCAAGGTGGTGCGTGACGTGGCCGTCGCCCGGCACGTGCAGGACTACGCCATCCGCGTGCTGGAGGCCACGCACCCCGGCCGCCCTGGCGCACCAGACAGCGTGACCCGCTTCGTGCGCTTCGGCGGCAGTCCCCGCGGCGTGCAGGCCACCCTGCTGGCCGCCAAGATCAAGGCCCTCTTCGACGGCCGCTTCAGCGCCAGCATCGACGACGTGCGCTGGGCCGCGAAGCCTGCGCTGCGCCACCGCATGATCCTGAACTTCGAGGGCGAGGCCGAGGGCGTGCGCACGGACCAAGTGCTGGACGACATCCTCAAGTCCGTGCCCGAGACGGCGAAGTAGCCAGCACGTGCTGAGCTGGTTCCGACGAAAGGCTGCTGCGGGAGCGGGCACGAGCCCGGCCCCCGCGCGTGCGCGACGTGCACCGAGCGCCAACGGAGACCTCTTCGACGAGGAGTTCCAGCGGCGCCTCGAGTACCTCGCCATCGTGTCGCGGCGCATCTACAACGGGCGCATGCGCGCGGAGCGGCGCTCCAAGAAGACGGGCGCGGGCATCGAGTTCGCGGACCACCGCGAGTACGTGCCGGGCGACGACTTCCGCTACCTGGACTGGAACGTCTACCAGCGCACCGGGCGCCTGCTGCTGCGCTTGTTCGAAGAAGAGGAGGACCTCTCGGTCTACGTGCTGGTGGACTCCTCGCGCTCCATGGGCATGGGCGACCCGCCCAAGCTGGACTACGCCAAGCAGCTGGCCGCGGCGTTCGCCTACGTGGCGCTCGCCAACCTGGACCGCGTGTCGGTGCTCACGTTCGACTCGGGCATGCACGCGCGCCTGGCGCCCACGCGCGGCAAGAACCGCATCTTCAAGGTGTTCGACTTCCTGCGCGACGTGGTGCCCGAGGGCGAGACCCAGATGGGCGAGTCGCTGCGCACCTTCGCCGCACAGAACAAGCGCCGCGGCGTGGCCATCCTGATCAGTGACCTGTACGACCCGGCGGGCTTCGAGGCCGGCATCAACCAGCTGCGCTTCGCCAAGTTCGAGCCCTTCGTGCTGCAGGTGTTCGACCCGGCCGAGGTGCGCCCGGAGATCAACGGCGACGTGCGCCTGGTGGACCACGAGACGGGCGAATACCGCGAGGTCACCATCACGCCGCGCCTGCTCGAGAAGTACGCCGAGGCGCACGCCAGCTACCGCAAGCGCATCGAGGACTTCTGCACGAAGAAGCACGTGGCCTACCAGGCCGTGCAGACCGACGTCCCGTTCGACGAAGCCGTGCTCGCGGTGCTGCGTCGCGGAGGCCTGCTGGGCTGAACCATGGGCGCCTCCGGACTCACGCTCACAGGGCTCTCGCTCACCCAGGTGCTCATGGTGCTGGGTGGCTTCGGCGTGGGCGCCGTCATCCTGTACCTGCTCAAGCTGCGGCGCCGGCAGGTGGAGGTGCCGTTCGTTCGGCTGTGGGAGGAGATCCTCGCCGAGAAGCAGACCACGCGCCTGTTCTCGCAGCTCAAGCGCTGGCTCTCGTTGCTGTTGGCGCTGTTCATCATCGCCATCCTGGCGTTTGCGCTCGGCGACCCGCGCTACCAGGGCGCCACCGAGCAGGGCCGCTCGCTGCTGGTGCTGGTGGACGCGAGCGCCTCCATGTCCGCCACGGATGTGGAGCCGTCGCGCTTCGAAGCGGCCGAGGCCGAGCTGCGCCGCTTGATCGATGGCCTCGGCCCCGCCGACCGCCTGCAGATCGCCCAGCTGGACGAGACCGCCACGCCGCTCTCGCCGCTCACCAGCGACGCGCGCGTGCTGCGCGACGCCATCGAGTCGCTGAGCACCACGCACCTGCGCGCCAACCTGCGCCCGGGCCTGCACCTGGCGCTGGACGTGCTGCGTGGGCAGCCGCGCGCCGAGGTGGTGGTGCTGACCGACGGCGGCCTCGAGGCCAGCGACAGCATGGCGGCGGAGCTCACGGAAGCGGAGATCCGGCTCAGCTGGGTGCGCATCGGCCGCGCCGACGCCAACGTGGGGTTGTCGGCCTTCGCGGTGCGCCGCTACCCGCTCGACAAGAGCCAGAGCGAGGTGCTGGTGGAGCTGTGGAACCCCACCGACGAGGCGCGCCAGGTGGAGCTGCAGCTCATCGGCGACGGCGAGCCCGTGGACATCCAGACGCTTTCGCTCGGGCCCGAAGAGCGCCTGCGCCGCACCTTCCGCAACGTGTCGGGCGTGGACCGCACGCTGGAAGCGCGGCTGGTCACGCGCGAGGGCCTCGACCACCTGGACGCCGACGACCACGCGTTCGCGCGCCTGCCCGAGCGGCGCCGTGCGCGTGTGCTGCTGGTCTCGCGCGGAAACCTGTACCTGCAGGCAGCGCTGGTGCTGGACGAGTACCTCGACGTGGTCGAGGTCACTCCCGAGGCGTATCCGCCCGAGGGGCGCTTCGACGTGGTGCTCTTCGACGCCTGGGTGCCGCCCACGCCGCCGGACACCGCGGCGCTCTATCTGTATCCGCGCCCGGACGAAGGCGTGACCGGCCCATTCCCCATCGTGGGTGAGGTGGAGGGCCCCACGGTGGATCGCGTGGAGCGGCGGCACCCGCTGGTGCGCTGGACGGCGCTGGCCGACGTGAACATTGCCTCGGCGCTGCAGGTGACGCTCGAGCGCGAGGACCGCGTGGTGGCCGGCACCGACGCCCTGCCGCTCATCGTGGAGGGCCGCCGCAACGGGCAGCGCTTCGTGGCCCTCAACTTCGACCCGCGCCGCAGCGACCTGGTGCTGCGCGTGGCCTGGCCGCTGTTCTTGCTCAACACCATCGACTGGTTCGTCCAGGAAGACGCCCGCTACGTGTCCAGCTACTACACCGGCGAGACCTGGCACATCCCCGTGCCGGCAGGCGCCACGCAGGCCACCTTGATGGGCCCGGACCAGCGTGAGTACGTGGTCCCCGTCGCCGAGGGGCGCGCGCTCTTCGCGGGCACGCACGCCGGCATCTACACCATCCGCACCGAGGGCGCCGACGGCGTCTCCAGCGAGGACTCTTTCGCGGTGAACCTGGGTGCCGGAGACGAGACCGAGATCAAGCCCACCGACCGGCTCGCGGTGGGCGCCACCGCTGCTGGGCGCGTCACCCCCGGCGCCGTGGGCGTGCGCCGCGAGCTGTGGCTGTACCTGCTGGGGGCTGTGCTGCTCATCCTGGGCGTGGAGTGGTTCACGTACCACCGGAGGTACACGGTATGAGCCGCGCCCGCTCCATGAACCTGGGCGCGCTCGCGCTGGCGGTGCTGCTGGGCGCCGCGGCCGCGGTAGCCATCGGGCTGCAGGTGTGGGACCACGACCTCGCTTGGGAGTTCGGCGGTGAGCGCTACGAGTTCCTCGCCTCGCGCGCGCTGGTGCTGCTGGGGGTCTTGCCGCTCTTGGGCTGGGTGGCCACGCTCTCGCTGGCGGACCTGCCGCCGCTCCAGAAGTGGCTCGGCGTGCTGCTGCGGGCCGTGCTCATGGCGGCGCTGGTGCTGGGCCTGGCGCGGCTCTCGCGCACCACCGACAGCGCGCGCATCAGCACGGTGTTCCTGGTGGACGTGTCGGACTCGGTCACCGACGAGGCCATCGCGGAGGCACGCGGCAAGGTTCAGGCCGCGCTCGATGCGCGTGGCGAGCACGACGTGCAGCTCATCACCTTCGCGCGGCACGCCCGCGTGGTGCCGCTGGCGCGTGAGGCCACCGAGTTGCCGGAGCGGCTGGCGCGGCACGGCGACGAGGCGCACACGGACGCCGGCGCGGGGTCCAACATGGCGGCCGCGCTGCAGCTGGCCTATGGCCTCTTCCCGCCGGGGCACCTGCGCCGCGCGGTGCTGCTGTCGGACGGTGGCCAGACCGAGGGCGACCTCCTGGCCGAGGCCAGCCGCGCGCGCGAGTTCGACGTGCGCCTGTTCCACCACGTCTACACGCAGGGCGCGCCCGAAGAGGTGGCCGTGCGCGACATGACGGTGCCCGAGCAGCTGCGCGTCGGCGACCCCTTCCCGGTGCGCGCGCGCGTGTTCTCCAACTACGCCGCCGAGGCCCGCGTGCGCCTCTACCAGGGCGAGACGTTGAACGGCCTCGACTCCGTGCGCGACGTGACGCTCACGCCGGGCGACAACGAGATCGAGTTCCAGTCCGTGGTGCGCGTGGCGGGCCCCGTCACCTATCGCCTCGAGCTGCAGCCGCGCGGCGAGGACCGCTTCCCGGCGAACAACCGCTTCGAGACCACCGCGGTGGTGCCGGGCAAGCCCAGCGTGCTGTACGTGGAGGGCGCCGCCGGGCGCGCCAACTACCTGAGCCGCGCGCTCGCCGCGGGCGAGTTCGACGTGGACGTGCGAACGCCGCGCTCCATCCCGACGAGCGCCGCCGAGCTCGAGCGCTTCGACTTCTTCATGCTCTCGGACGTCTCGGCGGACGAGGTCTCCATGAGCCAGATGGACGCCATCGAGCGCTACGTCCGCGACCAGGGCGGCGGCTTCATGATGGCCGGCGGCGAGAGCGGCTTCGGCCTCGGCGGCTGGCAGGGCTCGCGCATGGAGCGCCTCCTGCCCGTGCGGATGGACGCCGAGCGGCGCCGCAACCAGCCCTCGCTCGCGCTGGCCCTGGTCATCGACCGCAGCGGGTCCATGGCGGGCCAGAAGCTGGAGCTGGCCAAGGAGGCCGCGCGCGCCACCGCCGAGATGCTGGGCGCCGACGACTACATCATGGTGGTGGGCTTCGACTCCGAGCCCGAGCGCATCGTGCGCATGCAGAGCGCCCGCAACCGACTGCGCATCGTGCGCGACATCAGCCGCATGACGGCGCGCGGCGGCACCAACATCTTCCCGGCGCTCGACATGGCCTACCAAGACCTCGCGGTCACGCGCGCTCGCGTGAAGCACGTCATCGTGCTCACCGACGGGCAGGCTCCGGAGAGCGGCATCGCCGAGCTGGTGCAGGTCATGCGCGCCGAGGGCATCACGGTCACCAGCGTGGGCCTGGGCTCTGACGTGAACCGCGTGCTGCTGGAGCAGGTGGCGTCGCTCGGCGGCGGCCGCAGCTACTTCACCAGCGACCCGCACAACGTGCCGCGCATCTTCATGCGCGAGACCACCACCGTGGCGCGCTCGGCCGCCGTGGAAGAGTACTTCCAACCCATGGTGGTGCAGAACGCGGACTTCCTGCGCGGCATCGACATCGCGTCCGCGCCGTTCCTGCACGGTTACGTGGCGACCCGCCGCAAGCCCACACCCGCGCAGGTCATCCTGCAGAGCGATCTGGGCGAGCCCATCCTGGCGCGCTGGCGCGTGGGCCTCGGCTGGTCCATGGCGTGGACCAGCGACGTGAAGAACCGCTGGGCCGTGGAGTGGCTGCGCTGGCCGCAGTTCTCCCGCTTCTGGACCCAGCTGGTGCGCGAGCACATGCGCCAGCGCCGCCGCGAGACGCTGGACATGACCGCCGAGGTGCTGGACGGCGAGGTGCGCGTCACGGTGGACGCCATCGACACCGCGGACCGCTTCATGAACGACCTCGAGTCCACGCTGACGGTGGAAGGCCCCATGGGGGCGCCCGCGGCCCGCGAAGGCGTGGACAACCCCCAGGCGCGCGTGCGCGAGACCCACGCCCTGCGCCAGACCGCGCCGGGCCTCTACGAAGCGCGCTTCCCACTCGAGCGCTACGGCTCCTTCATGCTCACCGCCAGCCACGAGCGCCAAGGCCGCCCGGTGGCCGAGAGCACCGCCCAGCTGGCCAACCCCTACCCGCGCGAGTACCTCACCTTCGAGCCCAACCGCGCCCTCCTCGAGCGCGCCACTGGCGTCACCGGCGGCGGCGCCCTCGACGCCATCAGCGCCCTCTTCGACCCCGGCGACGAGACCATCCGCTCCCACGAAGAGCTCTGGCCCAAGCTCCTCTTCCTGGCCCTAGGCCTCTTCCTCCTAGACCTGGCCCTCCGCCGCGTCCGCCTCTTCGACCGAGACTTCCGCCGTCCGGTCCGCAAGCGCCGCTGAAACGGACACGGACAACAGCCGTCGCCGTCGCCGTCAACGCCCACGTCAACGATCTGCGGATCGCGCAGACCGCCTAGCGCTCCGTCGCGCCCAGTCGCGCCCCCCTCCCCCCCGGCAGGCCCCCCTTCCAGTCGAGCTCACCCGGATGCCGGCTCCAAACGTCACCGAGGAGGGCGAGGGGCGTCCTGGGCAGCGGGACTTGGGGGGCCCCCGGAATCAAACGCAGCGCGCAGCGCGGAGTGCCGATTCCAGGGGGGTACCAGAGCGAGCGCCAGCGCGAGCGATCCCGCAGACCAGGATGCCCCTCGCCCTCCGATCGATCACCCTGAAGGCGACACCCACGACCGAGCTTGACTCGGTAGGGGGTGTGGTTACCATCGCTGGTCCCGCTGGCCCCGCCCCAGGGCAAGGCCAGCCCAAGCTGCACTGCTCGGAGCCCGATCACGATGAAGAAGAGCGAAATCACCCGCCTGCGAAAGATCCTCGAAGAGAAGCGCGAGAGCGTCATCCGTCGGGCGCGGGAGACCATGGAGAACGACATGGCGCTCGACGTGAACGAACTGCCCGACGAGATGGATCTCGCCAGCAGCGAGTACATGCAGTCGTTCACGCTGCGCCTCCGTGGCCGCGAGCGTGTGCTGCTGCAGAAGATCGACGTGGCGCTCAAGAAGATGGAGACGGACGAGTACGGCATGTGCGTGGAGTGCGAGGAGCCGATCTCCGTGAAGCGCCTCGAAGCACGCCCCGAGACCGAGCTCTGCATCCGCTGCAAGGAAGACCAGGAGCGCCAGGAGCGGGACTTCACTTGAGCGATCCGGGCGCACCGACGCCGGGGAGCGTCGCAGAGTCGTTTGCGTCCGCGCTGGTGCGAGATGACTGGACCGCGGTCGCAGCGAAGCTGGCGCCGGACGCCACATGGACCATCGCCGGCGAAGCACCGGTCCATGGACGGGACGACATCACGGACCGCCTCCGCGAGTACGTGCGAAAGGGCAGCGCCCCTCGGCTGGACGGCCCCCTGCGCGTCACCCGCGGCACGGAAGTCGCCTGGCCTTCCCGCGAGCGCGCCCGGTTCTCGAACGAGACCGGCGACGCGGCCCGTATCGACATCGTGGATGTGGACGCCGCCGGCCTGGTGCGTGGCTGGGCCACCGTGCTGACGGGTAGTCCCACGGAAGGGACTCAGGCCCGCAGCGCAGCCTTGTTGGCCTATGTGGAGCGCGTCGGTCGTGCAGACGCCGAGGCCGCCCTCGAGCTCTTCGCAGGCGACTGCAGCGTGGAAGACCCCGTCGGGACACCGGTCCACCAGAGCCGGGCGGCCGTCGAGGCGTTCTATCGAGGCGGCCTTGGCGCCATCACCGGGACCACCTTGCTGGGGCCACCCGTGGTGGCCAGTGAGGGGCCGGGCGCCATTGCCTTCCGGGTGGAACTGCAGCTGCCGGACCGCGCGATCGCGCTCGAAGTGATCGACGTGATGAGCTTCGACGCAGCTGGGCGGTTCACCTCGATGCGTGCGTTCTGGGGCCGCGACAACCGCCTTTCGCGGTAATTCCCGCCCGTCCCTGCCGCAGTTTTGGCCAGTTGCGCGGGCCTGGCCTGGCGCTGCACCGACCGAAATTTGACAGTCGTGGGTGAAACGCACCCGTTACAAAGCCGCGCAACGCTGGTACACTGGTCGGGTCGTACGACTTCGAGAGGCGCACCAATGCGGCTGGCCAGCACTAAACTTCATCCGAACACTCAGCACCCTCATTCTATTCGGCGGCCTCGTGTCGGCCTGCGCTCAAGGCGCACCGGAAGATATCGACTCGGGTGTGATCGACGCTGGCCCCGGTGACGTGGGCACGGACACCGGCCCAGGGGACGCCGGCCCCAACACGGGTCTGTGCCAGGCGTGCGTGGTGGACGACCAATGCCCCGATGGCGCTGAGTGTGTGCAATTCGGGGACGCCACCCTCTGCCTGCAGCGTGTGGCCGACGAGTTCGCCACCTGCCCCCGCACGTTCGAGGCTGCCGCGCTCGCGGCCGAGCCGAACCGCTTCTACTGTCTGCCCACCGAGGGCTGCTGTATCGACGAGGACGATGACAACTACGGCGAAGGCGTGTTCTGCGACGGGGCCGACTGCAATGACGACGACGAGCTGGTCTACCCCGGCGCCGACGAGCTCTGCAACGGCGACGACGACAACTGCGACAACCTCGCGGACAACGCACCAATCGATTGCGCGCAGCAGGGCTGCTCGTTCAATGGCACCAACTACGTGCAGACGCCCACGGCGGCCTGCGCGAACGGCATGTGCGAGCAGGTGACCACCAACACGTGCGGGCTCTACTCGTGCGTGGGCGGTATGGCCGACGGCGACGTGTGCGCTGGCGAGTGCGTCTTCGAGAACGTCGAGAACGACAATTTCTGCATCCCGTCCGCGCACTGCGAGGCGCAGGGATGCGTGCTGGACCGCCCCGACGGTGGGGTCTGCACGGCGGACAGCGACTGCGCCAACGACCACTGCGACAGCGGGATCTGCTGTTCGGGCGTGGAGTGCTGCAACGACAACATGGACTGCCCGGGCTATCCGGGGGCGGGCTTGCTCTGCACCGACACCCCCATGTGCCAAGGCACCATCGGGTCGGTCACGTGCAACCTGACCACGTTCGAGTGTGAGTCGCTCAACGGCGCGCCCGATGACGCCGGCTGCACCAGCAGCGTCGAGGCCAACGACTGCGGCCCCTATCCTACGGTCTTCTGTGCGGGCACGTCCAACCAGTCCGCGCCCACCTGCGCCACCTCGTGCAACGTGGACGGCGAGTGCGACGCCAACGCGCACTGCGACAACAACTTGTGTGTGCTGGACCTCCCGGACGGCAACGCCTGCGACGAGGGCTCGGACTGCGGCTCCTCGCACTGTCAGAACAACTTCTGCTGCTCCGGCGGTGACTGCTGCGCCATGGCCAGCCAGTGCCCGGCCATCTACAGCTCGGCCTCGGTGTGCACCGACGCCGCCACCTGCCAGGGCACGCGCTCGGACGCCATCTGCACCGGCAACGTCTGTGGCACACAGGCCGCCATCCAGGACGACAGCGGCTGCGGCACCATGACCGAAGCCGATACCTGCGCCTCCTTCCCGTCCGTGTTCTGCAACGGGATGTCCACCCAGTCGCGCCCGTCGTGTCAGGCCGCGTGCACGCTGGACAGCCAGTGCGACAGCGGCTCTCACTGCGACGGGCTGTGTATCCCGGACATCACCGACGGTGGCGTGTGCGACGAGAACTCGGACTGCCTCACGGACCACTGCCAGAACGGCCGCTGCTGCGCCGGCGGCGACTGCTGCGCCACGCCCGCAAACTGCCCCGCCAGCTACAGCGCCAACAGCACGTGCGGTGACACGTCCACGTGCCAGGGCACTCGCTCGGACGCCACCTGCACCGCGTCCATCTGCGGCACGCAAGCCGGTGTCCCCGACGACTCGGGCTGCAACGTGAGCTCGGTCTCGAGCAACTGCGGTGCGTACCCGTCCGCCACCTGTGCCGGGACCGCCGATCAGTCGGCACCGGTGTGTTCGTCGTCGTGCTCGACGGACAGCAACTGCGACGCCAACGCTCACTGCGACAACGGCGTGTGCATCCTGGACGTTCCGAACGGAGACGTCTGTGACGAGGACTCGGACTGCACCGCAGGTCATTGTCAGAACGGCTACTGCTGCGCCTCCGGCGACTGCTGCTCTGCGGCCACCAACTGCCCAGCGAGCTACCGCTCGGCGGCGGCCTGCACCTCCAACAGCACCTGCCAGGGGTCACGCACCGACGCCACGTGCACCAGCAACCAGTGCGGGACCACCGCCCCCATCAATGACGACCGCGGCTGTACGGCTGGCCTGATGGCCCTCAGCTGCGGCGCCTTCCCGGACCGCTTCTGCGATGGCCAGGAGACCCAGACCCCGCCCGTGTGCGCCGCAGCCTGCACACTCGACTCGCAGTGCATGGCCAACGCCCACTGCGACGCCGTCTGTGTGCCAGACCAGGGCAACGGAACCTCCTGCGACGAGGACTCCGACTGCGCTGGCAACCACTGCCAGAATGGGTTCTGCTGCGCGAGCGGTGACTGCTGCTCGGTGGCGGGTAACTGTCCCAACAGCTACGCCACCCCGTCCACCTGCAACACGGCGGCCACATGCCAGGGCACCCGCTCGGATGCCACGTGCAACGCCTCGTTCCAGTGCGCCACTCAGACCGGCGTGCCCGACGACACGGGCTGTGGCGTGCTGGCGATCGCGAACACCTGCGGGTTCTTCCCGTGGCTGCTTCAGCGACGCCGACTGCGACGGCAACGCGCACTGCGACGGCGGATCCTGCCTTCCGGACCTGACGGACGGCAACTCGTGCGACGAGGCCTCGGACTGCCTCTCCAACCACTGCGGCAACGGCTTCTGTTGCTCGGGCGGCGACTGCTGCGCGTCGGCCGGCAACTGCCCGGCGTCCTACGCCTCGCCCGCGACCTGCGCGGACCCGGCCACGTGCCAGGGCACCCGCTCGGACGCGGTCTGCTCCGGCAACGTGTGCGGGACCACCACGGGCCAATGTGCCGACGACAGCGCGTGCAACGCCGGCGTCGAGGCCAGCGACTGCGGCCCCTACCCCAGCCGCTTCTGCAACGGCCTCGCCTCTCAGGTGTCCCCGGTATGCGGAGGCAGCTGCTCCAGCAACGGCCAGTGCGACGTCGACGCCCACTGCAGCGGCGGGCTCTGCGTGCCCGACTTGCCCAACGGCGGCAACTGCGCGCTGACCGGCGCCGCCGCGTGTCAGAGCGGCCTCTGCAACAACGGCTTCTGCTGCACCAGCGGCACCTGCTGCTCCACGGCCACCGACTGCCCCGGCACCTTTGCGGCGGCTCCGGCGTGCAACAACGCTGCCACCTGCCAGGGCACGCGCAGCGACCGCACGTGCGTGTCCAACTCCTGTGGCACTCAGGCAAACGTGCCCGACGACAGCGCCTGCAGCGCTGCCACCGTGGCCAACACCTGCGGTGCGTACCCGAGCGTGTCCTGCAACGGCGCGCTCGACCAGACCACGCCCATCTGCGGAGCCATGTGCTCGGCGGACGGCGACTGCGACAGCAACGCGCACTGCGACTCCAGCGTGTGTGCCCCCGACCTCGCCGACGGCAACGTGTGTGACGAGGACTCGGACTGCGTGGCCAGCCACTGCCAGAACGGGCGCTGCTGCGCCGGCGGCGATTGCTGCTCGGCCGCCAGTCAGTGCCCCGCCAGCTACACCACGGCACCCACGTGCCTGAGCCCTGGCTCGTGACGGGCGCCGGTACGACGCCGTGTGCAACTGGCTTCGTCTGTGGCACGTCCTCGAGATCGACGACGACAGCGCCTGCACGGTGACCACCCTCGCCAACACGTGCGGGACCTACTCGGACGCCTTCTGCAACACCCAGGTCTCGCAGAGCGCGCCCTCCTGTGGCACCACGTGCAGCACCAACGCGCAGTGTGACGCCAGCGCCAACTGCCAGGGCAACCTGTGCGTTTCGGACGGCGCCAACGGCGACGCCTGCAGCGCGAACAACCAGTGCACCAGCAACCACTGCCAGAACGGCTTCTGCTGCGCCACCGGCGACTGCTGCAATGTGGCCGCCAACTGCCCCGCCAGCTACAGCAACGCGGCCACCTGCGACACGCCTTCGAGCTGTCAGGGCACCCGCGACGACGCGGTCTGCAACGCCAGCAAGCAGTGCAGCACCTCGGCCAACGTCGCCGGATGACAGCGCGTGCACCGGCAGCCACTCTCGCCAACGTCTGCGGGTTCTACAACGACCTCTCCTGCAGCGGCGCGGCCGGTCTCGCAGACCGACCTGCCCGAGAACTGCACCATGAACCAAGCTGCAGTGATGCCGGCGCATTCTGTGGCACGGGCATCTGCCAGCCGCTCCGCAATCAGGGGCAGACATGCGCCGCGGCGTCCGACTGCGCCGGCGGTCTGGCCTGCACGGACGGCGTCTGCTGCAACAGCTCGTGTGGGTCGCTCTGCCAGGCGTGCAACGTCGCGGGCAGCGTGGGCACGTGCACCAACATCCCGGCCGGGTCGGACCCCGCCAGCGAGTGCGGCCTGGTCAGCTGCGCCGGCTGGTACGCGGGCTGGACGGGCGACCAGTGCTTCACCGCGCAGAACGCGCCAGCGGCTGCCGTGGACTGCAACGGCGCCGGCTCGTGTGAGACGGCGGCCCAGGTCTGCCCGGCCCAGCCCGCCAACGCCGTGGCGCTCGACTGCAACAACACGTGTCAGGTGAAGAACCTGTCCACCTGCACCGGCATGGTGGCGCCGGTCTGCAACGCCTTCACCCCCATGCCGAACACCCAGTCGTGCAACAGCGGCGTCTGTCAGCAGACCATCGCGCTCTGCACGGCGGGTGTGCCGCAGACCTGCCCGAGCGCCATGAGCCACCCGAGCTAAGAGATCTGCGATGGCCTCGACAACGACTGCGACATGGTCACCGACAACGGGGGGAACGCGCTCTGCATGGTGGCCAACGCGGTCGAGTCGTGTGGCGGCGGCGAGCGGCTGCCAGGTCGCCAGCTGCAAGGGCAGCTACGTGAACCCGGACCTGGTGAACGCCGATGGCTGCGAGTGCCTTCCCGAGATCAGCGGCACGGACGCGTGCGCGACGGCCGTAGCGGGGGGTCGATCCACACCCTGACCGAGGGCCAGAGCAACACCGTGATCGGCAACCTGGCCACCACCATGGACGGTGACTGGTTCCGGGTGACGCTGAACAACCGCGGCGGCCCCGGGTACCGCAGGGCTCATCGTTCACTGCGCGTTCGGGCTCGGACGTCGTCTTCGAGCGTCCGCCAGGACCACGCTGGCCACCTACACGGGCGGGCGGCCCGGGACGCTCTGCTCCGGCACCTCCAGCCAGCCACGCAACCTGACCAGCTACTCGTTCGATCCGCTCGAGCAGACCGGCCAGTGCAACCAGGTGGTCCCCGGGCGGAACGGGCTGCAACTGGTCGCCGAGCCGCACGCTCTACATCTGCGTCCACCGCTCTGGGGACCGCGCCCACCTGCGCGACCTACACCATGAGCCTGAGTCAACGGCTTAGCTAGCTCTGAAGGCCTGCCAGGCCAACCGAAGACGCCCTCCTCGCGGAGGGCTTCTCGTTTCTGGCGACGCGCCGAGGCAGGAGCAAGGCCGTCACGGCCCGCGCCCAGGGCAGGTCCCCGCCTAGGCAGCGGGTGCCGAGGCGCCTCTAGTGAACCAGCGCGCGCGTGCTGCCCGACGACGAAGCTTCGTGGGCTTCATCTTGCGGCAGCTCGATGTGGAACGTGGTGCAGCCTGGCCGGCTCTCCACCGTGATCTCCCCGCGGTGGTCGCTCACGATGCTCCGCACGATGGCCAGCCCGAGGCCGGTGCCCCCCTGCTTCCCGTGCGTGGTGAAGGACTCGAAGAGGCGCGAGCGGATCTCCTCCGGCACGCCGGGCCCGTTGTCCGAGAACGCGATGCGCAGCGCTCCCTCGGGCGCGCGCGAGACGGTGAGCTCGCAGCGCCCGTCCGTGGGGTCTCCCGGGCGGCTGCTGATGGCCTCGGCCGCGTTGCGGGCCAGGTTGTGGAGCGCCCGCAGCACCTTGGTCTCGTCGAAGTAGGCCGTGCCGCGCTCCTCGAGGTTGAGCACCAGCTCGATGCCGCGCGGCTCGAGCTCGCGGCGCAGCTGCTCCGCGGCGTCCTCGAAGAACTTGTAGAGGTAGACCTTGCGGATCCAGATGGTCCGCTCGCCCCGCGCGAACGCGAGGGTCTCCTTGGTCATGGTGTTGAGCAGGTCTACCTGCCGCTGGATGGTCTGCGCGTACTCGGCGCGCCGGCCCGGGTCGCTCTCCTTGCTGAGGAGCTTGGCGTAGCCCTGGATGACCGTCATGGGCGTCTTCAAGTCGTGCAGGACGCTGGAGAGAAACTGGCCAATGGTGCTGAGCCGCTGCTCGCGCGCCCGCCGCTCACGCCCGCGCGCCTGGGTGATGGCCGTGGAGATGTGACCCGCGATGACCGTGGCCAGCTTCACGTCGTCGTCCGTGAAGGACTCGCTGCCGGCCGCCTTGTTGAGCAGCTCCACCGCGCCGATGCCGTCGTCCCAGCGCAGCGGCACGCACAGCACGGAGCGCGGGTGGTAGCCCACCTCTTCCGAGATGTTGCGGCTGTGGCGCTGGTCGGAGTCCACGTCGTTGACCACTTGGTGTTGCTGGTGCTGCGCCACCCAGCCACAGATGCCCTGGCCCGCCTTGATGCGCAGGCGCTTGATGGCCTCCGGCTCGCCACCCACCGCGGCACGGAAGCGCAGGTCACCGGTGTCGGCGTCGGCCAGCAAGATGGACGCCGCCTCGGCGTTCACCGCGCGCATGGTGCGGGCCAGCACCCCTTCGAGCAGCTCGTCCAGCTCCTGGGCGCTGGCCGACACCTGGGCGATCTCGAAGAGCACGTCCAGCTCGCGCACCTTCTGCTGGAGCTTCTCTTGGGCCTCCAGCAGCTCGATGTTCTTGCCCACCATGGAGAGGAAGAGCTTGGAGTTCTCGATGGAGACGGCGGCCTGGCTGGCCAGCGCGCCCAGCAGCGCCTCGTCTTCCACGGTGAAGTAGGTGCCCCCGCTCTTGTTGAGGCACTGCACCACACCGATGATGCGGCCGTGGTGGTTCTTCATGGGGACGCACACCGTGGACGTGGTGCGGTAGCCCGAGCGCCGGTCCCAATCGGCGTCGAAGCGCGGGTCCTGGTAGGCGTCCTTGATGTTGAGGGTCTTGCCCGTGAGCGCGACCGTCCCCGCGAGGCCGTCGCCCACACGCAGGCGGATCTCGAGCCAGCGCTCCCCCTGAGCCACCTTCGACCACAGCTCGTTGGTCTCCTCGTCCAGCACGTAGAGCGTGCTGCGGTCCGCCTCCATGGCCTCCGAGATGCGGTCCACCACTAGCGTGAGCAGTTCTTGGAGGTCGAGCGTGGATCCGAGCGCAGCACCAACGTCCTGCAGCGCCTTCAGCTTGCGCTGCTCACGCTTGACGGACGCCTCGAGGGCGGCGATGTCGGACTTGTCGGACACGCAGCCAGTCTCGCCCAGCTTGCCCTCCACAATCAATCGCTTCGGGGAGGCCCCTGCGAGACGCTCAGAAGCCTTGGCGCATCTGGGCCCGATCGCCCACCTCGACCGCACGAATCGACGTGGTCATCATCACGGTGCACGAGCGCTCACGCACCTGCACCACGCGGGCCTCGGCGACGACCTCGTCGGGGTATTCGTCCGGACGCTCGGTGTCGGGCACGGTCTCGCCCAGATCCGACGTGTTGCTGGGCTGGTTGGCTCGCCACTCGTCTTCCGCCCGCACGATCACGAAGCGGTTGCCCGGCTGGACGCCGTCTTCGCTGCCCTTGTCGAGGAAGCCGATCTGCTGGTCGGCCAAGAACACGGTGGGCTGCAACAGCGCCACGATGGTCGCGTCCACGTTTGCGGCGTTCACGCGTGGGGGAACCACGGCAAACTGGCGGTCGATCTCGGCGATCAGATAGCCGCGCTCGATGGGCTCGAGCGACTCCGTGATGGTGGCGCGACCGAGCTGTCGCTCCTGGTCGTAGTCCATGAGGCGCACGGTCCCCAGCACCCGCACCAGCACGCCCTCGTTCTCGTCGGAGCGCTCGCTGGTCGGGATGTTGCGGAACACCGTGTAGCTGCGGCCGGGCGTGGGGGTCACGTCCTCGCCGAAGCGCACGTACACCTCGTCGTGCTCGGAGAGCAGCATCTGGTCCTCGCGCGAGCCCACGATGACGCCGGAGCGCTCGCGCTCCTCCTCGGCGAGGTAGCCCTGGTCGCGCAGCCAGACAGTCCCGCTCGACGCACGTGGCCGGCGGGTGATGGTCGGCGACGAGGCATCGGCCAACACCCCACCCGTGCGCAGACGCACGTGGTCGCTGGGATAGATCCAGTGCGGGTTGGTGATCTCCGGGTTGTACGACCAGATGCGCGGCCACTCCCACGGGTTCCCGTAGTACCGCCCCGAGATGTCCCAGAGCGTGTCGCCGGTCCGAACGACGTGGACCTCGGGCGTTGGACCACCACCACCCACCACGCGCACGGACTGACGCTGCGCGTGCACGCGCGACGGCGACGGCAGGGTGGAGCCCGCGAGCGGAGCGCTCAGCAGGGCGAGCGCGATCGCGATACGTCGATAGGACTTCATGACGCTTCCTCCCGCGACGCGAGGCGCGCCGCGACGGTGTCTGGATATTCTTGCTGGACCCGCCGGAACATGGCGCGAGCGCGCGCGGTGTCGCCGCTGCGGGCGTGACAGAGGCCCATCTTTAGGAGGGCATCGGCCACCTTCGTGTGGCTGCCGTGGCGCTGGACGAAGACCTCGAAGGCATGCAGCGCATCGCGGTAGCGTCGCTGTGCGTAGATGGCCTCCGCGCGCCAGTAGTGTGCGTTGGCCACATACGGATGGTTCGCGTGGGTCCCCAGGAACGAGTCGAACGCGTCCACGGCCTCTGGGTACTGACGGTCACGCAGGTGACCTAGGGCGGCGCGGTAGGCGATGACGGCGGTGTCCGGCGCCACGGTCGTGAGCGGCTCGGGCGCGACGGGCACCATCATGGTGCCACCGGACGCCACGGAGGCGGCCAGCGGGCCGGCGCTCGGCGCGAAGGACGGCGGCGCACCCGCTGCGCTCTGGGCCGGGAGGGGCAGCGGAGCCACCGGCACCGGGCCAGCGGTGGGCAGCGGAGGGAGGCCCGAGCCGCTCGCGAAGCTGGGCGGGGACTCGCCGCTCGGGATGGTCATGGTCGGCGCTGCAGGCGTCGGGACGCCGCGCACGCGGAGCACCGGCCGGGGACGTGAGTCGGAGGGGCCCGGCTCTTCCACGACCACTTCACCGGCTTCCGGCTCGATCCAGCCCGCCCCAGGGTCTCCTTGGCTCGTGCCCGTGAGATCGGTGCTGGAGCGCCCCGACTCGTCGGTGGCCGCAGGGGTGCCGCTGCGAATGCTGATGGTGGCCACGCGCGCCGACGCCTGCGAGTTTCGGAGCGTCTCGGCCTCGCCGCGCACGATGGCGAGCTCGTTGCGCAGCGCGCGGATCTCTTCATCCTGTCGCAGTCGCTCGGCTTCGAGCGCCGCGATGCGCGCCTCGTCCGAGACCTCAGCCGCAGCCGGCGTGGTACCGGAGGGCCCCGAGGACGAGGCCGATGCGCATCCGGATGCGAGCGCCAAGAGGAGCGCGAGTGCGAGTTGGAGACGAGTCACGATGAATCCTGGCGCGCGAACGGCACGCGACCTCGTCATCGTACGGAGCGCGCCGCAGGCCCGTCAAAAAACAGGGCGACGCGCTGCTCCCGGCTCGCGTCAGCCGCCCGTGGTGGCGCCGATGTTGCGGAAGCGCGCGTAGCGCTGGGCGATGAGCTCGGCCTTCGAGAGCGACGAGAGCTCCCCGAGGTGACGCCGCAGCGCCTGCCCGAGCGCCTGCGCCGACCCAGCTGCGTCGCGGTGCGCACCGCCCGGTGGCTCGGCGATGAGCTCGTCCACGATGCCGTGCTTCATGGCGTGGGACGCCAGCAGCTTGAGCTGCTCGGCGGCCTTCGGGGCCTCGCTGCCGTCCCTCCAGAGGATGGAGGCGCAGCCCTCGGGCGTGATGACGCTGTAGGTGGCGTACTCGAACATGAGCACACGGTTGGCCACTCCGAGACCCAGCGCTCCGCCCGAGCCACCCTCCCCGATGACGGTGGCGATGACCGGCACCGGCAGCCGCGACATGGTGAGCAGCGCCTGCCCGATGGCCTCGCCCTGCCCGCGCTCCTCGGCGCCGATGCCTGGATAGGCGCCGGGCGTATCGATGAAGGTGAGCACCGGGCGCCCATAGCGGCCCGCCAGCTCCATGATGCGCACAGCCTTGCGGTACCCCTCGGGGTGCGCCATGCCGAAGTTGCGCCGCACCTTCTCCTTGGTGGTGCGGCCCTTCTGGTGACCGATGACGGCCACCGCGCGCCCGTCGAGCCGCGCGAACCCGCTGACGATGGCCGGATCATCCGCGAAGGCACGGTCGCCGTGCAGCTCGAGGAAGTCGTCGAAGATGGCGGTCAGGTAGTCGAGGAAGTACGGCCGCTCGGGGTGGCGGCTGAGCTGCACCTTCTGCCACTCGCTGAGGCCCGCGTAGAGCTCGCGCTGGAGCCTGTCCGCCTGCGCCTGGAGCGCGCTGACCTCCGCGCCGACGTCATCGCCCGGGCCTGCGGCCGCGCGCAGCTCGTCGATGCGACGCTCCAACTCCATCAGCGGTTTCTCGAAGTCGAGGTGTGCCACGGCCTAGAGGTAGCCCGGATGAGCCCACACGGCTAGCCCCAATACATGCCTTCCCTCACGCTGCCGCGCCCCGTCAGGAGCGACGAGCAGCACGGGTCAGCTGCTGGCCGTGCGGTCGTCCCAGCCCTGCTGGGGCTTGGCGCGGAGCACGTTGTAGACCTGCAGCGGCTTGGCCTTGCCCTTGGCCTGGATCTCACGCGGGGGATCGAACTCGAAGTAGTCCTTCACTTCGTTGTAGGTCCACTCGCTGATCAGGCACTCACCCGCGCCGGCGTGCGAGCAGAGCCGCGCGCCCACGTTCACGGAGTCGCCGATGACGGTGTACTCGAGCGCCTTGGAGCTGCCGAGGTAGCCCGCGACGACCTCGCCCGTGTTGATGCCGATGCCGATCTTGATGGGCGACTTGCCCTCCACGGCGCGCCGCTCGTTGAGCTGGTCCAGCACCTGGTACATCTCGAGCGCCGTCCGCACCGCGCGCACGGCGTCGTCGCCGTAGGACACGGGCGCGCCGTAGAGCGCCATGATCTCGTCGCCCACGAACTTGTCGAGCGTGCCCTGGTACTTGAAGATGATGTCCACCATCAGCTCGAAGTACTCGTTGAGCATGTCCACCATCTCGCGCGCCGGGATGGACTCGCTCATGGACGTGAAGCCGCGAATGTCGCTGAAGAGCACCGTGGTGGGGCGCGCCTCGCCGTACTTCTTGACCTCCACCTTGCCGCTCAGCACCTGCTCGGCGATGGCGGGCGAGAGCAGGCGCTGGAAGCGCTCGCGCGTGACGGCCTCGGCCTCGAGACGCAGCGCGAAGAGGCTGTTCTGGATGGCGATGGCGGCCTGGTTGGCCACGTTCTGGAAGAGCTGCAGGTCCTTCTCGTTGAAGGCGTTGGCCGCGATCTGCGAGTCCAGCAGCATGATGCCGAACACCTCGCTGGCGTGCAGCAGGGGCACGGCCATGCTGGACCGGATGCCCTGCATGATGATGGAGTGGGCTCCCGAGAAGCGCGAGTCCACCGAGGCGTCGCTCGAGAGCACGGCGGCCTTGTCGCGCAGCACCTGGTCGATGATGGTGGTGGAGAGCACCACGTTCTCGCCTTCGGCCTGTTGACGCTTGGTCTGCACGCAGCGTGGGGTGAGCTGCTTGTTGTCGTCGTACAGCAGGATGACGCCGCGGTCGGCCGGCAAGATCTGGAACGCGGCCGCCAGGATCTTGGTGAGCAGCTTGTCGACGTCGAGCTCCACGCCGATGGCGCGCATCATCTCGTAGCTGACGCGCAGCTTCTCGTAGTCACGGCGCAGCACCTCCGGGTCCGTGACCATGTGCGCGGGCACGAACGACTGCTCGAGCACGGCATCCAGCTTGGTGCGGATGTGGCTCTCCACCATGCCGGGCGCCATGGTGACCGACGCCTGGCGGCGACGCGGGGCAGCAGCTGCGGCGGCCAGGGCAGCGGCAGCAGCGGCGGCGTTCACGATCCCGCCCGAAGGCGCCGTGGCGGGCCGATGGAATTCGGGGGAGGCGACACCCTGCGGGTTGGTGGCCCCGAAGCCCTGCTGCTCGATGGTGGCCGAACGCTGCGGGGGCGACGAGCTGTGCTCGGGGCGGGCCACTTCATCCGCACGGAAGATGATGCGGGTGGACCCCATCATGATCTCGTCGCCGTCGCGCAGGGGGTGATCACCCACGCGGGCACCGTTGACGAAGGTGCCGTTCAGCGAGCCGAGGTCGTGCAGCACGTAGCCACCCTCGACGGCGTCGATGTGGCAGTGCTCCTTCGACACGATTCGATCCAACACCTGGTGGGTGTTGTTCGGGTGGCGTCCGAGGGTGTTGTGCGGGAGCAGTTCCCGGTCTTGCTGACCGTCAGCTCCGATGATGGTGATTCTGGCCATGTAAGCGCAAAGGGATCCGCGAGAGCCGCGATGGTACCGACCGAACCGGGCGGAAGTAAAGACGCATGCGACCCGCCCGCCAATTCTCGTGCCGCCACCCAATCCCCGTCTCTCGGCCCCCTCTCGCGCCTCGTCGGGCACCAACGAAAAGAGCGGCCCGAAGCCGCTCCCAACCGAACGACAGGCGCCCAAAAGCGCCTGCGATTCAGAGCCCTTCGGCGATCTTGGTCTCGATGATGTACTGATCCACGGCGTCCTTCACGGGCGAGGCGAAGTGGACCTTCTGCTTGGCGATCTCGCGCAGGGCGGTGACCGCAGGGCGGTTCTTGCTGGCGACCAGGGCGGGGGCCCCCTTCATGAGCTCACGCGTGCGACGGGCGGCGAGCACCACCAGGGCAAAACGGTTCTCTTCGTGCTCGAGGCAATCTTCGACGGTGACGCGTGCCATGGGGTGCTCCAGTAAGCGGGTGGCGGAAGGTAGCAGCTGCGGATCCCCGCCGCAAACCCTTGGCGCGCTCCATGGGCGCACCCCCCGCTTGATTCCCTCGGCGTTGTCGACTACCGACCGCAACATGAGCGCGCTGCGTCCCCTCTTCCTCGCGGGTCTCCTGTCGGTCACCGGTCACGCCTGTGGCCCGTCGTCCCGGCCGGCCGCGCACCCGGACTTTCGCGTGCTGCAGGTGCACGAGGCACGTGTGAGCGAGCTCACCCAGGTGGCTGGCGATGAGTCCCGCCCCTGTGCGGATCGCCGCTCGGCGGCGCTCGAGTGCGACGCCGAGGTGGAGCGCGCGCGGCAAGACCTCGAAGGCGTCCGTGATGAGGACGCGAGCGCGCGCGTGAACCGCCTGGCCCAGCAGTGCGATGCGGCGCGGGCGATCACCGAGGGGCGCTGTGGCACCGACGCCTGAGGAGGCCGCGCCGGGGCTCGGTCGTGAGCTCGGTCTGCCGTTGCTCACCCTGCTGGGCACCCTCGGGCTCTCGGCCAGCCGCGTGGCCCAAGGGGTCCCGCTGGACGGCGTGTCGCTGGCGCTCCACTTGGTGGGCGGTCTCGCCGCTCTTCGCCTGGTGCCTCCGCTGGTGCGCCTGCTGAACCTTCGGGGCGGCGCGTTCGGCGAGCCGAGCTGCCCGTCGGTGCCCGCCCCACCGCCGAGAGCGACCCCCATGGCCCGCTGCGGTCCTCCCCCGCCGAGCTCTTCGATCTCTACCTGGCGGACCCGGCGGCGTTCCCCGCCGCCTACGCGCTGCCCGCTGGTCGCGCGTGGCTCATGAGCGGTCCCTATGCGGGCGTGGTCTTTGCGTTGGTGCTGGGGGTGCACGCACTGGCGGTGCCGCTTCTGCGCACGCCGCTCACCCTTCTGCTGGTGCCCGTGGCCTGCGCGCCGCTCGCGCTCTGGTGGTGGCGGGGCCGGGCCACGCGCCGCGCCCGGGGTGGCGTCGCGCTGCTGCTCACCCCCACGCAGCTGATCGTGCGCGACGCCGTTGGCGCACGCAGCGCGCCATGGAGCGAGGTGCAAGCCGTGCGCACGGAGTCGCAGCCGGCCTGGGACATGCTTCGTGGAGCGCGCCGTGCCCCGCTGCTGGTCATCTCGCGCCGAGGCACTCCACCATTGCGGCTCCGGGAGGACGAGCTGGGCGTTGCCGTGCCGCGCGCCCTGTTGCGGGTGGAGGCCTACCGCTCCGCCGTCGGGGCGACGCCGGCATCGGCAGCGGCCCCCGCAGCAGATTCGTCCGCTTCGTAGGGCTCGGGAGGCGGTGGCGGGAGCTCGGGACGCGCGGGCACCACCACACACGCGCTCAGCGTGACGTCCGGGCTGGTCTCGATGGCCAACGCGAGCAGCGGCCCGGTGACCCGCACGGCCACCTGCGCTCGCCCTGCGCGCACGGGCTGCGCCGATCCGCCCAGCTGGACACTCCCGCCCGCCGGGCTGTCCACCGCACACACCACTTGGACCTCTCCTCGGGGTGCACCGCTGGGGGGCAGGTTCACACGCCCACCGTTGGGCGCGGCACACGTCTCGGCCGTGCACGACCACGCGCCTTCGAGCGCCTGCGGCGAGCTGGACAGCCGAAGCCCGCGGCCGGAAGGACGTGCGAGTGTGCCGAGCCGCACCAGCAGCTCCACTCCGCCCGGGAGCGGCTGCTCCATGCCGAGGAAGCGCATGATCTCGGACGCGACAGCACGGTCACCGAGCTGTACCAGCGCAGCAGCCTCCGCCGCGCGAGCGCTCAGGTAGCGCTCTCCGCGCAGGCGCTGACGCAGGGGTGCGATGGCACGGCGGTCTCCGATGGCACCCAGCGCCAGGGCGGCCGCCGGGCCGAGCCGCACGTCCTCGAGCAGCGCGACCAGCGTGGGGACCGCCCCGGTGTAGCGCAGCGCGCCCAGCAGCTCGATGACGTGGCTGCGCGCGTCTTCCCCAGCGCCTTCGTCCGCCGCCCATGTGTCCAGCACGCGCGCGAGCGAGGCATCCCCGCGCTCGCCGAGCGCCAGCGCCGCGCGCCGTTGGAGTGGGAGCGTGACTCCGTCGCGTGCTGCCATGGCGCGCACCGCGTCTGCGCTGGATGCGTCCCCGAGGGCGAGCGAAGCCAGCGCGGCCTCGTCCCGGACCTCCACGTCGGCATCCTGGTCACGCAGGCGCACGAGCGTGCCGAGCGCGGGGGCGTGACGCAGCCGGCCCAGCAGACGGGCCGCCGCCGCGCGCACGGCCGAGCGCTGGTCACCCAGCAGGGGCACCAGCTCGGGGGCAGCCGTGGCGTCGCCCAGCTCCGCGCGGGCCAGGGCCTCGGGCCAGCCCTGCTGACCCGCCAGCGCCAGCGCCTCCACCCGCGGGATGCTGCCCACGAAGCGCCCCAGCTCCTCGCGCAGGCGCAGGAGCGTGACTGGGTCTTCGCCCGCCAGGTTGCGACGCTCTTCCGGGTCCGCGCCGAGGTCGTAGAGCTGGCAACGGTTGGTGTCGCTCTCGCAGATGGCCTTGTGCGTGCCGTCGGTGACCATGCGCGCGTCACCCACCTCTGCGAACGCGTAGGCTGGCCCGCCCTCTCCGTGCAGCAGCAGCGGCCCCAGGTCGTCGCCGCGCATGCGGGCATCACGCGGGATGGCCAACGCGGCCAGCAGCGTGGTGGCGATGTCCACCAGCTCCACCGGGGCGGCGATGGCCCGCGCCGGCACCAGGCCGGGGGTGGACCAGATCAACGGGATGCGCACCTGCTCCTCGTAGAGCGTGGAGCCGTGGTAGAGGCCGCCGTGGTCGCCGAATTCCTCGCCATGGTCGGCGCTGATGACCACGGTGGCGCCGGGCCGATGCTCGCGGAACACGCGCACCAGCTGCTGGATGGCGTCGTCCACGGCCGCCACCTCCCCGTCGTACCGCTGCTCGGCGCTCTCCCCGCGGGCGAAGCGTGGGTTGGGCTCGTAGGGCTCGTGCGGCTCGAACAAGTGCACCCACGCGAACACCTCGCGCTGCGGGCCCTGCTCGGCGTCGACGGACTCGAGGTACTCGCGCAGCTGCGGGACGCGGGCGTGGGCCGACGCGAACATCTCCTTCTGGTACTCGAAGCCGAAGCGCCCTGCGCGCAGCGCCTCGAAGCGGTGGGCGTCCACGAAGAAGATGGCGGGCGGATAGAACGCGGCCGTGCGCATGCCGTAGCGCCGCAACAGCTCGGGCAGGGCCACGTGCTCGGTGGGGGCGTTGGGCAGCTCCAGCACCGGGCGCAGATACTTGCCCGTGAGCATGCTGGAGAGCGCGTAGCTGGTGTGCGGCGTGGGCGTGTAGGCGTGGCTGAACACGGCCGACTCCGCGGCCAGCCTGTCCAGGTTGGGGGTCAGCCCGCGGCCACCGCCGATGCGGTCTGCGCGCAGGGCATCCACCGTGATGAGCAGGACGTTGCGCGACTCGAGCCGCAGGCCGCTGCGGGTCTCGACGCCGCCCTGGGTGGCTGGCTCCGCGTCGCCGTCGGACGAGCCCGCCGCGTGGCCCTCCGGCAGGGCCTCGGACTGTGCGCGCAGCGCGAGCTGCAGCAGCTTGCCGGTGACGCTGGTGTAGTCCGCGACCACGAAGGCGAGGTTGGGCGCGAGGGTGGCGCGCTGCAGGGCGAGCGGGGTGGCCACGACCGCGAGCACCAGGATCACGGTCACCCCCCGCACAGCCCCACGGAAGCGCGCGTGCTGCCGAAGACGGGCGAGCCGGACGGGGAGCAGCCACACAGCGAGCGACGCGCCGAGGACCACCAGCACCGCGAGCGCCACGTGGAACGCCGGATAGAGCCGCAGCAGGAGCGTTGCGTCCGCCGCCGCAGCTCCACACGAGAGCGCGGTGAAGAGGCCCGCCAACGCCAAGCTTCCGCCGCTGCGCGCACGCGCTTCGAGCCAGGGAGAGGCCTTCACGACCACGACGCCGGCGCCACCCGCGAGCAGCGCCACCACGGGCAACCGAAGCGCGGAATCGCGCACGCGGCGCCCGTCGCTGAGCAGGTAGAGCAGCACCAGGCAAGCCGCGAACGCCAGGCCCCCCATCAGCCACCCGCGCCACACCGGATCGGCGCTGACGCGACGCAGCAAGACCCCGAGCCCGAACACCAACGTGGAAGCGCAGACGCCGGTCAGCAGCGCGAGCCCCACATAGGCATCACGCTCGGCGTTGCCCAAAAACAGCGACCAGGTGTTCCCCGAGAGCGCAAAGCCGAGCTCGATGACCGAGACCAGCAGCCCCCCGAGCAGCGCGCGCACGGGCCAGTCGGCCACCGCGTGGGCCTCGCCGGGCTGGGCCTCCCGTTGCTCTGCACCGGTCATCCCGACTCCTCGGCCACGACGGCCTGCTCCAGCACCCGCCGCACGGCGCTGCGCGTTCGCGCGTGCTCTGGGGCGAGCAACCGCGGGTCTTCGCTCACCAACCCGCGGGCCAGCTCGCGCGCTTGCTGCAAACGGTCCAGGTCGCGAAACAGGTCCGCGAAGCGAAAGCCGGTGCCACCCGCTTGGCGCACCCCGAACAGCTGCCCCGGGCCGCGAATGGCCAGGTCCCGCTCGGCCAGCTCGAAGCCGTCTTGCGTGGCGCACATGGCGGCCAGGCGCAGCTCCGCGTCGGGCGTGAGCTCGTCGGCGTGGAGCAGCAAGCAAGCGCTCTGCCGCTCGCCGCGCCCCACCCGCCCGCGCAGCTGGTGCAGCTGGCTCAGGCCGAAGCGCTCGGCGTCTTCCACCAGCATGAGGTTGGCCTCGGGCACGTCCACGCCCACCTCCACGATGGTGGTGGCCACCAGCACGCTCGCGCTGCCTGCCACAAAGCGCGCCAACGCGTCCGTGCGGGTGTCGTGATCCAGCTGCGCGTGCAGCTTGGCCACCCGGTCGGCACCGAAGCGAGCGGTCAGCTCGGCGTGCACGTCCTCCACGCCCCGCGGGCTCGCGGCACCCGCATCGCCCGCATCGTCGGCATCGTCTTGGTCCTTCGCGCTGGGGCGAATGGTGGGGCACACCACGAAGGCGCGGCCTCCGGCGTCCAGCGCTCGCTCCAGCTGCCGGTACGCATCCGCCCGGGTGCCGTGCGGGTAGCGCCGGGTGATGATGGGCTTGCGCCCCGGAGGTAGCGCGTTGATGACGCTCACCTCGAGGTCGCCGTAGAGCACCAGCGCCAGGCTGCGCGGGATGGGCGTGGCGGTCATGACCAGCAGGTGAGGCGCGCGCGCGCCCGCCTTGTCCACCAGCTTGAGGCGCTGCGCCACGCCGAAGCGGTGCTGCTCGTCCACCACCACCGCGGCCAGGTCGCGGAAGGCCACGCTCTCGCTCAGCAGCGCGTGCGTCCCCACGATGACGTTGGCGCTGCCGTCTTCGATGCGCCCGATGCGCTCGCGGCGCTCGCCCGCGCGCAGCTTGCCCGCCAGCAGCACTGGCGTGAGGCCCAGTCGTGCAGCCACGGCCGAGACGTTGCGGAAGTGCTGCTCGGCCAACACCTCGGTGGGCACCAGCCACGCCACTTGAGCCCCCGCGGCCACCACCTGCGCGCTGGCCAACAGCGCCACCGCCGTCTTTCCGCTGCCCACCTCGCCCTGCAGCATGCGGCGCATGGGCTGCTCGCGCGCGAGGTCGGCCGACACCTCATGAAGGGCCCCCTGCTGTGCGGCGGTGAGCGTGAACGGCAGCTGGGCCGCGTGCTCGCGGGCCACATCCTGCGCGATGGGGCACGGCCGCGCCGGCAGCCCCGCCTCCTCGGCGCGCCGCCACTGCAGCGCCAGCTCCAGAAGGAAGAGTTCCTCCGTGGCGAGCCGCCCGTGGTGCGGGCTCTCGCCGCGGTTCCAGTCGCCCAGCGTTTCGGCCGGCAGGTCCGGGGGTGGCACGTGCAGCGCCACCAGCGCCTGCCCCACGGGGCCCAGGCCCGCGCGCTCACGATACGTTTCTGGGATGGCGTCCGGCACGAAGACGCCCACGCGCGCCACGGCCGCGCGGATGGCTTTGCGCAGCGCAGCGCCGGTCACGCCGGGGATCTCGGGGTAGCGCGGCACGATCATGCCGTCATCCACGTGCACCTCCGGGTGCGCGATGGTCAGCGTCCCGCGGTGCTCGTCCACGCGACCGTACACCCGCACCGTGGCCCCCACGGGGAAGCGCTTCTCGAGCCCCGGCAGCCCGTGGAACCACACCAGCCGGAGCTGCCCGTAGCGCCCTGGCGCGTCTCCAGGGCGGGGCACCAAGCGCACTTCCGACAGCCGACGCCCCCCGCGCGGCGGCGGCTGGGAGACCGAGCGCACCACGCCTTCGGTCATGGCCCTGGCCCCCGGGCCCAGCTCTGCGATGGGGATGATGACCCGTTGGTCGTCGTACCGCCGCGGCAACAGCCACAGCAGGTCGCCCACCGCCACCAGCCCACGCCGCTCGAGCGCCTGGCCAGAGACCTTACCGATGCCAGGAAGGCTGACCACCGAGGTGGCGAGCACCGCCTCGAGCGCCGCGCTGTCCGCAGCATCCCTCGGCTCCGCGGGGCCCGTCGCCTTCTGCGCGCCCATGGCCTTGGTCCGGCTCGTGGATCAGGACGCCGACCAGCGGACGGCCGTGATCTCGTACGTCCGCACGCCGCCGGGGGTCTTCACGCTGACCTCGTCGCCCGCCTCGCGGTTGATGAGCGCGCGCGCCACGGGCGACGTCACGGAGATGTAGCCCTTCTCCACGTTGGACTCTTCGGAGCCCACCAGTCGGTAGACCTTGGTGGTCCCGGTCTCCACCTCTTCGAGCTCCACCCAGGCGCCGAACATGACTTTGTCGCCGCCCAGCGTGGCCGGGTCGATGACCTCGGCGCGCGAGAGCTGGTCTTCCACCACGGCGATGCGGGCTTCCATCATGCCCTGCTTCTCGCGGGCGGCGTGGTACTCGGCGTTCTCCTTCAGGTCGCCATGATCTGCCGCCTCGCCGATCTGCTGTGAGATCTTGGGGCGCTCGGCCTTGAGTTCGGCCAGTTCGCTCTTGAGGGCTGCATAGCCCTCGGGTGTCATGGGGACCCGTTCCATACGCAAGTCGTAGACGGTTCCACGCTGGGAAGCAAGCGTGACGCCGTGCGGCGGACCCCCTGCCATGATAAGAGCCTGGCCATGCGCGTCACCCCCTACCCCGTCACGGCCTATGGGCTCGCGTGTGGTCTCGGTCGCGACACGGCCTCGGTGCTCGCGCAGCTGCGGCGCGGCGAGCGCGGGCTGTCTCCGGTGCCGCTCGACGTGCCCTTCATGACGGTCACGGGGACCATCCCGGGGGAGCTTCCGGAGCTCGACTCACGCATCGCGGAGCACGACTCGCGCCTGGCGCGGGTCACCCAGCTGGGGTTCGAGTCCATCGCCAGCGAGGTCGCCCGCGCCGTGTCTCAGTGGGGCCCCAGCCGCGTGGCCTGCGTCCTCGGCACCAGCACGGGCGGCATACGGGCCACGGAGCTGGCGCACGCGGCCCATCATCACGAGGGCACGCTGCCGGCCAGCTTCGACTACCGCACGCAGCACCCGTTCCACATCACCACGGACATCTGCCGCAAGCTCGGCGGCTTCAGCGGGCCCGCGTACATCGTGAGCACGGCCTGCTCGTCCAGCGGCAAGGTCTTCGCTTCGGCGCGCCGTCTGCTGGACGCTGGCCTGGCCGACGCGGTGCTGGTGGGCGGCGCCGACGCCCTCTGCCACACCACGGTGCGGGGCTTCTTCAGCTTGGGGGTCATGGCCGAGGGGCCCTGCATGCCCTTCAGCGCCGACCGACCGGGCATGAACATCGGCGAGGGAGCCGCGTTCGCGCTGGTGGAGCGCAGCGGCACCCCGCGCGCCATGTTGCTGGGCGTGGGCGAGAGCAGCGACGCCTTCCACCCTTCGTCGCCGCACCCCGAGGGCCGCGGCGCCCTGGCGGCCATGGCCCATGCGCTCGAGCAGGCGGGGCTCACCGCCGCAGACGTGGACTACGTCAACGCGCACGGCACGGGCACCAAGCACAACGACAGCGCCGAGTCGCAGGCCGTCGAGACGTTGCTCGGACGCGAGGTGCCGGTGGTCTCCACCAAGGGCTACACGGGGCACACCCTCGGCGCGTGCGGCGCGGTCGAGGCCATCTTCGGCATCGTCTCCATCGAGGAGGGCTTCTTGCCCGCCAGCGTCGGCTCCACCCCGCGCGACCCGGAGATCACCATCCACGTGCCCAGCGAGCGCTTGGACCTCCAGCCGCGCTACGTGCTCAGCAACTCGTTCGCCTTCGGCGGCAACAACTGCAGCGTGCTGCTGGGGAGGCCCGCGTGACCGCCGTCCACGTGCTGGGGCGTGGCTTCTTCACGCCTTCGTTCCCCAACCTCGCTGCGTTTCGCGCGGGTGTGCCAGACGCCGAGGCGCAGCGGCCTGCGGTGGACTTCGTGCAGTCGCGCAACAAGCGTGGCTGCAGCATCCTGACGCTGGCCGCGGCCGAGGTGGCGCACCAGGCGTGCTTGGACGCCGGGCTCTCGCCCGCACAGCCCGCGCTGGTGTTCGGTAGCTGCCACGGCGAGATGGAGATCGCCGTCGCGCAGATGGAGATGTTCCAAGAAGACAAGGGCCTGCTGTCACCCGCGCGCTTCAAGAACAGCGTGCACAACACGGGCGCCGGCATGTTCTCCATCGCCATGGACAACAGTGGGTACGCCACCGCCATCGCCGGGGGCCACGACACCGTGGCGCTCTCGCTGCTGGAGGCCATCCTGCTGCTGCAGCACGACCGCTACGAGACGGCCGTGGTCGCGCTCGCCGACGAGCGCCTGCCTGCGCCGCTCACGCACTTCTCGCCGCACGAGGCGCTGGGGGTGGCGGTGGTGCTGGGGCGCGCGCCGCACCCCGAGCGTGGCTCGCTCGGCACCTTGAGCATTCCGCAGCGCTCGCCCGAGGCGCTCTTCGCCGCGGACACGCGCTTCTCCGGCAACCCCATCGCGCCCCTGCTGGACGTCATCGACGCGCTCGACAGCGGCCGCGCAGGGCGAGTTCCCCTCAGCCTGCCGGGCGGCGAGCCCTGGTGGTGTGAAGTCCAGTCGAACGCGGAGGCGCGTGCGAGGACCTGAGGCGCGCGTCGCCATCACCGGGCTCGGCATTGCGTCGCCCATCGGCAACGACCTCGAGACGGCGCTCGAGGCGCTGCGCGCTGGCACGCACGGCATCACGCGCACGGACCGCTGGCGCGCCTATGGCGGGCTGGACGCCGAGCTCATCGCCGAAGTGCAGGGCCTCGACCTCAACCGATGGACCCGCAAGCAAGTGCGCACCATGGGCCGCGTGGCGCGCCTGGCGCTCCACGCCACCGAGCAGGCCATCGCCCAAGCGGGGCTGCCGGAGGAGACCATCCGCGGCGGGCGCTGCGGCATCGCCTTCGGCTCCACGCACGGCAGCAGCGACGCCTGGGAGCGCATGGCGCGCAGCTGGCTGCTGGACAACGACCTGCGCGGCGGCGGGTCCAGCATCTACCTGCAGTTCATGGCGCACACCTGCGCCGCCAACCTGGCCATCTACTACGGCGTCACGGGACGCGTGCTGCCCACCTGCGCGGCCTGCGCCAGCGGCAGCCTGGCCATCGGGCAGGCCTACGAAGCCATCCGCGCGGGCGTGCAAGACGTCATGATCGCGGGCGGCGCGGAGGAGCTACACCCCACGCACGTGGCCGTGTTCGACGGCATGTATGCCGCCTCCCTGGCTCACGACCACCCTGGCAGCACACCACGCCCGTTCGATGCGGCGCGCGACGGCCTGGTGGTGGGCGAAGGAGCGGGCGCGGTGGTGCTCGAACGCTGGGATCACGCCATCGCCCGCGGCGCCGACATCCTGGGCGAGGTCATCGGGTTCGGCCTGAGCTGCGACGGAACCCACGTCACGGCACCTTCGGCCGTGGGCATGGCCAGCGCCATGCGCCTGGCGCTCGAGAGCGCGGCCATCCCGGCGAGCCAGGTGGAGTATCTGAACGCCCACGCCACGGCCACGGAGATCGGCGACATCGTGGAGAGTCAGGCCACCTTTGCCGTGCTGGGCAACCGCGTGCCGGTCAGCAGCACCAAGGGCCACACCGGGCACACGCTCGGGGCATGCGGGGCCATCGAGCTGGCGTTCTGCGTGGGCGCCATGCGCGACGGGTTCCTGCCCGCCACCCGTAATCTGGATCAAGTCGACCCTGCCTGCGCTCCGCTAGACTACGTGCAGACCACACGCTCGGCGCGGCCGCGCGTGGTGATGACCAACAACTTCGCTTTCGGCGGGATCAACACATCCCTCCTCCTTCAGGCTCCATGACTCACCCCTCGTTCGACGTCATCGTGCTCGGTGCGGGTCCCGCTGGGACCACCTCGGCCAACCTGCTCACCCAGGCGGGGCACCGCGTCCTGGTCGTGGAGAAGGAGACCTTCCCACGCTTCCACATCGGCGAGTCACTGCTGCCCGCCGACCTGGCGCTGTTCGAGCGGCTGGGCGTGGACTTGTCGGACCCCGCTCGCTTCGTCCTGAAGCAGGGCGCGGTGTTCCTCGACGAGCGCACCGGCGACCGCGTGGACTTCCGCTTCGCGAACGGCCTGCCGGGCACGCCCCCGCACGCCTATCAGGTGGAGCGCGCCGAGTTCGATCTGATGCTGGCCGACCGGGCGGCCGCCATGGGCGTGGACATTCGCTACGGCACGCGTGCCGAGCGCGTCCACCTCTCCGACGACGGGGTGCGCGTGGACACCAGCGCAGGCACGTTCGTGGGGCGCTACCTGATCGACGCCACGGGCCAGAACGCGTTCATGTCCGGTCAGCTGCGCACTCGCCGCCGCATCGAGGGCCTGGGCATCGCGGCGGTGGGCTGCCACTTTCACGGCCTGAGCGACGCTGCCGTGGCCGAGCTCGGCGAGACCGGCAACATCCTGGTGTTCATGCTGGAAGACGGCTGGGCATGGGGCATTCCGCTCGCGGGCAAGCGCCTCAGCGTGGGTCGCGTCACACGCGAGCGCGGCATCTCCGAGGACACCCTGAACACGTTCGTGGCCAACTCGCCCACGCTGCAGCGCCTGACCGCCGGAGCCGAGCGCGTGGACCGCATCACCATCGGCAACTACAGCTACAAGAACGACGCCCCTGCGGGCGCCCGCTATGCCTGTGTGGGCGACTCTGCCTGCTTCCTCGACCCGGTCTTCTCCTCGGGCGTGACGTTCGCCATGATCGGCGGCGAGAAGATCGCTGACCTCCTCCACACGGCGCTCGTGGCCGGCACGGAGGCTGACCCCACCCTGGCCAAGCCCCTCGTGGACTACATGCAGCACGCCTACGACGTGTTCGGCTCGTTGTGCGGCCGCTTCTACAGCGCCGACCTCGTGCACCGCATCTTCTTCTACGACTCCCCGGACCCGTTGATCACGCGCGGCGTGGTGAGCGTCCTGGCGGGCGACCTCTACCGCGACGACAACCCGTTCCAGAAAATGCTCCTCAGTGACCGGCGGCGTCTGCGCGTGTGACTCATGGGGTAACCTGGGGGCGTGATCGATCGGAGGGGGACGGGCACCCTGGTCTGCGGGTGCGCTCGCGCTGGCGCTCGCTCTGATACCTCCCTGAAAACGGCACTCCGCGCTGCGCGCTGCGTTTGTTTTCTGGGGCCCATCAAGCCCCGCTGCCCAGGGCGCCCGTCCCCCTCCCGGCAGGCGTCTCGAGGTTGCTCGGGTGCACGCGCAGTCGGCGCGGCGTCCTCGGCTCACGGGGGGGCTCGGCTGGGCTCGACGGAGTGGGACTGCGCCCGTCGAGTCCCGATGGACGCCCGGCGGGCCCAGTCGAGCCCTCCGCGCGCTCAGCGGACTCGCCGCGCCCCATTCGCGCTCACCTGGACGAAACGCGCCACCGTGGAGGGCGACGGGCGCCCTGGGCAGCGGGGGTGGGGGGGGCCCTATTTCAAGCGTCCAACGGACGCGCCGAAATGGGGGAGGCACCCGAGGGAGCGCCAGCGCGACCGGCCCCGCAGACCAGGGTGCCCGTCGCCCTCCTCACGATCACGCCTCCCTTCGAACCCCGGGAGAGCCTACCCGGGCGCCGCGAGCGCCGCGTCAATCCGCGCGATCATGTCCGGGGGCGTCGCCAGGTTGAGCTCCCCGCGGGCGTTCAGCGTGACCAGCACGGTGCGCGCCCGCGCGGCGCGCTTACCGCTGGTGAGGTTGCGCACTTCGTAGGCGATGCACAGGCGCTGCGTGTAGTCCTTGAACCAGGCGTCCACGCGCACGCGGTCGCCGTAGCGCAGCACGCCGGTGTGCTTGCACTGGGTCTCGCCCATGACCAGACCGTGGCCAAGTCGCATGATCTCGTGGTTGTCGAGGCCCACGTGGCGCATCAGCGCGGTGCGCGCGATCTCGATGTACTTGTAGTAGTGGCCGTGCCAGACGATCTGGAGCGAGTCCACGTCGTGGAAGGGAACCTCCAGCTCCACCGAGACCACGTGGTGCGTCATGACGGGAGCCTGCCGCGCGGGGAGCGCCCACGCCAGAGCCAGCCGAAGAGGAAGCGCATGATCTTGAGCGTCATGAGCCGCGAGTGCATCAGGCTGATGAGCACGTTGTCCTTGAACGCGTGGAAGTGGGACACGCCGCCGTCGTCGGCGCTCACGTAGCGCACGCGCGTCTCCACGTTGCGCGTGGGCACGCCCTCCCACACCAGGCGCACCGCGATCTCGGGGTCGAAGTCCATGCGGTCGCCCCACACGTGGACCTCGGCGCTGACCGGCAGCGGGTAGACGCGGAAGCCGCACATGGGGTCTGCGATGGCGGAGCCGCCCACCTCGAGGCGCGTCCAGAAGATGGTGATGCGCCGGCCCACCAAGCGCGCCTTGGGGGCGCTCTCGTCGAACACGGGCTGACCCAGGATGAGCGCCGTGGGTGCGTCTCGGGCGGCCTCGAGCATGCGCGGGATGTCCTCCAGCGTGTGCTGCCCGTCGGCGTCCACCTGCAGGGCGTGACTGAAGCCGGCGTCGCGCGCGAGGCGCAGCGCGTCCTTCACGGCGGCGCCCTTCCCGCCGTTGGCCGCGCGGTGGTGCACCGTGGCGATGCCCTCGACGCCCAGCGCCGCGATGGCCGCCCGCCCCTCCTCGGAGCTGCCGTCATCCACGACGATGACGTCCGGCACGTAGGCCCTCACCGCGAGGACGACGCGCCGGATGGTCACCGGGTTGTTGTAGGAGGGGATGACGACGCAGGGGCGAAACGCGCTCGGCCCTGCGCTCATCGGTTCTCGGCCACGAACGCGGCCAGCGTGGCCACCGAGCGGAAGACCGCCCGGGTGCCTTCGTCTTCGGCGCGGATCTTGACCCCGAACGCCTTGTCGAGCGCGATGGCCAGCTCGAGCGCGTCGATGGAATCGAGCCCCAGCCCCTCGTTGAACAAGGGCGCGTCGGTCTCGATCTGCTCGGGCGTCACGTCGTCCAGCATCAGCGCGTCGACGATCAGCTTCTTGATCTGGCTCTCGAGCTCGGGGTGCTTCGTGTCACTCATGGCGTGTTCCTGACTGGGCTCGCCCGCTCACGCGGTGGCGGCCATCTGCCGCAGCACGTACTGAAGGATGCCACCGTGCTCCAGGTACTCGACCTCTTGCGGGGTGTCGATGCGCGCCACGACCTCGAAGGTCTTGCCGGTGTCGGTGGTCACCGTGAGGCGCTTGCCCGGCACCAGACCGCTCGAAATGCCCGTGATGCTGAGCACCTCTTCGCCGGTGAGGCCCAGCGTCTCGCGCGAGTCACCGGGCTTGAACTCGAGCGGAATGACGCCCATGCCGATGAGGTTGCTGCGGTGGATGCGCTCGTAGCTCTCGGTGATGACGGCCTTCACGCCCAACAGGTAGGTGCCCTTGGCCGCCCAGTCGCGCGAGGAGCCGGTGCCGTACTCCTTGCCGGCGATGACCACCAGCGGGATGCCCTCGTCCTGGTACTTCATGGCCGCGTCGAAGATGCTCATCTGCTCGCCGTCGGGGAGATGGCGCGTGACGCCACCCTCGGTGCCGGGCGCCACGAGGTTGCGCAGACGGATGTTGGCGAACGTGCCGCGCATCATGACTTCGTGGTTGCCGCGGCGGCTGCCGTAGCTGTTGAAGTCGGCCGGGGCCACGCCATGCTCTTCGAGGTACTTGGCGGCCGGGCCCTTGCGGGAGATGGAGCCCGCCGGGGAGATGTGGTCGGTGGTGACCGAGTCGCCCAGCAGCGCCAGCACGCGCGCGCCCGTGATGTCGAGCGGCTTGGGCGGTGCCCCCGCGGTGACGCCCTCGAAGAAGGGAGGGTTGCGCACGTAGGTGGAGTCGTCGTCCCACTGGTAGCGGCTGCCCTCGGCGAAGGTGACCTCGCGCCACTGCGGAGGGCCCTCGAGCACCACCGAGTAGCGCTCGATGAAGTGCTCGCGCTTGACCGCGGTGCGGATGGCCTCGGTGACCTCGGCGTTGCTGGGCCACACGTCCTTCAGGAACACGTCCTTGCCGTCCTTGCCCTGGCCGAGCGGCTCGGTGGCGAGGTCGATGTCCATGCGGCCGGCCAGCGCGTACACCACGACAAGCGGCGGCGACGCGAGGTAGTTGCAGCGCGTGAGCGGCGACACACGCCCCTCGAAGTTGCGGTTGCCGCTGAGCGCGGAGACCACGCACAGGTCGTTGTCGCGGATGGCCGCCGTGATGTCGTCGTCCAGCGGGCCGCTGTTGCCGATGCAGGTGGTGCAGCCGTAGCCCACGATGTTGAAGCGCTGCGCGTTCAGGTCGTCCAGCAGGTCCGCCTGCTTGAGGTACTCGGTGACGACCTGCGAGCCGGGCGCCAAGCTGGTCTTGACCCACGGCTTGGTCTTGATGCCCAGCGCGTTGGCCTTCTTGGCCACCAGGCCCGCCGCCAGCATGACCGCCGGGTTGGACGTGTTGGTGCAGCTGGTGATGGCCGCGATGACCACCGCGCCGTTGCGCAGCTCGAAGGTCTCCGCGCCGCGCGTGATGGTGGCGCTCTTCTCGGGCGCGTTGGTGAACTCGGTCTGGGCCTTGAGGTACGCGGCCTTCGACGTGTCGAGCGGCACGCGGTCCTGGGGGCGCTTCGGGCCGGCCAGGCTGGGCACCACGGTGCTCAGGTCCAGCTCGAGCGTGTCCGTGAAGACCGGCTCCGGCTGGTCGGGCGTGTAGAACAGGCTCATCTCGCGCAGCACCTGCTCCGTGAGGGCCACGTGCGCGTCGTCACGGCCGCTGAAGCGCAGGTAGTTGAGCGACTCGGCGTCGACGGGGAAGAAGCCGATCGTCGCACCATACTCGGGTGCCATGTTCGCGATCGTGGCGCGGTCCGGGAGCGAGAGGCTCTCCATGCCGGTGCCGTAGAACTCCACGAACTTCTCGACGACGCCCTTCTTGCGGAGCATCTGCACGATGGTGAGCACCGCGTCCGTGGCCGTGGCGCCCTCGGGGAGCTTGCCGGTGAGCTTGAAGCCGATCACCTGCGGGATGAGCATGGCGATGGGCTGCCCCAGCATGCAGGCTTCGGCCTCGATTCCGCCGACGCCCCAGCCGAGCACGCCGATGCCGTTGATCATGGTGGTGTGCGAGTCCGTACCGACCAGCGAGTCGGGGTACGCCACCGTTTGATCGCCCACCTTACGAACACAGACCACGGGCGCGAGGTACTCGAGGTTGACCTGATGGACGATGCCGGTGCCGGGAGGAACGACGCGCATGTTCTGGAATGCCGTCTGGCCCCACTTCAGGAACTGGTAGCGCTCCTGGTTGCGCTCGAACTCCAGCTTCACGTTGTCGTCGAAGGAAGACGAGGTGCCGTAGGCGTCCACCTGGACCGAGTGGTCGATGACCAGATCGACCGGCTCGAGGGGGTTGATGCGGGCCGGGTCGCCGCCCATCTTGGCGAACTGGTCGCGCATGGCGGCCAGGTCGACCACGACGGGAACACCCGTGAAGTCCTGCAAGAGGACGCGCGCAGGCCGGAAGGCGATCTCCGACGAGGGTGCGGCGGCCGGATTCCACGAGGCCACCGCCTCGATGTCGGCCTTGGTGACCGTCTTGCCATCCTCGCAGCGGAGGAGGTTCTCGAGCAGCACTCGGATGGAGTACGGCAACCGGCGGATGTCTCCGTGGCCGGCCGAATTCACGGCGTCCAAGCGGAAAATGTCGATGGAGGCGCCGGCGACGTCGAGGGTCGTGCGGCTCTTGAAGCTGTCAACGGAGCGCGTCATGCGCGTTGCCTACCACGTCCGAGAACGCCGTTCTACCGCGATGTGCGCTCGATCATTTCACCCGAGAGGCCCTGAAAACGGGTTGGTACGTGTTTGATTTATGATATAGACGGCGCAACATCTAGTTGAACGTGGCCGCCTCAAACAGGAAACGTTCGAGAACAAGGATCAGCAACATGGCAGCTCGTAAGCGCGCAACGACCAAGAAGTCCGGTGGCCGGGGAAGCCCAGAAGCAATCGCGAAGCGCCGTACCGCGCGGCAACTCAACGCACTTCTCGAAGGTGGCACCAAAGAAGGTCCCAAGCTCGATGGTCGCACCGAGAAGCGTCGCAAGCGGCTCATCCAAGAGCTCAAAGACGGCAAGCGCGGTGAGGCGCTCAAGCCGGTGGAGGCCGTCAGCCACACCAACGAGCTGCTCGGGCTCGGTGAGACGTTGGCCTCGCTCAAGCGCCAGGGTGTGAAGCCCCGCAAGTTCGAGACCAACGCCGCCATCATGGAGGTGGTGCACGCCACGCAGTCCGCCTACGGCTACTCCGAAGACGCCTGGAAGATGATCGGCATCACCTTCGACGCGCCGGTTCCCGAGAAGAAGGCCAAGCGCGCCCGCAAGTAGTGCCCCGCCCGGGCGGCGGCCTCGACACGCCGCCGCCATGGGCGACACCTCCTCTGGGCATTTCGGGATGGACAAGCCGCCCGGCGGGCGCTAAACGTCCCCCCCACGGCGCCGTAGCCAAGTGGTTAGGCAACGGTTTGCAAAACCGTCACACACCGGTTCGAGTCCGGTCGGCGCCTCTAGACAGCACGCCCACACGACGCCCCAGGACCCAAATCCTCGGGGCGTCGTGTTTTCCGGCCCTCTGGCACCGCTGAATGACCGACTCGTCCCCCCAGCTCGATGAAGCCCCACGGCCGGCCCTCCGCTGCGCTGGCGTCGGCGTGTTGTTGGGGGCGGGCGCTGGGCTGGTCACCGCCATGGGGGACTTTGGTGCCCAGTGGCTATGGCTCCAGTTGTGGGGCGACCGCGCCGGCTTCCTGCTGCGCCTGATCGCCATCCAGCTGAGCCTCGGCGCGCTGCTCGGGGCTCTCGGCGGCGCCGTCGCGGGAGCCCTCGAGGCGCGGTTCGCCGCCCGCGCGGCCAACAGCGCGTCGCCGGCCCGCACGCTCGCCCGGCTGCGGCCACTCAGCGGCACCCTGCTGTTGGCGCCCGGAGCCGTGATGGTGGGGCAGCTGCTCTTCACCGGCGGCAAGATGTCCATGATGCCCTACCGCTCGGTCTTCGCCGGGCTGCTGGGCTTGGTGCTGGTCGCTGGTGTCTATGTGGCGCTGCGAGCGCTGCTGGCCATCGCGCAGGCCCCGCTCGCCCCGCGCGCGCGACGGCTGGCGGGGACGGGCGCCCTGTTGCTCTCGGGAATCCTGGCGAAGCTCGACCAGACCTTCCTGCCCAACCTCTACGACTACCTGCACGCGTGTCTGACGGTGGCCCAGGCAGCCCTCGCGGCGCTGGGGCTCTGGCTCCTGCGCGAGGACATCCTCCCACCCCTGGCGGGCCTGCGTCCTCCACAGCGCCGCGGCACACTGGCCAGCACGCTGGTGTTCGCCGTGGGGGCGTTGCTCGCAACGCTGCTCACCCTCGAGCTGAACCAGAACGTCCGCGTCGCCCTGGTGGACGCGCGCGCCTCCAACTCGCGCAGCGTGATGCTGGCGCTCGAGCCGCTGCTCGCGGTGTCGCGCCGTGACGCCAGCGACGAAGCCATCGCCGTGGCCCGCGCCCGTCGGGCCGAGCGCGACCGGAGCACGCGGCCGGAGGGCGACCAGGGCGCCCCCCCGCCTGCCTCCGCCGAGGCGCACGTCCTGCTCGTCACCATCGACGCCCTGCGGGCCGACCACTTGGGCGCCTACGGCTACACGGCGCGCGGCGACCTCAGCCCCGAGATCGACGCGTTCGCGGCCGAGTCCGTGGTCTTCGAGCGAGCCTACGCGGCGGCCCCGCACAGCAGCTACTCGCTGTGCTCGCTGATGGTCAGCCAGCACCTGCACCAGACCACGCGCCTCGAGCTTCCGCTTCCGGAGGCCACGCTGGCGTCCACGCTCGGCGAGTCGGGCTACGCCACCGCCGGCCTCTACACCCTCGGCATCTTCCACACCGAGGGCGAGAGCCTGCGCCTCTACGAGCACAACTCGCTCGGGTTCGCGCGCCACGAGCACGCCAACCTCGAAGCCGAGCTGCGCACGGACCTGGCGCTCGCCGAGATCGACCGCGTGGTGGCCGACGGCGAGCCGCCGAGCCTGCTCTGGACGCACTTCTTCGACGTGCACGAGCCCTACCAGGACACGCGCTACGGCACGTCCGACATGGACCGCTACGACGGTGAGATCGCGCACGTGGACCGCGCCTTTGGGCGGCTGTTGCGCGAGGCCCGCGCCCGCCTCAGGCGGCCCATCATCGTGGTGCTGACCGCCGATCACGGCGAGGAGTTCCGCGACCACGGCGGCGTCTATCACGGCTCCACGCTGTTCGAGGAGCAGATCCGGGTGCCGCTCATGGTGCACGCGCCCGACTACGCGCCGCGGCGCATCGGTGCGCCGGTGGAGCTGGTGGACGTGGCGCCCACCATCCTCGGCCTGATCGACGTGCTGCCCCCGACCACCATGCAGGGGGAGGATCTGCGTCCGTTGATGCGCGGCGACGTGAGCGACGTGGGCCCGGCCTTCGCTGCGGTCTCGCGCTCCCGCATGGTGGTGGACTGGCCCTACAAGCTGGTGGCCGACCTGCGCTTCAACACGTTCGCGCTGTACGACCTCGAGAACGACCCGCAGGAGCGCGTGAACCTCGCGAACGCCCAGCCGGAGCGCATCGAGGTGATGCGTGGCGAGCTCTACGCGTTCATCGACGCCCTGCAGCAAGCCGGCGCCACCACGCCGCTCAGCCCGCACGAGCAGGCGCTCGCTTGGGGCCGCATGAACGACCGGCGCGCCGTGGATCCCCTCAACGAGCTGCTCGCCGATCCGAACGCCACGCGCGAGCAGCGCTGTGAGGCTGCGCAGATGATTGGCCGCCTGTCGGACGAACGCTCGAAGCCGGCTCTGATGACGGCCCTCGAGTCCGACGACGCGTTGGTCGCCGCCGAAGCCGCCATCGCACTCGGCCGCCTGTTCGACCCGCGCGCCCGCGACGCCCTGCGCCGTCTGGTGCACGTGGAGGACGCCGATCTGCGCACCCGCGCCGCCGTGTCGCTCGCGCGCCTGCGTGACCCCGAGGCCGTCCCTGGCCTGCTGGACACCCTGCGGCTCACCACCGACACCTACGAGCGCGAAGAGTCCGTGCGCTGGCTGGGGCGCCTGCAGAACCCCATCGCGCTCGAGCCGCTCATCGAGCTGCTCACCGAGTTCCGCTTTCGCCTGCTCTCCATCATCGCGCTCGGGCACCTGGGCGACCAGCGCGCCTACAGCTACCTGGTGGACATCCTCGACTGGGAGACGCGCTCCAACGTGCGCGACGGCGTGGCGCGCAGCCTCGGGCAGCTGGAGGACGCGCGTGCGCTGCCGCTGCTGCTGCAGCTCACGGGACACGAAGCCGAGCTGACCTCCGCGCCCGAGTCGCTCATCCGGCTGAACGCGCTGCGCCTCGGGCTGGTGGGCGGCGTGGATCTCGACCGCGCCGCAGCGCGCCGCAACCGCACCATCGTGGAGTGCCAGGAGCACCCGCGGCTGCGGGACTGGGACTACCTCGCGCGCACCACCTGCGCGTCGCAGGCCCACGAGATGACGCTGCGCCTCGCCCTGCCCGCGAGCGTGCGTGCGCCCGAGCCAGGCGCCAGCGCAGAAGCTGGCGCGGCTCAGCCCGAAGAGGTGGTGGTCATCCTGCGCATTCGGCGCGTGGGTGAGGGGGCGCCCTTCCCGGTCACGCTCGCCATCGAGGCCGCCCGTGACGTGGCGCCGCTGCCCGACCTGCAGGGCGAGGTGGCCTCCGACTGGCGTGAGATGCGCGTGCGCGTGCCCCGCAGCTCGCTGGTGGGCACGTCCGCGCGCGCCGTCATCCGCGCACCCGAGGGCGAGCGCGTGGAGGTGGACCACGTGCTGCTGGTGCCGTTGCTGTCTCCGGTCACCCCGCCCACGCCCAGTCACTGAGGCGGGCACGGCTTGCCGGGAGGTGGAGTGTCAGCCGCCCAGCAGCTGGTCCACCAGCGCGCGCGCCTCCACGATGTTGTCCTCGATGGAGCAGTAGGTCCACGATCCGTAGCGGCCGAGGCTGTGCACGCCGTGCTCGCGCAGCAGCGCCTTCTTCTCGGCCACGTCGCGCAGCGAGTCCACGGTGATGTGCACGTACGCGGGGTTCATCACCACGTGGTGCTTCGAAACCAGCTGGTGCCCGTCGACGAGGCCCACGCGCTCGAGGTCGCGCAGCACCGCCGCAAGGCTCTCTTCGGCCACTTGGTCGTCGACCTGATCGTGGGCCCTCCGCCCGAGCTCCACGTAGAGCGACATGCGGTCGGACCCAAAGATGTTGTCGTAGAAGCCCACGCGATAGAACGAGACGTCGCGCTGTGGGAAGTACACCCAGTGATAGCCGGGCGGCCCCTTGCGATCGAAGCCCAGGTTCCACACCTCCACCTGATTGTAAGAGTAGATGGTGGGGTCGTGGTGCACGCCAGCGAGACGGAGCAACGCGTCGAAGGGGGCCGAGCTGATCAGGTGCTCGAAGCGGATGTCGCGCCGCGTGGTGGTGGCCACCTTGGCCGCGAGGTCCACGGCCAACAGCCGCTCACCCAGCGCCACGCGCGCCTCGTCCACTCCGCCGAGCAGCGCGTGGACATACTGGATGGCGCCGCCCTCGGGGTACGTGAACGTCGCGTTGTAGCTGCGGTTGTCGCTCTTCCGGAAGCCCGCGATGATCTCGCTGAGCTCCGCGTGTGGGAAGAAGCGCCCCATGGCGTCCACGTCCAGCTTGCCGAGGTCCGTGGCGTAGAGCTTCTCGTTGTACGGGATGAGAAACTTCTCCGCGATGCCGCGCCCGAACTTGGCGTAGAGCATCTCGAGGAAGCTGTCCGGCACGCGCTCTTCGCGGAAGTAGAGGTCGTGCAGACACTCCAGGAACTCGTCGAGCGGCAGCTGGTGGATGTTCTTCTGGAACGGAAAGTCCACCATCTTGCCGGCGTAGTAGACGCGGCTGTCCTTCTCCACCTTGAGGATGCGCTGGTCGCGCATGCGGGCCACCAGCTCGGCCTCGATCTCCGGATGGCGGAAGTGGAAGAAGTGCCCCGAGTAGTCCCACACGAAGCCATCTTGCCGGACGGTCTTGCAGTAGCCACCCACCTCCCGGTCGGCCTCGAGCACCAGGTAGCTGCGCTCCTTGCCCAGGCGGTCCGCCACGGCCAGACCGCTCATCCCCGCGCCCACGATCAGGTAGTCAACGTGCTCCACTCGGCCTCCTGGCTGGGTTTCGCGGGGAACCCCCGCACCACGTACAAGCGGTCGTCGCGGCGCTCCACCAGCGCCACCAATTCAGCCGCTTCGTCGAGCAGCGCGAACACGGGCACCGCGGGCACCTCGTCCCACGAGGTCACGGGCGAGAGCGCCTCGAGTGACAGGGGGCGTCCGAAGCGCAGCTCGGCCACCGCGGCAGGACTCACCTGCAGCGCACCCAGCGACAAAACGGCCTCGGACAGCGGACGAACGGCGGCGCGCGTGGCGACCTTGCAGGCGTCGTCGTGCACACCCGCCAGCAGCGCGCCATCGAGCGCACCCTCCACGTCGAAGGCCCCGTTGCGGGTGCGCCGCAGCTGCACCAGGTGCCCCACGGTCCCGAGCGCCAGCGCCAGGTCGCGCCCCAGCGAGCGCACGTAGTAACCCTTGCCCGTGTGCAGCGCGAGCGTCACGTCGAGCGCGCCCTCGGGGTCATTCAAGACCGGCTGAAGCGCGTGCACCTCGAGAGCATGGCAGACCACGTCGCGAAACGGCGCGTCCACGGTCTCGCCCGCACGCACGCGCTCGTGGAGCGCCCGCCCCCCCACCTTGATCGCGCTGACGTCCGGTGCCTGCTGCGACAGCGTGCCCACGAACGTGGCGGCCACCTCGCGCACGCGCTCGAGGGTGAGCCCCTCCGGCACGCGCACACGCTCCAGCACCTCGCCCTCGGCGTCCAGCGTGCGGGTGCCGCGACCCAGCCGCAGCGTGGCCTCGTAGCGCTTGTCCTCGGCGCCCAGGTGCGGCATCAGCTTGGTGCCCTGCCCTACTCCCAGCACCAACACACCGCTGGCCATCGGGTCGAGCGTGCCCGTGTGGCCCACCTGTGACGTGCCCAGCACCCGGCGCGCCCACTGCACCACGTCATGCGAAGTGGGCCCGATGGGCTTGTCCACCACGAGCAAGCCGTCCACGGGCGCGAGCTTCGGGGGGCGCGGCTTGGCCACGGGTGTCCCTTCAGCTCGCTCGACCAGAGCGCGTCAGCACGCTGGCCCCAAGATGGCGAGCGCCTCACGGCGGATGCGCACGGCCACGGTGTCGAGGTCTTCGCTGCACTGCGCGCCCGCGGCGTTACGGTGGCCGCCGCCGCCGAGGGCCACGGCGATGAGGCTGATGTCCGCGGTGCCGCGCGAGCGCAGGCTGATCTTGGTGTCGAGGGCGCCGTTGTCCCCAGGCCACTCCCACAGCAGCGCCGCGATCTCGACCCCGCGAAGCATGCGCCCGTAGTTGACCATGCCCTCCACCATGTCGTCGTTGGCGCCCACGTCGGCCAGCATCTTGCGCGTGACGCGCAGCATGGCGAGACGCCCGCAGTCGGACACCACGAGCGTGTCCAAGATGGACGCCAGCAGCTTCATGCGCGGCTGCTCCCAGCCTTCGAAGAGCTCGTACGCGGCTTCCCACGGGTCGGCGCCGGCCTCCAGCAGGTCGGCCCCCAGGCGCAGCGTCTTGGGCTTGGTGGCCGGATAGCGGAAGCCACCCGTGTCCGCCACGATGGCAGCGTAGAGCGGCGTGGCGGCGGCGCGCGGGAGCGGCCAGACCCCCAGCTCACGGGCCAGCGTGGCGATGACTTCGCCCGTGGAGCAAGCCTCCGTGTCGCGCAGCTTGAGGTCGCCCACGTCATCGTGCGCAGCGTGGTGGTCCACGATGATGAGCGGCCCGCGCACCTCGTGCCCCGGCAGCCCGTCCGGCAACAGCGACTTGGCCGCGGTGTCCATCACCCAAGTGGAGTCGAAGCGCGCGCCGGCAGGCAGCTCGCGCACGCGCGGCATGCAGTCCGCCAGGTAGTGCAGCGGCAGCGACAGCTCGTCCGGCACATACAGCGTGGCGTCCTTGCCCAGCTCCTGGAGCACGGCGGCAAAGCCCAGCGCGCTGCCGAACGCGTCGGCGTCGGGGCGGCGATGACACGCAACGAGGAAGCGCTGGCCTTCCTGGACCATACGCACCGCCTCGTCGATGCCCTTCACGGCTCGTCCTCGACGGTGTTAGGCAGCTGCGCGCCTGCGCCGGCCTCACCCTCGGCGGCTGCCGCAGCCTCGGCCACCTCGGAGTCGGCCCGGATCTCGGCGAGCACGCTCTCGATCTGCAGGGCCGAGTCCATGACGGAGTCCCAGAAGAACTGGAACGCCGGCGTGTACCGCAGCCCCAGCTTGGCGCCCACCTCGCGGCGGATGAAGCCGGCCGCGTGATCGAGGCCCTTGACCACCTCCACGCGCCGCTTCTCGTCGGAGGGTTGGAGCGTGCGCACGTAGACGCGGGCGTGCCCGAGGTCGTCGGTGACGCGCACCTCCGACACCAGCACATCCTTCACGCGCGGATCGCGGATGGCGCCGCGCAGGAGCAGCTCCATCACCTCGGCCCGGACGCGCTCTGCCACGCGAACGCTGCGTTTCTGCTCTGATCGTGGCATCGCCGTCTCTCAAGGGTGTGCCCTGACGGGCAGAGATGCAAAGGCGAGGACCGGCGCCCTAGAGCGTCGCCTCGATCTGCACGAGCTCGTAGGCCTCGATGATGTCGCCCTCTTGCATCTCGTTGAAGCCGGCCAGGCCGATACCGCACTCGAAGCCGGTGCCGACCTCCTTCACGTCGTCCTTGTGGCGACGGAGAGAGGCCACGTCGCCGCGGAAGAGGACCTCGCCAGCCCGGACCACGCGCGCCTTGCCGGTGCGCAGGATCTTGCCGTCCAAGACCATGGAGCCTGCGATGGTGCCGGCCTTCGGAATGGTGAACACCATTCGGACCTGCGCCTTGCCGAGTTCCTTCTCGATGTAGTTGGGCGCCAGCAGCTTCCGCATCGCCGCGCGCACGTCATCGAGCGCCTCGTAGATGATGGAGTAGTTGCGGACGTCCACGCGCTCTTTCTTGGCGATGGCCGTGCCCTTGCCCTGCGGCCGCACGTTGAAGCCGATGACCATGGCGTTGCCACCGGCCGCCAGCATGATGTCGTTCTCGGTGATGCCACCGACGCCGCTCAGGATGATGTTGACCTTGACCTTGTCGGTCGTGAGCGCCAACAGCGACTTCTTGAGCGCCTCGAGCGAGCCCTGCACGTCGGCCTTCAAGACCAAGCGCAGCTCCTCGACGTCGCCGCTGTTCATCATCTTCTGGAACTCTTCGAGCCCGCGCGCGCCGGACATCTGGGCCTGGATGGGCTTGCCGCCGGCCTTCTTGTACGACTCCGCGACCTCTTGAGCCTTCTTCTGGTTCTTGACCTGGTAGATCATGTCGCCAGCGGAGGGCAGGTCCTGAAGACCCAGGATTTCGACGGGCGTCGCCGGACCAGCGACCTTCACGATGCGCCCGCGGTCGTCCATCATGGCGCGGACGCGGCCCCAGGCCTGACCCGCGACCACGTAGTCACCCGGCTTCAGCGTTCCGTCGCGCACCAGCACGTTGGCCACCGGACCGCGACCGCGGTCGAGCTTGGCCTCGAGCACCACGCCCTCGGCGGGGATGTTCACGTTGGCCTGGAGGTCCAAGAGCTCGGCTTGGAGCAGCACGGACTGCAGCAGGCGCTCGATGCCGAGGCCCGTGTGCGCGCTGGTCTCCACGAAGATGGTCTCGCCGCCCCACTCTTCCGGCTGCAAGCCGAGCGAGGCGAGCTCGTGCTTCACGCGCTCGGGCTGGGCGTCTTCGCGGTCGCACTTGTTGAGCGCCACCACGATGGGCACCTTCGCCTGCTTGGCGTGGGTGATGGCCTCACGCGTCTGCGGCATGATGCCGTCGTCGGCCGCCACCACGAGGATGACGACGTCGGTGGCGTCTGCGCCGCGAGCGCGCATGGCGGTGAACGCCTCGTGGCCCGGCGTGTCCAGGAACACGATGCTGCGGGCCTCGCCTTCCAGCATGACCTCCACGCGGTAGGCACCGATGTGCTGCGTGATGCCGCCGGCCTCGCCCGCGGCCACCGTCTCATTGCGGATCTTGTCCAGCAGCGAGGTCTTGCCGTGGTCGACGTGGCCCATGACGGTCACGACGGGGGCACGCAGGGCCCGGTCCGACTCGAGGTTCTCGAAGTCACCACGCGCATCGCCGACGATCTCGTCCTCGGTGCGGGCAACGTTCTCGACCTCGTAGTTGAACACCGACGCCAGCAGCGTGGCGGTGTCCGCGTCCAGCGTGCTGTTGATGTGCACGTTGGTGACGCCCTGCTGGATGAGCTCCATGAGCACATCCGTGGCCTTGAGGCTCATGCGCTGAGCCAGCGTCTGCAGCTGGATCTGGTCCTCGATGCGGATGATGCGCTTCTGGGCGCCGGGCAACGAGGTCTCGAGCGGGCGCAGCCGCTTGACCGTTCCGGGCGCGCCCGGCTTCGGACGACGAGCGGGGCGAGCCGGCGGACGACCGGCCGGACCGATGCTGGAGCGGTTGACGATCTTACGACGCGTCTGGGTCTGCTGCTGCTGGTGCTGCGCGACGATCTTGCGGCGCTTCTCGTCGGAGACGGTGAGCGAGCTGGTGGCCACGGTGTTGCCACGACGCGTGACGCCCGGCGGAAGGTGGGTGTGCGCGAAGCGCTCGGACGTGCTGGACGGAGCCACGGACGAGCGATCGTCGCTCATGCCCTCGAGCTCTTCCTGGGTGGGCGCGGGCACCTTCACGGCGACCGTCTCGCTCTCGGCGCGCAGCTCGGAGCGAGGCACCACGCGGGCGGGGGCGTCGTCCGACTCGGACGCCACAGGCCGGCGCACGGGCTGGCTGGGGCCACGCTGATCGCTCGGGCGCGGCGCACGAGGCGCCTCTTCCGGCTGGCTTTCGGCGCGAGGTGCCGCCACGGGGCTGGCTTCGGCGCGGCGCACCGGCGCCTCGTTTTCCTCGGGATCACGGCTCGGGGTGCTGGCGACGGGCACGCTCTCGGGTGCCTTGGCCTCGGCGCGGGTGGGCTCGGCCTCCACACGCGGCGCAGGGGCGGCCTCGGCGCGCGGGGCCTGCTTCACGACGGCTGCGGCAGGACGGGGCTCGCTGGCCATCGGGACGGCAGGGCGGGCGATGCGCTCCTCGACCTGTGGCGGCGTGGCAGCGGGCGCCTCGTCAGCCCCAGCTTCCTTCTTGCGCGTACGGCGAACCACGGTGGGGCGAATTCGCTCCTCGACCACGTTCCCGGCGTTTTCCTTGTCGATTGCGCGACGGATTTGCTCGATCTGGAACTGCTCGAGGACGCTCATGTGATTGCTCACGGGGATCCCCAGCGTCGAGATCCGCCGCATGAGCTCCTTGTTCTCGATCCCGAGCTCTCGCGCCACTTCGTAGACTCGCACTAACCTTCGTCCTCTCTAAGTGCCCGTATTCTCGCAGCCGCCTGAGCAAACTCAGCAGCTACTCCAGCGTCGAGGAGGGCGAGCACACCGACCTCATCCTTGCGAAGCAACGCGCCGAGCGCTGCCTTGTCGCCGAACACCACACACGCGGTGCCCAAGCGCTCCGCGGCTTTCTCAATCTCGAACCTTCGTCCTGCGGCGTCGTGTGCCACGACCAGCAACGGGATGCCACCCGCGCGCATCGCTTCCCGCACGGCATCCGTGCCCAGAACGAGCTTGCGACTGCGATACGCGGCCATCAGGAGGCTGCTGGCACGACGCTGCTCGAACGCCACCAGGGCGGCCACGATCGCGTCGAGGTTCAGGTGGACCGGCTGCTTGGCCGCCCGGGCAAAGCCACCCCGAGCGATGGCCCGCTCGAGGCAAGCCCGCGTCGGGTGCACCGAGGCCCCCTTCCCGCCCAGCCGCCGTCCCGGATCAGGGGCAACGTATGGAGGGGTGGGACCCAACGCGAAGCGCACGAGGTCCTGCCGCTCGGCCTTCTGCCGGCAGCCCACGCACATCCTTTCGGGGTGCGTCTCGGGTTCCTCGTTCGCTTCCTGGGCGTTCATGGATACCGCGTCGCCTCGAGGCTACGCGTCCTGCACTTCGTCGTCGTCGTCGTCGGCCGAGTCGGGGGTGGCCGGTGCTGCCGAAGCAGCCTTCTCGGCCGCCGCCACGGCAGCCTTGTCGGCCGCCGCCTTGCGGGACTTGGCGCGGTTGGCCTTGATGGTGGCCTCGAGCTGGGCCCAGGGACCCTTCACGAACTCCTCCACGCCCTGCTTCAGCTCCTTGGCGTAGGCAGCGTCCAGGCCGGCCTGCAGCGCGAAGCGGTCCACGTCGGTCTCGCGCAGGATGGCCTGGAGCGAGCCGTAGCCGCCGGCGTCCAGCGCGTCGACGATGCGCTGCGACACACCCGGCACGAGCAGCAACTTGAGCTTGTCGTTGGGGACCTCGTCGCCCTTGGCCAGCTCCACCATGCGCTCCTTGCGCATGGTCTCGACCTCGACCTCGGCCAGGCGGCGCAGCTCTTCGGCGTCGGTCACGCCCTCGATGCCGGCCAGCTCTTCGAGGCTCGCCTCGGCGACCTCGTCCAGGGTGCGGAAGCCCAGGCGGTAGAGGGTGCGGCCGAGGTTGGCGTCGCCCACGCGACCGAGCACCTCGATGGCCTCCTCCTCCATCTGCTTGAAGCGAACCTCGCTCACGATGTCGAGGCGCCACTTGGTGAGCTGCGACGCGAGGCGCACGTTCTGGCCGCGGCGACCGATGGCGAGCGAGAGCTTGCTGTCGGGCACCACGAGCTCCATCGAGTGGTTCTGCTCGTCGATGACGACGCGCGACACGTCGGCGGGCGCGATGGCGTTGCACACGAAGCGCGCCGGGTCGCGGTCGAACGGCACGATGTCGATCTTCTCGCCGCGCAGCTCCTGCACCACGGCCTGCACGCGCGAGCCCTTCATGCCCACGCACGCGCCCACGGGGTCCACGTCGCTGTCGCGGCTGCTGACCGCGATCTTGCTGCGAGCGCCCGGCTCACGAGCCGCGGCCACCACGCGCACGATGCCCTCGAAGATCTCCGGCACCTCGCGCTCGAAGAGCTTCACCAGCAGGCCCACGTCGGTGCGCGACAGGATGATCTGCGGGCCACGCGCCTCGCGGTCGATGCTCTTGAGGAGCGCCTCCACGCGGTCACCCGGGCGGTAGCTCTCGCGCGGGGTCTGCTCGCGGCTCGGCAGCACGGCCTCCACGCCGTTGCCGAAGTCCACGATGATGTTGCTGCCGCGCTCGAAGCGGCGCACCACGCCGGTGACGATCTCGCCGATGCGGTTCTTGTAGTCGTTGAACACGCGCTCGCGCTCGGCGTCGCGCACGCGCTGGATGATGACCTGCTTGGCCGTTTGCGCTGCGATGCGGCCGAAGCCCTGGCGCTGCTGCGAGATGCCCAGGAGGTGCCCGAAGAGGCGGTCCTGCTCGCGGGCGCGCTCCATGTCACCGGCCAGGTAGAAGATCTGGAAGCCAAGCTCCTCGCCCACCTCGGCCTCGAGGCCGTGACGCTCCGCGTCCTCGGTCGAGATCTCGAGCTCGGGGTCGTCCACCTCTTCGACCACGGTCATGTACTGGAAGAGGTCGACGGCGCCGCTCTCTTCATTGTACCGCGCCTCGAGCTCACGGTCGGGGCCGAAGGTGCGCTTGGCCGCGGTGAGGATGGCCTGCTCGGTGGCCTCGACCAGCACGGAGCGGTCGATGCCTTTCTCCTGGCTGACCAAGTCGATGACGCTTGAAAGAGACATGTTGCCCTGACTCATGACATTCCCTGCTGCCGACGCGCGGCTCAGAACCGATACACAAGGTTGGCTTGGGTGATGGACTCGAAGGGGATGCGCACATCCGCCCCGCTCACGTTCAACTCAACGAACTCTTCTTCGCCCTCGGCGCGGACCAGACCGCGGAGGACTCCCTGGAACTTGCGCTGCTTGGTGGGCCCGAACGGCACCAGCGTGCGCAGCGCGACCTCGCGACCGGCGAAGCGCTCGAAGTCGGCGGGCTTGACCAGCGGCCGCTCGATGCCGGGCGAGCTCACCTCGAGGTGGTACATCGGCGGCATGGCCTCTTCGTGCACGTCCATGGCCGCCGACACGTCGCGGCTCACGTCGGTGCAGTCGGTCAGCGTGATGTCGCTGCCGTCTTTGCCGTCGGCGCGCGCGCGGTCGATGGTGATGCGAATCACCGAGGCCGACTTCTGGGGCACATGGCGCACCTCGACCAGCTCTACCCCGTGGGCCAGGCAGACCGGCTCGATGATGGCTTCGAGCGTGGTGATGAGTGCGTCGGTGCGTTTGGACATGGTGGACTGCCGATCGAGACCGGCACCGAAGAACCCCCAGAAATGCGAAAAGGGCGGACCCGGGAGTCCACCCTTGCAAGGATTCTTACAATGGCGGCCGGAAAGTACCACTGTGGTGGGGGCCGCGCAACCTCCTCCTTGGGTCGGCTGGGTCCACCGGGCGCTTGCGGGATCGATCGGCCGGGGCGGGGCGGGGGTCGCGGCGGGCACGGACGCGCTGGCGCGTCCTGTCGGGTCCTCCCTAAAAGCGGCACTTCGCGCTGCGCGCTGCGTTTGCTTTTGGGGGTCCTCCCCACGCCCTTGCTGACCCCCGCCCCGCCCCGGCCCTTGTAGGGCCTGGACCCGCGGTGGGCTGGCCGGTGGCTCCCGTCGGGCGTGGCGGCCTCCTCCGCGTGGCGGAGGGGGGTGGCCGTGGGGGCTCGACTGGGCTCACGTGGGCTGGCTGGGGCGCGCTAGGGCTACTCGCTGGCCGCAGGGCTCAGTGCGAAGCGCTTTGTTGGCCTGCCCGCATCTGGAGGACGACCCCGACGGCGGCGGCAGCGGCACCGCCTACTGCCTTCTGGACCGCCGCGGCTCCCGAATCCACGGAGCAGATGCAGCCGTTGGTGTACTCGCCCATGTGAACCATGCCTGCGAAGTAGAGGCCGTCTGCCTCACACTTCTGTCGGCAGGTGGCGGCGCCGCCTTCGACGCGAGCGGAACCGGTGAAGGATGTGGCGCATCCCCCATCGACGGTGAGCGACATCAAGAGAGCGAGCGGCAACATCGCTGCCGCGAGTGAGTTCCACAGTCCTTGCATGAGGCCGACGCTATCACGGACGCGAATGCGGGCTCAACACCGGAAGGGACTTGGACGCGTCGCGATCAAGCCAGGAGCTGGGTCAGGGCGGTGAAGTGCTGGTCCGCGTAGTGGCCTAGCGCCGAGAGGGCGTCGGCGACTTCGCTGGGGTCGAGCTGGCCGAGGGGGTATTCGACCGAGAGGACGATGTCGAGGTCGTCGTCGATGGAGAATTTGGCGAACATCAAGACGTGGTTGAGGCGGAGGAGCTCGTTGTAGAGCTTGGCGGCGTGGATGCCGTCCTCGGGGTCTTGAGGAGGGGGACGATGGCGAAGGTGACGTAGCCTTCGTGGGTGCGCACCAAGAGGGGGAAGGTGCGGCCGGCGGCCTTGAGGTGGGCGCGCCAGGTGTCGTTGGCGATGGGGGTGGGCTCGTAGCCGAGGGTGCGGAGGTGGTCCGCCAAGTTTCCGCGGTCGATGCGCGCAGCCGTGCCAGTCGTCATGGAGTCACCTTGGGGGGACTCTACGCCAGACCTCTGGTGGTGCGTGGACTTTCTGTCAGTGGAGGCTGCGGTGCTGCTCAGCCGAGCGGGGTCTCGCCGTGGACCCAGACGTAGGTGGGCGCGGTGTCGGCTTCGCCCTCCGGGGCCCAGACCGAGTGCCAGCCGCCGGGGAGGCCAGGGGTGGTCCAGTTGAAGAGCCAGCGTGAGTCGGCGGGCGACATGTTCACGCAGCCGTGGCTCTTGGTGCGGCCGAAGTTGTCGTGCCAGAAGGCCGTGTGGAAGGCGAAGGAGCGCCAGAAGTACTGGACGTAGGGCACGTCTTCGATGCTGTAGGGGCCGTCCACCACGGTTCCGTCGCCGTCCATGGTGTTGGTGATGTGCTTCTCGCGAATGCGGAAGACGCCTGTCGGGGTGTGGTGGTCGTGGTCTTCGTCGCCGCGGCGCTTCACACGGCCGGACGAGATGAGCGTGACGTACATGGGGCGATCGCCGTCGTAGGCCACCAGGGTCTGGTTCTCGAGGTTGACCTCGATCCACTTCACGCCAGCCGGGATGCGGGCTTCGCGCTCGATGCGGTCTACCTTCATGACCTGGTCCGCGCGGTAGTAGAGGCCCTCGGCGGTGACGTAGTACAGGCGGTTGCCCACGGTCTCTTCGCGCGCGATGGCGAAGGAGTCCCGGTGGTACATGCGGCGGGCGCGGCGCAGGCGGCCACGCTCGTCCATGGACTCGGCGTTGATGCCCTGGCGGCGCGAGATGAAGCCCACCGGGAGGGTGGTGGTCTCGTCCAGCGCCAAGCCCGCGAAGGTGCTGCCGGGGCGCGTGGTGATGGCGCGCGCGGGGACGAAGAGCGAGCTCTGCGTGCGCCAGTAGCTGCGCGGGCCGGAGCGGATGCGGCGGTCGAGGCTCACCCAGAAGCCGCGCATGGCCCGGTGGTGCACCACGCCTTCGCCGCGCAGCGAGTCCAGCGTGACGGGCTCGGGCTCTTCCTCGGGGAGCACCTCGGTGCCCTCGGCGACCGCCACCGGAGGGGTGGGGGTCGCCTCCACGGGAGCAGCCGGCGTGGGCGGTTCCACGGCGGCCGGAGTGGGCTCCGCTGCGGCCTGGGCGCTGCCGCCCTCGCTCGGCGCGGTGGTGTTGCCCTCGGTGCCCTCGGCCCCTTCGGGCGCGGGCGGACGCCAACCCTCGTGCTCCATGGCCTCTTCATCCGTGGGCGGCCGCCGGTAGACCGGGACCTCGCTGCGGATGTAGCCGAACTCGTAGGGCAGCGGGTCCGCCATGCGGGGCTGGCGGAAGCGCACCTCGGGCAGGCGGTCTCCGTCGAACGCGATGACCTCGCGCCGGTTGCAGACGAAGCCGCCCGTCTCGAGCTCGTACCAGCCCGCCGGGCAGTCCGTGAAGCCCACGGGAGCCGCCGTCTTGGCGTTCAGCACCGAGCCCGCGCGCATGCGTCCGATGCGCGTGGCCGTCTCGGCCGGGCTCTCGCGAATGGCCACCACGAAGCGCTGCGCGAAGATGCGCTTGGGCGTGGTCCCTGCCGTGGCGCCGCCGTCCTCGGCTCCGCCGTCTTCCGCGCCGCCGTCTTCGGCGTCGGCCTGCCCGGCTGCCGTCGGATCGCCTGCGGCAGTCTCGGTGGAGCCGCTGGTCTCTTCGGTGGCGTCTTCGCTGGCCTGCCCACCGCAGCCCGTGCCCACGCATGCGAGCATCAGCCAGAGACCGGCCCGGCGAAGGATGCTAGAGAGAGCGCGCCCTGTGAGTGGGCGGCGCGGAGACGTGGCGTGAGTCGAGGACAATGCGGACATGAGGAACACAACGCGCCGTGGCACCATTCATGAACTTCGAGGACCGGCGCTCTATGCCCGAAGCTCGCGGGAACCCTTGAACCGACCTCATGGCTCCGTCAACCCCTGTCCCCCGCTCGCCCCATGAATGACCCCTCTCGGGGTAGCGTCGAACAGCCCGTGCGCGCGCGCCGCCTCACCCCATACGCCCTCCCCCTGGCGCTCGCGATCTCGCTCGGCCTGCATGCCGGCATGGCGTTGACCGTCGCGGAGATGTCCACCGTGCCCGAGCTGGACTTCGAGTTCGGCATGCCCGACCAGGTGGAGTTCGGCATGACCGAGGCCATGGAGGCCGTGATGGTCAACGCGCCCCCCATCCAAGAAGCGCTGGACGAGAGCGCTGCCGGCGACGAGGGCGACGGCGAGGGCGACGGGCCGGGTGCGCACGCGACCGAAGACGCGGGCGTCATGGCCATGGACGCGGGCGTCATGGCGGGCATCGACGGTGGCATGGACGACGCGGCGGTGAACGACGCCGGCGGGCTCGGCAGCGACGGCCTCGATGGCGGAGTGCCGCTCCAGGTGGCGGACGCGGGCCCGGACGCCAGCACGGATGCCGGCCCGAACGTGTCGCGTCTGCCCGTGGCCAGCGCCACGGTGCATGGCCCGGCGCGCATCCCGGCCGGTGCTCAGCTGGCCCTGCGCCTCGACATGGGGCGCCTGCGGCAGTCCGTGGTGGCCAACGAGGTGCGCGCGCTGATCGCGGCGGTCCCGGACTGGCAGGAGCTGCTCGGCGGCTCGGGCATCGACCCGCTCAACGACCTCGAGCGCGTGCTGATCGCCACTCCCAACCGGCTTCGCAGCCGCATCCTGGTGGCTGGACGGCACGTGCACGACGAGTCCTTCACGCGCGCCGCCGTGGACCGCATGGCCGACGCGCGCGGCACGCAAGCCACGTGGGCCACGCAAGACGGAGTGCAGGTCGCCCCCTGGGCCAACGAGGGGAACACGCCACGCGTGCTGGCCATGCTCAGCCCGCAGCACTTCACCATCTCGCGCTCGGAAGATCTCGCGGTGGCGCTCGCCATGACGGAGGCGCGCGCCGCCCGGGGCGGGGAGGCCGAGGGGCTCGAAGAAGCCGTCGGTCCCGACGTGCTCCTCTCGATGGGCCCCAACGAAGGGCTCAGCCTCGAGATCGAGGGCGTGCACGCGTTCCTCATGTCGGCCGGCAATCCGGACGTGATCCCTCTCCGTGCGCGCCTGGCCATTCGGGAGGTGGGTCCGCGCATCGTGGCCATCGACGGGGTGGCCGTGTTCCCCAGCGAGCAGTTGGCCGCGGACGCCATCGCCTACTGGACCGCCCAACGAGACGGAGCCGTGCAGAGCTTTGCCGTGCGTATGGTGCTCGGCAACCGGGTGAGCGTCCTGCAGAGCTTCACGTTCGTCCCGCAGGGGGAGCGCGTGGAGATCCGCGGCCGGGCCACCGCCGACGACGTCCGCTATGGGCTCGACCTGGCGCGCCGGCAGTTCGAGGCGTGGGCCCGCGAGGCCGAGCGTCGCCGCGCCGCCGCTGCCGGAGGGGGCAGCACGACGGGCACCCCCGCCGCCACGCCGGCGCCCTAAGTCCGCTGCTGCACTGCTTGCGCTGGCCACACCCCCGCGACCCGATATACTCGCGCCATCATGTCCTATAGCGCGTCCTTCCGCTGCACCGCGGGCTGTCCCGGCAGCTGGCCCCTCGACACCGTCATCTACCAGTGCCCGGCATGCGGTGAGCTCCTCGAGGTGGCGCACGACATGGCGGCGCTCAAGGAGAAGACCGCCGACGAGTGGAAGGGCATCTTCGACAAGCGCTGGATGACGCGCCAGTGGCCCTACGGCAGCGGCGTGTGGGGCAAGAAGGAGTGGGTGCAGCCGCACGTGCGCCCCGAGAACGTGGTGAGCACCGCGGAGGGCGGCAGCAACCTCTTCTGGGCGGAGCGCTACGGCAAGAGCCTCGGCTTGGACGAGCTGTGGATCAAGAACTGCGGCAACTCGCACACCGGGTCGTTCAAGGACCTCGGCATGACCGTGCTGGTCAGCACCGTGAAGCAGATGATCGCGGACGGGAAGCCCATCAAGGCCATCGCGTGCGCCTCCACGGGCGACACCAGCGCCGCGCTCGCGGCCTACTGCGCCAGCGCCGGCATCCCCAGCGTGGTGCTGCTGCCCAAGGGCAAGATCAGCACCGCCCAGCTGGTGCAGCCGCTCGCCAACGGCGCCAAGGTCTGCGCGCTCGACACGGACTTCGACGGCTGCATGGCCATCGTGCAGAAGCTCGCCCTCGAAGAAGGTGTGTACCTCGCCAACTCCATGAACTCGCTGCGGCTCGAGGGCCAGAAGACGGTCGCCATCGAGATCGCCCAGCAGTTCGACTGGGACCTGCCGGACTGGGTCATCATCCCCGGCGGCAACCTGGGCAACGTGGCCGCGCTCGGCGCCGGCTTCGACATGCTGTTCGAGTTGGGCCTCGTCAAGCGTCGCCCGCGCCTCATGCTTGCGCAGGCGGAGCAGGCCAACCCGCTCTACCGCGCCTACAAGGCGGGCTACGAGAACTTCGAGGCCATCACCGCCGGCGCCACCGAGGCCAGCGCCATCCGCATCGGCAACCCGGTCAGCGTGCGGCGCGCCATCCGCACCTTGAAGAAGTTCGACGGCATCGTGGAGCAGGCGTCCGAGGCCGAGCTGGCTGAGGCCTCGGCTGCGGCCGACCGCAGCGGCCTCTACACCTGCCCACACACGGGCGTGGCGCTCGCTGCCCTCGAGAAGCAGGTCGCGGCGGGCAACATCCAGCCGGGCCAGCGCATCGTGGTGGTCTCCACCGCCAACGGGCTCAAGTTCACGCAGTTCAAGATTCGTTACCACGAGGGGCGCATCGAGGGCGTGACCAGCAAGCACCCCAACACGCCCATCGACCTGCCGAACGACTTCGAGGCCGTGAAGCGCGAGGTCCTGAGCGGCTTCGATCTCTGACCGGCGCCCTCCCCGGAGGGCACTAGGGGTTCAGCCTCGCTGAGCCTCAGGCGTCGCGCAGCGCATCGAGCGCCACGCGTGTGGTCTTGGGCAGCGTGACGGGCCGCAGGCGCATGGTGAACAGGCCGTCGTCCCCCAGCTTGCTGCCCAGCGACTTGCCCTCGAACGGCAGCGGGGTGGGCAGCGAGATCAAGACGCGCACAGGCGTGCCCGGCGCAAAAGGCATGGGCACACGCACCAGCAGGAATGCACCGTCCCAGCCCTCCAGCACGCCCTCTTCGCCACCACGCAAGGTCAGCGGGATGGGGAACGCGCTCATCGGCGCCTCGCGGCGTCGCGGGCCTCGCTGAGCTCCGCCTTGGCCTTGAGCGCCTCGCGCTCGTCGCCCTTCTTCTTGCCGCGCCCCAGGCCCAGCTGGCACTTGGCCACGCCTCCCTTGAAGTACACCTGCAGGGGGACCAGCGTGTAGCCCTTGGTGGTGAGCTTGCCGCGCCACTTCTCGATCTCGGCGTGGTGCGCCAGCAGCTTGCGAACGCGCTTGGTGGCGTGTCCCGAGTAGCCGCTCTGCTCATAGGGAGCGATGTGCATCTTGTGCAGGAACAGCTCGTCGTTCTCGATCACCGCGTAGGCGCCGTCGAGGTCGGCCTTGCGGTTGCGCAGGCTCTTCACCTCGCTGCCCACCAGGATCATCCCGACCTCGAGCTTCTCCTCGATCTCGTAGGTCTGCGCCGCCTTGGGGTTGCGGCAGACCAGCAACTCCATGCCGCTGACGCCCTTTTCGACACGCTTCTTGGCCACGCCCGGGTCTACTCCGTTTCGTCCTGGGCTGCACGCCCACCGGGTGCCTCGGCCAGCGCGCGGATCAGCTCGCGACCCGCGGCCAGCGCGTCCACATGCGCGCCCTCGGACTCTTCGTCCAGCGCCAGGATGGCGCGCTCCGCGTCGCCCCACTCGAAGAAGCGCAGCACGCCCAGCTCCACCGCCAGGCGGGAGATGGTGTCGGCCTCACGCGCGCGCCGAGCATCCATGAGGCGCTCGAGACGCACACTGCGCTCGCCCGCGAAGTAGCGCGCCGCCTCGGGGCCCATGGGCACGTAGCGGCCCTCGAAGCCGGTGAAGGGCACGGCCACACTGGCGGGCACATTGAGGGGTGGGATGAGGTAACGCCCCACCACGAGCAGCTCGGCGCGGGCGTCGCCGGCCACGTCCTCGGCCCGCTCCGCGCAGGCGTGTTCCTGCACGGGGCTCGTGTCCACGAAGACCTCGCTCACCTGGCCGTGCTCGTCCACGCGCACCACCGCGATGCACTCGCCCATGCGCGTGCGGTCCACCACCGCGATCAGCAGCTCGATGGCGCCGTCACCGTCCAGGTCCCCCCCCGAGAGCGGCGCCGGCAGCCCACGCACGCGCTCCCGCGTGGGGAAGCCTCGGTCCGGCACGTCGATGCCCAGCGCCACGCCCACGTGCGTCACCACCCGCAGCGCGCTCTGCCCCTCGGGGCCAACGGCGTCCAGCATGGCCACCCTGTCCGCGTTCACCAGACGACGCACGCGGTAGCCGTCGTCCTCGAAGGCACGCGCCAGGTGGGCAGCCTCCTCGCGCGGGTCCACGCCCACGCGCAGGTAGTCCGCCGGGTCGCGCGGCGGCACCGGCTCCACGCAGCCAGCCGCCATCAGCGCCCCGAGCAGCACCGACCCGGAGAGCGTCTGGCTACGCCACGGCATCCACGCCGAGCTCCGCCACGCCGCGCGGGAGGCCCACGGCGTCACCGTGCGGGAGCATGCGGAAGCGCGACTCGGGCACACGCTGCGCGCGCAGGGCCGCGGTGAGCTCGCGCTCGGGCTGGCCTTGCTCGTCGTCGGCCAGCGCGAAGCTGCCGTAGTGCACTGCCACCGACGTGACGGCGCCCAAGTCCAAGTGCGCCTGAACCGCCTGGGCCGGGTCCATGTGCACCGGCGACATGAACCAGCGCGGCTCGAACGCGCCGATGGGAAGCAGCGCCACACGGGGGCTGCCGAGCCGCTCGCGGATGTCGCGGAAGTGTGTGCAGTAGCCCGAGTCTCCGGCGTAGTAGATGCCTCCGGCCGGTGCGTGCACGTAGAGACCGCCCCACAGCCGGCGGTCCAGGTCGAACGGCGAGCGCCCCGAGAAGTGCTTGGCCGGCGTGAACACCACCACCACCCCGGGCGCCACCTCCACCGAGTCCCACCAGTCCAGCTCGTGCACGTTGCCGATGCCGTTGCGCGCGAGCACCTCGCCCACCCGCAACCCCGTGACGATCTGCGGCGCCGAGTGCGCCTGCAAGCGCTTCAACGTGCGCACGCACAGGTGGTCGTAGTGGTCGTGGCTCAGCAGCACCACGTCGATGGGCGGCAGGTCCTCGAAGCGGATGCCGGGCGCGCGAAAGCGCTTGGGCCCCATGAACCGGAACGGGCTGCAGCGCGGCTCCCAGATGGGGTCCGTCAGCATGTTGAGCCCGTCGTGCTGAATGAGCGCGGTGGCGTGGCCCACCCACGTGACCCGCACCTCACGCCCGTGAACGCGCTGCGCCGGCGCGGGCCCCGGCTCGCTGACGATGGGCGTGACCTTGGGGCGCTTGCGCGTGACGAACCACTTGATGGCGTCGGCGCTGCTGCTGTGGCGCCTGCCCTTCACGTCCGTGTTCAGGAAGCGGCGACCGTCGAAGTGATCAGAGCCCTGCACCATCCGCCCATCATGCTCGGAGCGGCGGATAGCGCAAGGCCCTGTTCACGGGGCGCGGCGGCGTGGACGGACGCCCGGTTCAGCGCTCGGAGAACGCCTCGATGGGCATCTGCATGGTGCTCTTGATGGGCGACAAGATGGACCCGGCGTGCGCCTTGCTGCGCGGCAGGACGCGGTCGAAGTAGAACTCGCCGGTCTGGATCTTGGCCCGGTAGAACTCGGGCGTCTCCACGCCATCGCCGCTCGCGAGCTTGGCAAAGGCTGCGGCCACCATCTTGGCCCAGAAGAACGCCATCATCGCGTAGCCGGAGTACATCAGGAAGTCCACGGCGTTGGCGGCCACCACGTCGCGGTCCTTGCGAGCGCCCAGCGCGAGCCGAACGGTGAGGTAGTTCCACTGCGCGCACACCTTGCCCAGCGACACGATGAACGGCCGCATCTTCGGGTTCGTGGCGTGCTCGCCGCAGAACTTCATGATCTCGCCGGTGTACTCGGCGATGGCCTTGCCCTTGCTGGCGATGAGCACCTTGCGGCCCAGGAGGTCCAGCGCCTGGATGCCCGTGGTGCCCTCGTAGAGCGTGGCGATCTTCGTGTCGCGCACGATCTGCTCCATGCCGTGCTCACCGATGTAGCCGTGCCCGCCGAAGACCTGCACGCCCATGTTGGTGCACTCGTAGCCCAGCTCCGTGAGGAAGCCCTTGAGGATGGGCGTGTAGAAGCCCAGCCGCTCGTCCCACAGCTCGCGCTCCTTGTCGTTGCCCTGCTCCACGGCCACCGTCATGAAGTCGGCCATCTTGGCGGCGTGATAGAGCATGGCGCGGCCACCCTCGGACACGGCCTTCATGGTCAGCAGCATGCGCCGTACGTCGGCGTGGTGGTGGATGGCGTCGGCCACCTTGTCGGGCTCCTTCTTGCCCGACAGCGCGCGCATGGAGCGGCGGTCCTTCGAGTACGCCAGCGCGCCCTGATACGACAGCTCGGTGGCGCACACGCCCTGTAGGGCCGTGCCGATGCGCGCCGTGTTCATGAACGTGAACATGCACTCGAGGCCCTTGTTCTCGGGCCCCAGCATGAACGCGCGCGAGCCCTCGAACTCGATGGTGCAGGTGGCCGAGGCCTTGATGCCCATCTTGTGCTCGATGCCGCTGCACACCACGTTGTTGAAGTCGCCCTTCCCGCCGTCCGCGCTGGGCAGGAACTTGGGGATGATGAACAGCGAGATGCCGCGCGTGCCCGCGGGCGCGCCCGGGATGCGCGCCAGCACCACGTGCACGATGTTCTCGCAGAGGTCGTGGTCACCGGCCGAGATGAAGATCTTGGTGCCGGTCACATCGTAGCTGCCGTCGCCGCGCGGCACGGCCTTGCTGCTCACCTGGCCGAGGTCGGTGCCGCACTGCGGCTCGGTCAGGCACATGGTGCCCATCCAGCGCCCCTCGGTGAGCGGCGGCATGTACGCCATGCGCTGCTCCTCGGTGCCGTGCAGCATGATGGTGTTCATCGCGCCCAGGCTCAGGCCTGGGTACATATTGAACGCCCAGTTGGCGGTGCCCATCATCTCGGCCTTGAAGACGCCGAGCGACATGGGCATGCCCTGGCCGCCGTAGATCTCGGGGTGTGAGAGCCCCTGCCAGCCGCCCTCCACGAACTGGTCGTAGGCCGCCTTGTAGCCCTTCGGCGTGGTGACCACGCCGTTCTCGAGCTTGCAGCCCTCCTTGTCGCCAGACTGATAGAGCGGCGCGAGCACGCCTTCGCAGAACGCGGCGCAGTGTTCGAGGATGCTGTCGACCACGTCGGGGGTGGCCTCTTTCCCGTTCGGCAGCTGGGCGTAGTGGCCGGGGTAGTCGAGGACGTCGTTGATGAGAAAGCGCGTGTCCCGAAGCGGGGCTTTGTACTGCGGCATGTGGGGGTCTCCAAGTAAGCGCGGGCGTGCCCGTCGCGTCTCGTGTCGTCCACCGAGAGAGTGGCGCCCTCTCTCTACCACATGGTCAGAGTTTGTCTACCGAACGGTCAGGGTCGTGCGAAAACCCTTCACGTGTACGTCAGAATCGCTCGCACGGGCGCATCCAGCTTGGCCGCGCCGCCCAGGAACGCCAGGTCGATGACCACCGCGAAGCCCACCACCTGGCCCCCTGCCTTGCGCACCAGCTCGGCCGTGGCCGCCGCCGTGCCGCCCGTGGCGAGCAGGTCGTCCACGATCACCACGCGGGCGCCCGGGCGCAGCGCGTCCCGGTGGATCTCGAGCGAGTCGCTGCCGTACTCGAGCTCGTAGGACACCGAGAGCGTCTCGGCCGGCAGCTTCCCGGGCTTGCGCACGGGCACGAAGCCCAGGCTGAGCTGGGTGGCCAGCGCCACGCCGAACAAGAAGCCGCGCGCCTCCACGCCCACGATGGTGTCGGGTGCCAGGTCGGCCACGGACTCGCGCATGAGGGTAGTGCACGCGTGGAAACCCTCCGCGCTGGCGAGCAGCGGGGTGATGTCCTTGAAGAGGATGCCGGGCTTCGGGAAATCCGGCACCTCGCGGATGAGCCCTGCCACGAGAGCGATGCGTTGGTCCGGCTGGTCTTGCTGACTCATGAGTGATCCTCCGAGGGCCCCGCCACGAAGGCGGCGAGCCCGAGCTGAGTGGTGTCGGTGACGCGCAGCGAGAGCGGCGAGACGCTGACGAAGCCGCCGTCCACCGCCTCGGTGTCGGAGCCAGGCATCTCGGGGTGGTGCACGCCGCCGGCGCCGCCGATCCAGAAGTAGGGGCGCCCGCGCGGGTCGTCGCGCAGGTCCACGCCCTCGGCGTAGTGCCGCTGCCCGAGCGACGCCGCCACGATGCCACGCGGCTCCGGGCGGTCCGGGAAGTTCACGTTGATGAGCGGCGCGTTGCCCTCGGCGTCGGTGGACACGCGGCCGTGCAGCGACGCCAGCATGCGCTCACACAGCTGCGTAGCCACCTCGGCCATGGCCTCCATGTTGCCGTGATGCAGGTTGGAGAACGCGATGGCTGGGATGCCGCGCAGCGCCGCCTCGCGCGCCGCCGCCACGGTGCCGGAGTAGTGCACGTCGGTGCCCAAGTTGGCCCCGTGGTTGATGCCGCTCACCACCAGGTCCGGCTTGCGAGGCAGCAGCGACTCCATGAAGAGCGCCACGTACACGCAGTCGGCGGGTGTGCCGTCCACGGCGTGCACGCGGGGCTCCACCGTGCGGAAGCGCAGCGGTACGTGCAGCGAGATGGAGTGGCTCTTCGCGCTCTGCTCGTACTCCGGCGCCACGGTGTACACCTCGGCGATGCGGGCCAGGGCACGGCGCAGCGCCACGTTCCCGAGCGCGTTCACGCCGTCGTCGTTCGAGACCAGGATCAGGGGGCGGTCGGTGTCGCGCGTCATCGTGGGGGGCCCGCGGGCAGACACGCGGAGAGCCGTGAGCGTACGGCTATCTCCCGTGATTGCCAGCGTGGCGAAGTTCTCCATTGACCCTGACAGGCGAGTCGCGTAAATTGGTCGGACCATTCAACCAATGCCATCTTCTGCCCACGACACCCCGTTCGACACCCTGACGCAGGCTTCCGCTGTGGACCTGTGCGCCGAGCAGCTGCGCGGGCGCATCTTGAATGGGGCCCTCACCGTGGGGGCGCGCCTGCCGCCAGAGCGCGACCTCGCCGCCCAGTTCGGCGTCAACCGGGTCACGGTGCGCAGTGCGCTCGCGCAGCTCCGCTCGGAGGGGCTCTTGTCGGTGCGCCAGGGGCGCGGCTACGAGGTGCAAGACTTCCAGCGCGAGTCGGGGCCCACGCTGCTGCCCAGCGTGCTGTCCGTGGCGCGTGGGCGCTCCCGCACCGAGCTGGCGGGCTGGGTCACGGACATGCTGGCCGCCCGGCGCCACCTGGCGCGGGCCGTGCTGCTCGAGATCGCGGCGCGCCGCCCGGACGTCAGCCCCGTTTCGGTTGCCCTAGACGCCTTCGCAGAGGCCGTGCAGGCGGGCAACTCGGACCCGCACACGCTCTCGGCGTTGGACATGGACGTGGTGCGCGCGCTGCTGGACGCCGCGGGCAACCGCGTGCTGCGGCTGGCCTTCAACCCCGTGCTGGATGCACTCGCCGCGCTGCCGGAGCTCGAGCAGCAGCTCTACGCAGCCCCCGAGACCAACGTGGTGGGCTACGGCCTGCTGCGCGCATGGCTCGCGGCGCCATCGCCGAGCGCGATCGAGCCGCTGCTGGATGCGCTCGCGCAGCGTGACCGCGCCAACGTCGCGCGCCTCGTGGCGCGGCCCGCCCCTCTCTCCCTGGAGATTGCCCCATGAACCTCGACCGCACCCTGCTCTACCCCATCTTGTTTCGCCCCGACGTCGTGGAAGAGCGGCTGGACCAGATTCGCCGCGCTGGCTTGGTGACGGATGTCCCCAACGCTTGGCAGATCTCGCTGGGAGTGCTGCGCATGTGGCACCGCGTGGTGTTCCGGCCCGAGAGCATCGGCACCAGCGCCACGCACCCCGTGCGGCCCAGCCTGCGCGCCCGGTTGCTCGAGTCGCGGCCGCTGCGCTTCCCGTTCTTGCTGCGCGAGAAGGCGGTCGCGCCGCTGGACTTCTCGGGGTTGCTGAGCTCGCCCGAGCGTGTGATCTGCCACCTGCTCGGGGCGCACCATGACGGCGTGCAGTTCGTCTACGACCTACAGATGTTGTCGGTGCACCCGGGCAAGCTCGAGGAGGCACTGCGGCGCGCGCGCGACGTGGTGGACGGCAGGGACCCGCGCGCCGAGTGGATGCGCGACCTCACCGTGTACGAGGGCTACCACGAGAACCTGCTCACGGCGCTCGAGCGTGCCGTGCAGGGAGACTTCCCGATGCCCGCCCATCAGGTGAGCGACCCGGACATCTCGTTCCTGGCGTACCTCGAGTGGTGTGCGCGCCAGCCAAAGACACCCGCCGAGACGGCGCGGGCGCTGGCCGCGGGGCACTACAGCGTGGCGCAGGGGGCGCTGGCCGCATGAGACAGGGTCTGCGGGCGGCTCGCGCAAAATAGAACAGGTTTCACTTTGGGCTGGCGAGCCTCAGGTCTACGCTGTATATCTTCGGTCTCCGTACACCTCAGTACCCCCTTTGGAGGCTGGCAATGAATAAGGTTTCGAGCATCAGTGAGTACTTCGAGCGCCTCGGCGAGCGCTTCATTTCCAGCGAAGCCAAGGGCGTGAGCTGCGTCATCCAGTACGACTTCTCGGGCGACAACTCCGGTCAGTTCCACTTCTCGGTGGAGGACGGCGTGCTCGGTCCCGTGACCGCCGGCGAGCACCCGAACCCCTCCGTGACCATCACCATGAAGGGCGAGCACTTCCTTCAGATGGGCAACGGCGAGCTGGACGGCGCCAAGGCGTACATGACGCGCAAGATGAAGGTGAAGGGCAAGATCCCGCTCGCGCAGAAGATGAAGAAGTTCCTCCCGCCCGCCGAGTGAGGACCTGAACCCGAGCGCTCAGATCTTGTTGGCCAAGAGGTCGGCAGTCAGGCGCTCGGGGGTGAAGCCAGAGGGGATGAGCAGGTTGGCCTCCTTGGCCCAGCGGTAGGCTGCGGCCACGGCCTGCTCGGTGGTGTCGAAGACCTCCTCCCGCGTGGGAGGCGTGGACATCCAGAACACCGCCCGCAGGACGCCGCGCACCACTGGCGACGGCATGATGTTGGCCACCCCCAAGCAGCGCGCTTGGATGAGCTTCCAGTTGTCGTCCTGCCACTGCGCGAGGCGCTTGCGCTGCAGCGCGGTGACCTGCTGGTTGTGCGTGCGGAAGTCGCGGATGGTGACGAACTGCGGCCCACGTGAGAGCGCGACTTCGTTCACCGCGAGCACGTCTTCTATCTCGGAGAGGTCATGGCCGTTCTCGATGACGTTCACGACGACTGGCCAATAGTCCAGCGTGGTGCGGGCGCGCGGTCGTCCAGACTCGTTGGCCATCCACGCCCACGATACCGCGAAGTCTCCCCGAGGTGGTCGCTGACTTCCGACACAAAGGCGAAAGCCCGCAGCACGAGTGCTTGCGGGCTTTCTAGTCGGGGCGACTGGATTCGAACCAGCGACCCCTACACCCCCAGTATAGTGCGCTACCAAGCTGCGCTACGCCCCGACAACGGCGTTCTGGATGGTGGGGTGAGGGACGCGGAAGATACTGCAAGCCGCTGGATTGGCAATGCCTTTTTCCACTAAACGTCGCGCTCATGCGCGCGTGCGCGTGGGCTGACGGAGCCGCGCCATCGCAGGCACCACGGCCTCCACCCGCACCTCGGTGTCGGGCACCGGCGGCGGCGGCGCGATGAGTCGGTCGAGGCGTGCGAGCGCCTTCACGAGGTCCGCCCGCAGGCCCAGCAGCTCGGCGCGGAGAGCCACCTCACGACGGGGCGCGGGCGTCGCGCGGTCCTCCAGCTCGGCGAGGCGCAGCTTGGCGCCGGCCACCGTGTAGCCCTCGTCGTGCAGCAAGCGGCGAATCTGCATCGCCATGTCCACGTCGGCGCGCGTGAAGTGCCGATGGGCGCCGCGGGTCTTCTTGGGTCGCAGCTGGTCGAACTCGCCCTCCCAGTAGCGCAGCACGTGCGTCTTCACGCCGACCATCTCCGCGACCTCTCCAATCTTGAAGAAGAGGCGATCAGGCAGACTGGGGCGCCGCCGCACCACGCGTCATCAGCCCTGCTCGGCGTCGCCGGCGCGGTCGTCGTCTTCGTCCTGGTCGTCCAGATCGCTCGACGCTTCACGGTGCGGGTTGAGGGCGGTCTTCAAGACCTGGCTCGGCTTGAACGTCAGCACGCTGCGCGCGCTGATCGGGATGGGCTCGCCGGTCTGCGGGTTGCGCCCCCAGCGCTGGCTCTTGTCGCGCACGACGAAGTTCCCGAAGCCGGAGATCTTGATCTTCTCCCCCTCGGCGAGCACCTCTTTCATGGTGTCGAACATCGCCTCCACGACCTCGGCGGCTTCTTTCTTCGAGAACCCGCCGACCTTCTCGTACACGGCGTCGATGATTTCAGCTTTCGTCACCAGGAACCTCGCGGAGTCGGCTAGAGCGCCAGAAGGACACGAGAAAACCACAGGAACGCGCCAAGCTCAAGCGTGAGCTTTCGGCGCTCGGGCGGCCGCGGCGATCGCGCTCGCGGGCCAGAGCGTGATGCAGGATGGGCGCAAGGGGATGGCGCAGGATGAAGGGGCGCGAGCAAGGCGCGACGACGAGTCGATGCTGTCGCATCGGGGAGGAGGAGCAACGCCGCACGCGGCGCTTCAGACAAGCCAGGACTTCCGCCCATCCGGCATCACGCTCTAACGTTGCTGGGCGCCGAAGCGCGCCGTGACGGTCTTGACCACGCGAGCGTGCGCGCTGTCCACGTCCTTGTCCTTGAGCGTCGCGGCGGGGTCGCGGTAGGTCACGCGGAACGCCACGCTGCGGTGTCCCGCAGGGATCTGGTCGCCGCGGTACACGTCGAACACGCGCACGGACTCCGCCAGTGGCGCGCCCTCGGCCGCCATGGCCGCGGCCACGTCGCCTGCGGGGTGCTCGTCGGCCAGCAAGAGCGCCAGGTCGCGCGTGGTGGCGGGGAAGCGCGGCAGCTCGCCCGCCTGCGTGACGCCCACGCGCACGCTCGCGCGCTCGAGGGCCTGCATGTCGAGCTCCGCGTAGAGCGGGCGGCCGTCGAGGCCGAAGTCGTCCACCACCTCGGGGTGCAGCTCGCCAACGACGCCCAGCGTCTCACCGGCCACGCGCACGCTGGCGCGCCGGCGGGGGTGCAAGGCGGGCGCGCGCTGGTCGAGCTCGGTGTCCACCACCAGCTCCGGCAGCACGCCCACCAGGGTGTGCACCAGCGCCTCCACGCGGCCCTTCATGTCGTAGAAGTCGAAGCTGCGGTCGTCACCCAGCCAGGTGTCCGCTGCGCCCGCCAGCAAGAGCGAGAGCCACTCGCGCTCCACGGGGAGGTGGGCGTCGGCGCTCTGGGTGGCCGCGTCGCTCGGCCCGCGAGGGTGGAAGGTGCGACCCACCTCGAAGAGCGAGACGCTGCGCGCCTGGTGCCGCTGCGCCGCGCCGGCCGCCGCCAGCAGCGAGGGCAGGAGTGACGTGCGCATGACGCTGCGCTCTTCGGAGAGCGGGTTGGCCAGCGCGACGGCGTCCGTGGACACGCGCGCGCGGCGCAGGTCGCCCACCGCCAGGAAGCGGTAGTTGATGGCCTGGTGCATGCCCACGGCCACGCCCGCGAGGAGCGCGCGCCGCCGGAACGTGATGGGCGCCGGAGTGCCCGTGTCCGACGGCCGCACGCGCGGCGTCTTGGCCGGGATGTTGTCGAAGCCGTGGATGCGCGCCACCTCTTCGATCAGGTCCACCTCGCGCGCGAGATCCGGCCGGAACGTGGGCGCGTCCACCACGAAGCCCGCGCTGGTGTTCTGCACGATGTCGCAGCCGATGCCGCGCAGGATGCGCTCGCAGATGGCCACGGGGACGTCCACGCCCAGCAGGGCCTGCACGCTGCCCGCGCGCAGCTCGATGCGGCGCGCGGGGCTCTCGCTGGCAATCACCTCGACAGCCGTCCCCACGGCACGCCGCCGCCCAGGTCGGCGATGAGCTGCGCCGCGCGGGCCAGCACACGCTGTACACCGCGCGGGTCCACGCCGCGCTCGAAGCGGTGGCTGGCGTCCGTGTGCAGACCCACGCGTCGCGACGTACGCCGCACGGCCTGGGGCTGGAAGAACGCGCACTCGATGAGCACGTCGCGCGTGTCGGTGCGGATCTCGCTGTCGAGGCCGCCCATCACACCGGCCAGCGCCACCGGCCGCTCGCCATCGCAAATGAGCAGGTCGCCTGCCTCGAGCTGGCGCGTGGTGCCGTCCAGCGTCTGCATGCTCTCGCCCGGGGTCGCGCCGCGCACGATGATGGCGCTCCCCTTCACGCGAGCCAGGTCGAACCCGTGGATGGGGTGGCCGTGCTCGAGCATGACCAGGTTGGTGGCGTCCACCAGGTTGGAGATGGCGCGCACCCCCAGGTTCTGAAGGCGATAGCGCAGCCAGAAGGGGCTGGGCGCCACGGTCACCCCGTGCACCAGCGCCGCGCCGTAGCGCGGGCAGCGCACCGCGTCTTCGATGGTGACTCGCACCGGGGCGCCGCTGCTGGGCGCCGGCACGCGCGACGCCGCTTCGCCCGCGAAGGCCAGCTCGAAGCGCGTGGCGGAAGCCTGCCAGCCTGCCTCACCGCCCGTGGCCAGGCGCTGGGGTGCAGGCGCGAGCGGCGCACTGAACGGAACCCCCGCCAACAGCGCCACTTCGCGCGCGAGGCCGATGTGGCCCAGGCAGTCGGGGCGGTTGGGGGTCAGCCCAATCTCGAAGATGACGTCGTGCAGGCAGAGCGCGTCCGCCACAGGCGTGCCGGGCGCCGCGGGGTCGCCCTCGCCGAACACGAAGATGCCCTCACCGCCGGGGCCAATCTGCAGCTCGCCCTCGCTGCACAGCATGCCGCACGAGATGACCCCGCCCAGCTCACGCTCGGCGATGACGAAGTTGCCCGGCAGCACGGCGCCCAGCTTGGCGAGGATCACCCTGCCCCCGGGAGCCGGGACGTTGGGCGCGCCGCACACCACCTCCTGCTCGCGCTCGCCGTCGAACACGGTGACCAAGCGCAGCTTCTCGCGCGCGGGGTGCGGCCGCATGGCGCGCACCTCGGCCACCACCACGTGCTCGAGCCCCTCGCCCTTGCGGGTGAGCGACTCCACCTCGAGCCCAGCCGACGTGAGCTTCTCTGCCATCTCCTGAGCGGAGATCTGCACACCGCTCAGCGCCTTCAGCCATTCATGGGAAGCCAGCATCGTTCGTCCTCAGAAAGCGGAGAGAAAGCGCACGTCGTTCTCGTACAGCAGCTTGATGTTGGGGATGCCGTACTTGAGCATCGCCAGGCGATCCATGCCCATTCCCAGGGCGAAGCCGCTGACCTCGTTCGGGTCGTAGCCCACGTTCTCGAAGACCACGGGGTGGATCATCCCGCAGCCCAGGACCTCCACCCAGCCCGAGCCCTTGCACACGCGGCAGGCGGCCGTGCGCGCGGCGTCGCCTTCCCACGCGCGGCAGAACACGCAGCCGAAGTCCACCTCGCCGCCGGGCTCCACGAAGGGGAAGTAGCTGGGGCGCACGCGCACCGTGATGTCCTTGTGGAACAGGCGCTGCGCGAACAGCTGCAGCACGCCCTTCAAGTCCGCGAAGGTCACGTCGGTGTCCACCACGAACGCTTCGATCTGGTGGAACATGGGCGAGTGCGTGGCGTCGTCGTCGCGGCGGTAGACCGTGCCCGGGGCCACGATGGCGAGCGGCGGCTTGCGACGCGACATCTCGCGCACCTGGATGGTGGACGTGTGCGTGCGGAGCAGCGTGGTGGCGGCGTCCCCGCGGTCGCGCTGGGTCACGAAGAACGTGTCCTGCATGTCCGTGGCGGGGTGGTCCGGCGGGAAGCCCAGCTTGTCGAAGCAGTTCTCGTGGAAGTCGATGTCGGGCCCGTCGGCCACCTCGAAGCCCAGCGACGCGAAGATGTCCAGCAGCTCGTCCTGGATGCGCGTGATGGGGTGCAGGCGCCCCACCGGGCGGGGGCGCGCCGGCAGGCTGACGTCCAGCGCGGGGCCGGTCAGCTCGGCCTCGCGCAGCGCTCGGGCGATGCGCAGCAGATGACCGTCGAAGGCCGTGGTGATGGCCTGCTTGAGCGCGTTGCCCTGCTGGCCGAACTCCTTGCGGCGGTCGCCCGGCAGCTCCGGCATGCGCTTCATCAGCAGCGTCAGGGAGCCCTGCGGGCCCAGGAAGCGACCGTTGGCCGTGCGCAGCGCGTGCTCGTCGACCGCGCCCTCGAGCGCCGCCTCGTACTCCGCTGCGATCGCCGTGAGGCCCGCCGCCAACTCAACCATCGGGTCGTGATCACTCATGCTCTAGAACTCCCGAGACACCCAAAGACGAACGGAGAAGTGCCACGCCAGAAACAGCGACGCCGTGACCAGGAACCATGATTGTTCCCCGCGTCACGGCGTGCAGCATGTCGGGCGGGGACTAGCGGGTCGCGTCGATGACGGCCTTGAAGCCGGCCGGCTCGTTCATGGCGAGATCCGCGAGGACCTTGCGGTCGATCTGGATGTCCTTGTTCTTGAGCGCGTTGATCAGCTTGGAGTACGTGACCCCGTGCTGACGGGCACCCGCGTTGATGCGCGTGATCCACAGCTTGCGGAAGTTGCGCTTCTTGACGCGGCGCGCCGCGAAGGCGTCCTTCCAGGCGTGGCGCACCTGCGACACGGCGCTGCGGAACTGACGGCTGCGAGCGCCGTAGTAGCCACTGGCGAGCTTCAAGACACGGTTACGACGGCGGCGGGCTTTGAACCCTCGTTTGGCGCGTGGCATGTCGAATCAGCCTTGCAGCAAACGAATGATGCGCGGCGCGTCGGCCGAACTCACCATGTCGTTCTTCTTGAGGTTGCGGAGGCGGTTGGCGGACTTACCGCGCATCAGGTGCTGCTTGCCAGCCTTGCTGCGGCGAATCCGGCCGGTACCGGTGAGCTTGAAGCGCTTGGCCGCAGCCCGCTTCGTCTTCATCTTGGGCATCTCTATTCCTCACTGAAAAGCTCGGACACCAGCGAACACGCGGCGGCGAGCGGAAGGGGGCGTGGTTTACGGGGCAAGCGAGCCGGAGTCAAGCGACCCGGCGTCGAGCCACCCCGGTGTCAGGTCTTGTCGGCCAACTTCTCGGCGGCGGCGGCGCGGTCGGCGTCGTCCATGTCGTCGTCGTCGTCCTCATCGTCGTCATCGTAGTTTTCGTCGTCGACGTACTCGTCGTCCGTGGACGAGCTGTCGGTGCGCTCGACGGCAGCCTCTCGGCCACCACCACCCTCGCGCACGGCGCGCGGCTTCGGCTTCACGCGCGGCGCGAGCATGGCGGTCATGGTGCGGGCCTCCATGCGTGGGTAGAGCTCCACGATGGCCACGTCACCCACGGCCTCGACCATGGCGTCGATCTGGCGCTGGGCGGTCTCGGGGTGCGTGATCTCACGGCCGCGGAAGCGCACCGTGATCTTGACCTTGTTGCCCTCTTCCAGGAAGCGGCGCGCGTGCTTCACCTTGAACGCGATGTCGTGCTCGTCGGTCTTGGGGCGGAGCTTGATCTCCTTCAGCTCCACCTGCGCCTGCTTCTTCTTGGCCTCGTTCTGCTTCTTCTTCTCTTCGTACTTGAAGCGACCGTGGTCCATGATCTTGCAGACCGGCGGGACAGCCTTGGGGTTCACCTCGACGAGGTCGAGATCGGCTTCCCTCGCGATGCGGCGAGCCTCGTGGGTCTCGAGCACTCCGAGCATGGCCCCATCCGGCCCGATGACACGGACCTCTGGAACGCGGATGCGTTCGTTGACTCGGGGACCAAAGGGACTCTGGCGGTCACGGGGATCAAATCGACGGCTAGCGATGGTGGCTTCTCCTGAAAGGATTCTGGGGCCTCTTCTACTCACTTTCCGCGAGCGGGCAAGTGAAGCGGCGCGCAGAGCCTACCCCCGAACCTGGCAAAGCGGAAGCACCCTCTCTTCGGGTATGGCCCGCTTCTGGCGATCGGAGGGCTTCTCTCCCCCGTCGGGAAGGTGATCGTGAGGAGCGGGACGGGCACCCCGGTCTGCGGGTGCGCTCGCGCTGGCGCTCGCTCTGATACCTCCCTGAAAACGGCACTGCGCTTCGCTCCGTTTGTTTTCTGGGGCCCATCAAGCCCCGCTGCCCAGGGCGCCCGTCCCGCTCCACGCGAGCGTCTGGAGCGGCGCGCGGCTGCGTCCGACGGTGGATGCGGGCCGTACCCAGAGTGGACCCTGTCACTCGACGGGGTCTGGAGTAGGCGCACGCGCCCCAACACCTGCCCGTCCTCGAATGTAAGGAAACGAGGCCCGAGAAGCCCTTCGTTCGCAAGGGAAGGCTCGACTGAACTCGACCGAACGTGGGTGCGCTCGTGGAGGCCGGCTGGCTCGCCCAGCCCCACGCGCTTCGTCGAGCTCAGGTGAGCCCACCCCCGAGCACAACTGCCCCGTCGAGCGCTGCTGGGCCCGGATGCACCGCTCGCGGCTCTTCGCAGCCCCCGACGGGCTCAGTCGAGGGATCGAATTCCACGCGGTTGCAGGGAGGGCGCGGGGCGTCCTGGGCAGCGGGACTTGGGGGGGCCCCGGAAGCAAACGCAGCGCAGCGAAGTGCCGCTTCCAGGGGGGTGCCAGAGCGAGCGCCAGCGCGAGCGATCCCGCAGACCAGGATGCCCCGCGCCCTCCGATCGAACACGCCCGCATTCGAACCCAGGTGAGCTACGCGAGCAGGCCTTTGAGCGCCGCGAGCGAGGCGCCCGCGTTCTGGAACCGCTCCGAAGGGTCCACGGCGAGGGCCATTTGCACCCAGCGGTCCACGTCCGGTGGGAGCTCCGGGCGTAAGGCGTGGAGGCTTGGCCGCGGCGCGCCGGTGCAGAGGCGGAAGGTCTCGATGGGGTGGGCGCCCACGAAGGGCGGCGCCCCAGCCAGCACACGGAAGATCATGGCTCCGAAGCCGTAGACGTCCATGCTGGGCGTGACGGGCTGGTTGCGCCAGGCCTCGGGCGAGAGGTAGCTCGGACTGCCCGCCACGAAGCCATCGGCGGTGAGGCTGCGCAGGTGGCCGAACTTCGCGAAGCCGAAGTCCATCAGGCGCACGCGACGCGCGGCGTCCTGGGTCAGGAACACGTTCGCCGGCTTGAGGTCGCGGTGCACGATGCCGAGCGCGTGCGCCTTGCTCAGCGTGTCGGCGATGGGCTGGAAGAGGGACAGGGCTTCGGGCACGTTGAGGCGGCCACCCCCCTGCTCGTGGCGCACCAAGAAGTCGTCCAGCTCTTCGCCGCTCAGCAGCTCGGTGACCAGCGCCAGGTTGCCGTCCTCCGTGAAGCCCTGGTCCAGCACCTCGAGCGCCGCCGTGCCCGCCAGCACCATGAGCGCGCGGGCTTCGCGCACCAGGCGCTCGCGCGCGTTCGGGTCTTCGGCCACCTCGGTGTGGAGGATCTTCACGGCCACATGGTCGCCGTCGCGCTCGTCCACGGCCCGGTAGACAGCCCCCTGCCCGCCCGAGCCCACCACCTCCAAGAGGCGATACCGGCTCTTCACTCGTTGCCCGAGTCTTCTCCGCAGTGTCTGAGTGGAAGGGCCGGCCATGAGGTGGTGAGGGGCTCCGTGCTAGTGGCGCCGGCTCGGGGGAAGCGACTCTACACGCAGGCGTGCGATGACGTCATCCAAAGCGATGAAACCGAGATCCTTGTCTTCGTCGCGCGAGCGAATGGCGAGGCCACGGCCTTCCACCTCGGCCTGCCCGATGACCCCGATGAACGGGATGCGCTTCAGGCGGCCGTTGCGGATCTTCGCGCCCAGGCGGTCGTTGGTGGTGTCCACGGTCACGCGGAAGCCGCTCTCACGTAGCACCTTGGCAGCCTCGTGGGCGTACGGATCGAAGTCCGAAGCGACCGTGACCAGGTGGATCTGCTCGGGCGCAAGCCAGGTGGGGAACGACCCACCCACGTGCTCGATGAGCACGCCGAGGAAGCGCTCCACCGAGCCCAGCACGGCACGGTGCAGCATGACGGGGCGGTGCGTGGTGTTGTCCTCCCCGATGTAGGTCAGGTCGAAGCGCTCGGGCAGGTTGAAGTCCGCCTGGATGGTGCCCAGCTGCCACGGACGGCCCAGCGCGTCCTTCAGGTGGAACTCGATCTTGGGGCCGTAGAACGCGCCCTCGCCCTCGGCGATGGTGTACGGGAGGCCCTTGGCCTTCACGGCATCCTCGAGCGCGGCCTCGGACTTGTCCCAGACCTCGTCACTGCCCAAGCGCTGGTCGGGGCGCGTGGCGATCACGATGCGCACCTCGTCGAAGCCGAAGTCTTCATAGACGCGATAGACCAAGTCCAAGAAGGCCTGGATCTCGCTCTGCACCTGGTCGAGCGTGCAGAAGATGTGGGCGTCGTCCTGCGCGAAGGTGCGCACGCGCGTGAGCCCCTGCACCACGCCGCTGCGCTCGAAGCGATGCAGGCGGCCGAAGTCGGCCACGCGCCATGGCAGGTCGCGGTAGCTGTGGTGCCGCATGCCGAACATGAGGCAGTGGCTGGGGCAGTTCATGGGCTTGATGCCGAAGCGGATGGCGTCGCCCAGCGTGTGGCCGCACTCGTGCGCGTCCTTTGGCGGGTTCTCGATGAGCGCGGCGCTCGCCTTCTCGAGGTTCTCGATGGTGGCCGCCATGAACATGTTCTCCTCATACGCGGGCAAGTGCCCCGAGGTGACGAACAGCTCCTTGTCGAAGATCTGCGGCGTGATGACCTCTTCGTAGCCCGTGCCCTCGTAGAGGTGCCGCACGTACTCGACGAGGCGGTTGTAGACCTGCGCGCCCCGCGGGAGGAAGAACGGCGACGCCGGCGCCCACGGGTGGAACGCGATGAGGTCCAGCTCCTTGCCGAGCTTGCGGTGGTCGCGCGCCTTGGCCTCTTCAATCTGCTTGAGGTGCGCCTTGAGCGCCTTGGGCGACGCGAACGCGGTCCCGTAGATGCGCTGCAGCATCGGGTTGCGCTCGTCGCCGCGCCAGTAGGCCCCCGCCACCGTGGTGAGCTTGAAGGCCTTCAGGAAGCCCGTGCTGGGCACGTGCGGCCCCTCGCAGAGGTCCACCCAGTCGCCGTGGCGGTAGACCGAGATCTGCCCCTCGAGGCGCTCCAGATGCTCGAGCTTGAACGGCTCTTCCAGCGCCTGCAGGATGGCGCGGGCCTCGTCCTTGGTCACGTTCTCGCGGCGGAAGGGCGTGTCGCCATCGATGATCTCCTGCATCTTCGCTTCGATGGCGCGCAGGTCTTCCTCCGAGAACGAGCCGTTCGGGCGGCTGTAGTCGTAGTAGAAGCCGTTCTCGATGGCGGGGCCGAAGGCCACCTTGGTGCCAGGAAACAAGCGCTGCACCGCGTCGGCCATGACGTGGGCGCTGCTGTGCCGAATGATGCTGAGCGCCGTGTCCTGATGGGACTCGATGGGGGTCAGCTTGGTGTACGCAGTCGGGAGCGCAGTGTGCAGGTCGAAGACCTTGCCATCGACCATGGCCGCCACGGTTTGCTTGGTGAGCTGCTCGCTGGCTGCGAGCACTTCGCGTGCTGTTCCCGACATCTCTGCGCCTTGTCTAGAGGGCGACCGGTGCTGATCGCGCTGGGTGCTTGTACGGCGCGCCGCCGCAGCTGACAAGGCTAGATCACGAGAGCGCAGCTCTCGAACGACGCGCTGGTCCCACGTACTAGGCGAGGCCGCACTGCCACGAGTCGTCGTCCATCTCGAACACCTCGGCCGTGGCCTGGGCAGCCGTCACGGACGACAGCAGCTCCTGGCACTCGAACTCGGTGCTCTCGGTCAGCGCGGGCGGCGCCTTGGAGATGCGGGCCAGGTTGTCGTACAGGTCGAGCTCGGCTTCTTGTTGGTCACTGGGATCGATGGTGAACATGGGTGCCTCGTTTCGGTCTGCGAACAGCGGCGCACCCCCCGGGGTGCACCCTGAGCCACAGTTTACAGCTGGGTTACCCACAGTAAACAGACCTGACGGAGAAAGATTCACTCTGTCAACGCGAGAAAGCTATCCGGCCGGGCCAGAACGTTGACCCAAAGCCGACCTCCATCCTGTGTCCACGTTGTCGTTGTCGTTGTCGTTGACGTTGTCGTTGTCGTTGTCGTTGTCGTTGACGGCGACGGCGACGGCGACGGCCCTGAGTGCGTTTACCGCGTGGCCGTGCTCCCTTTTTCGTCGCCGTCGCCGACAACGCCCAGGTCAACGAGGCGGAATCCCAAACGGCAGAAGCCCGGCCTGGCGCACAGCCAAACCGGGCTCCTCCGACTCTCCGCCGCGCCCCCTAGTAGAACGTCTTGCCCGCCGCGGCCATCTCACGCAGCAGCGCCGGTGGCGAGAAGCGCTCCCCATGCTGAGCCGCGAGGGCATCGGCGTCAGCCACGAACTCGGATACCCCGTAGTTGTCGATGAAGGTGAACGGCCCGCCCGTGAACGCCGGGAAGCCGACCGCCAGGATCACCCCCACATCGCCGTCGCGGACGTCGGTGATGACCCCCTGCTCCAGGCAGCGGGCGGCTTCGAGGCACTGGGTGAAGAGATAGCGCGTGCGCACCTCCTCGCCGCTGGGCTGGGCAGCTCCCTGCGCGATGAACTCGCTGAGCGCGCTCTGTAGCTCTGGCCAGATGCGCTTGGTCTTGCCCTCGTACTCGTAGAAGCCACCGGGCGTGCGCGCCGTGCCGTCTTCCTTGGGCGGCGGGTACGCGCCCCAGCGGTCGTAGATCTCGATGAGCTTGGCGATGACGCCCTGCGCGGGAGACGGGTTCCACTCCTTGCCCGCGGCGGCGTGGTCCTTCTTGGCCTGCTGCGCCACCTTGTGCATCGTGCCGAGGCCCACCTGGTCGCTGATGCTGAGCGGCGGCATGGGCATGCCCGCCAGCTTGGCCGCGTTCTCGATGAGCGCGGGGGCAACGCCCTCCAGCAGCAGCTGGTTGCCCTCGGTGATGAACGTCCCGAACACGCGGCTGGTGTAGAAGCCCGGGCTGTCGTTCACCACGATGGCGGCCTTCTTGATCGCCAGGATGAAGTCCCAGGCCTTGGCGAGGGTGGCCTGCGAGGTCTTCGCGCCCATGATCACTTCGACCATCTGCATGCGCTCGACGGGCGAGAAGAAGTGCATGCCGATGAAGTTCTCGGGGCGCACCGAGGCCTCGGCCAGGCCCGTGATGGGCAAACCCGAGGTGTTGGTCGCGAACACCGCGTCAGGCCCGAGCACAGCCTCGGCCGCCTTGGTGACCGCCGCCTTGATGCCACGGTCCTCGAACACCGCTTCCACCACCAGGTCGCAGCCTGCGAGGTCTTCGTACGACGCGGTGGCGTGGATGCGCGCCAGCAGCGCGTCCTTCTTGGCCTGCGTGGTGCGCCCCTTGTCGAGGTCACGCTGCAGCGAAGCCGCCACGCGCTCCTTGCCACGCTCGGCGGCGGCCAGGTCGCGGTCCAGGAGCACCACGTCGATGCCCACCTTGGCCGAGACCTGCGCCACGCCCTGTCCCATCAGCCCGGCGCCCAGGATGCCCAGCTTCTTGATGGTGCTGCGTGGCACGTCCTTCGGACGGCGCGCGCCCTTCTGGCACTCCTGCAGGCTGAAGAACAGCGTGCGCAGCATGCTGCGCGCCGTGGGGTCCTGCAGCAGCGTGATGAAGTAGCGCGTCTCCACCTTGCCGGCGCGGTCCATGGGCAGGCCGAGGCCCTCGTACACGCTCGACAGGATGGCCTGCTGGGAGGGCATGTTCCCGAAGGTGTTCATGTGGGTCATCGCGATGGTGCCCATCATGGTCTGCATGAACTTGGGCGACTCGGCGCCGCCGCCGGGCACCTGGTAGCGCTTGTCGTCCCACGGCTGGATGGCGCTGCCGCCGTCTTGCACGTACTGCTTCGCCTTCGCGAGCAGCTGGTCCACCGCGACCACCTCGTGGATGACGCCCTGCTTGAGCGCCTCCTCGGGGGACAACTGCTTGCCGGTCATGATCAGCCCGAGCGCCCCCTGGACACCAATCAAGCGCGGCAAACGCTGCGTGCCGCCGGCCCCCGGCATGAGGCCCATGCCCGCCTCGGGGAGGCCGATCTTCGCGTGCGGCGAGTCCACCGCGATGCGGCGATGACAGGCCAGCGCCACCTCGAGCCCGCCGCCCAGGCAGACGCCGTTGATGGCGGCCACCACGGGCTTGCCGCACGTCTCCATGCGGCGCAGCTGGTCCAGCACCAGGCTGGTCTTGGCCAAGAGATCCGCGGCGTCGATGGGCCCGCTGCCCAGCGCTTCAATCTGCTTGAGGTCGCCGCCCGCCACGAAGATGCCGGTCTTGCCGCTGGTCAGGACGATGCCCTTCACGGCGTCGTCGGCCAGCGCGCGCTTCACGCCGGCGTCCAGCTCCGCGAGCGACTGCCCGTTGAGCACGTTCATGGGCTGGCCCTGCTCGTCCCACGTCAGGATCGCGCAGCCGTCTTCTACTTTGTAGTCGATGATGGTCACTGTCGTTCTCCGTGGTCGCTCAGACGCGCTCGATGATGGTGGTGGTGCCCATGCCGGCGCCGACACAGAGGGTGATGAGACCGCGACGCAGGTTGCGGCGCTCGAGCTCGTCGAGGACGACACCGACCAGCATGCCGCCAGTGGCTCCGAGGGGATGGCCCATGGCGATGGCGCCGCCGTTCACGTTGGTGACCTCGTGGGTGATGCCCATCTCCGTCATGAAGTGCATGCAGACCGACGCGAAGGCCTCGTTGATCTCCCAGAGGTCGATGTCCGCCACCGTGAGGCCTGCGCGCGCCAGAGCCTTCCTGGCCGACGGCGCGGGGCCCGCGAGCATGAGGCACGGCTCGCTGCCGATGCTGTACGAGGTGACGATGCGGCCACGGGGCTTGAGGCCCAGGCGCGCGCCGGCTTCCGCGTTGCCCAGCAGCACTGCTGAAGCACCGTCCACGATGCCCGAGCTGTTGCCGGCGTGATGGATGTGGTTGATGGCTTCCACCTGCGGGTAGCGCTGGATGGCCACCGCATCGAAGCCGTAGCTCTCGCCCATGACCTTGAAGCTGGCCTCCAACTTCCCGAGGCTGTCCACCGTGGTCTCGGGGCGGATGAACTCGTCGTGGTCCAGCATGGTGACGCCGATGACGTCCTTCACGGGCACCACCGACTTCGCGAAGCGGCCCTCGTCCCAGGCCTGCTTGGCGCGCCGCTGGCTCTCGGCGGCGAACGCGTCCACGTCACGGCGGCTGTGGCCGCTGAGGGTGGCGAGCAGGTCTGCACTCACGCCCTGTGGCACGAAGTGCGTGGGGAACGCGATGGACGGGTCCGTGGACCACGAGCCGCCGGCAGCGCCCATGGGCACGCGGCTCATGCTCTCCACGCCACCACCCACCACGAGGTCGGCGTCGCCGGCCTTGATCTTGGCGGCGGCCAGGTTGACGGCCTCGAGGCCCGACGAGCAGAAGCGGTTCACCTGGAAGCCCGGGACGCTCTCGTCATAGCCTGCGGCCAGCGCCGCCAGGCGACCGATGTTGGCACCTTGCTCCATGACCGGCTCGACGCAGCCCAGGATCACGTCGTCGATGGCCGCGCTGTCGAACGAGCCGCGCGCGGGCAGCGCCGCCAGCACGGTCTTCGCGAGGTGGAGCGGCGTGGCGTCGGCCAACGCGCCGTCCTTCTTGCGACCCTTGCCGCGCGGCGTGCGCACGGCGTCGTAGATGAAGCACTCAGTCATGTGGGTACCCGGGGGGCTCTGGTGGGGTGCAGCGAGTCGCCCTCGAGAGCGAGGGGCGGCGCCAAAGTGGAACACGTTCTAGTGTGGATTCTTGGCTCGAGCAAGCCGGATCCCCTTTCCGAGCACGAGCAGGAGCACGTCAACGTTCACGTCAACGATCACGATCACGCCCGCGTGGACGTGATCGTGATCGTTGACGTGCTCGTGCTCGTGCTCGCCCCCCACCAAGCCCAAGCCCCAAAACCGAAGACCCCGGTCGAACGACTTCTCAGTCGCTCGCCGGGGTCCGGATGCCTCATCCCACTTACCGCGGGAACCTCAGACTCACACCTGAATCTGGATGCCGAGGCCCTCGCGCAGCGCGAAGTACTGCTCCGAGATGCTGAAGAGCACGAGCTCCTTCAGCTTGTCGCCGGGCGGCAGGTCGGCCGTGCCCGCGGGCGGCAGCTGGCGCACCAGGTTGGCCGCGGTCTCGAGGTCGTTGCAGAGCAAGAAGCCCGCGCGAATGGCGGTGCCCTCCACGCACTGCATCCAGACCTTCACGTCGGCCGAGCCGCCGGCCTCGATGAAGCGCCGGCACAGGCCGCGCAGCGTGTCGATCTGCGCCTGCTGGAAGTGCGGCACCAGCTGCTGGGCCCACTGGTCCACCTGCGGATCCGCTTGGCCCACACCCGCGATGCGGAGCGCCGCCAGCAGCACCATGCGCAGCTCCGTGTGGGACTGCAGCATGGTGCGGATGAAGTGCTCACCGCGGTAGTACGCGAGGTGACGGCCAATGAGGAACGTCAGGTCCTGCGGCTTGTAGCCGGTGAGCACACCGTTGCCGGCGACCACCGAGGGCAGCGGCTTGCTGCACTGGTCCGCCATGCCACCGGGCACGTTCTGCAGCACGAAGAGGCGCGGCTGAATGGCCAGGTTCATGACCTGCATCACGAAGCCGAACGTGCGTGCGAACATGACGTCCGAGTTGGCGACGTCCACCGGCTTGTGGGTGTGCAGGTTGAGCGCCTGATCCGACGCACCCTTCACGGCGAAGAGGGGGACCGCCATGAGCTCGAAGATCTTCGAGAGCACCAGGTCTTCGTCGGGGTGGAAGAGCAGCTTCAGCCAGCGCTCGTTGTCGATGCGCGAGGTGGGCCGAATCATCCCCTCCTGCTTGTACTGCTGGAAGAACTGCTGCTGCTCGTTGTCCGCCTTCTTGAGGAAGGAGAGCGTGGCGGCCACACACCAGGCCTTGTCGTAGGCGCGCGCGTCGAAGTACAGCTTGTACAGCGCGCGGTAGGACTCCACCCGGTTCGGGTCACGCTTGAGCAGCCACTGATGCTCGCCGATGGCCTCCACGTTCTTGCCGTCCATGGCCGTGTAGAGCTCGGCGAGGATGACGTGGATGGTGTCGGCGTCGGGGTTGAGCCCGGACGCCATGCGGAACGCCTCTGCGGCCGAGTCGAAGTTCTTCTGACGGTCGCGGTAGATGATGCCCAGGGTGTGCAGCAGGTTGAACTGCAAGTCCTTCATGTCGGGCATGTTGATGACCCGATGGATCATCTTGCGGTACGCACGCTCGAGGCCCTTCCAGTCCTTCTTCTCCGTGAGGATCTTGTTGATGGCCTCGAAGGCCTTCAGCTCCTTCGGGTTGGTGTCGAGCGCCTCGTTGAACTTGTCGATGGCGCCGTCCACGTCCTTCAGCTCGTCGCGCCGAATGACGGCCACGGTGTAGCTGAACTTCGCGCGAGCCACGTCGCGCTTATCGGCCGCCGAGATCTGCTCGATGATGTCGATGGCCTCTTCCCACTGCTTGGTGCGCTGGTACGCGGCCAAGAGCTTGTGCAGGACGGGGTGATCTTCCGGCTTGAGGTAGGTCGCTTCCTTGTAGGACTCGATGGCCTTGCCCGGGTTCTTCTGCTTGTCGTTCCAGAGATCGCCGATCTCCACGTTCAAGTTGAAGCGCTCGTCGTCGCTCGTGGAGACCTCGAGGATCTGCTTCTTGTAGTGGATGACCTGGTCCCACTTCTGCTGCTCTTCGTAGAGCCCGATGACGGCCTCGAGCGTGGGCCGGTGGAAGTTGTCTTCCTCCAGCGCCTTGTCGAACATGTTGAGCGCCTTGCGCTTCTCGTTCTGCTCGCGCTTGACCACACCCAAGCGATAGAAGATGTCGGTGATCTCCTCGCGCCCGAGGGAGTCGCGGTGATGCACCAGCAGCATCTGGTAGAACTTGAAAGCCTTCTCCCAGTCGGCCGCCGCGTAGTAGGCCGCCGCCACGCCGGTGAGCGAGGGCAGGTGCGCCGAGTCGATGGAGTAGGCCTTGTTGTAGGCCTTGATCGCCTCTTCGGTGTTGCCCACCACGAGCGCGGACTGACCCAGCATGAGGGCCAGGCGGTGCTGCTCCTCTTGCTCACGGCGCGCCGCGCGCTTGCTCAGCATGTAGAGCAGCGGGTACGCCTCTGCGTGGTTGTCGAGGTCGAAGTAGTGCTGCGCGAGCGGGAGCGCGGCGTCTTCGTTCTCCGAGTCGAACGCCAGGGCACGACCGAACGACTCCACGGCCTTCTCGGGCTCGTCGAGGTTGTTGGCGTACACCTGACCGAGCAGCACGAGGCGCTCGCCCTTGACGCGCTCGAGCTCGTTGTACTCCACCTCTTGGTGGAGGGCCTTGGCGGCCGAGAGCCAGTCCGCCGAGTCGATGTGGATCTTGCGCAACGCCTCGAGCGACGGCAGGTGACCCGGGTTCACGTCTAGCGCCGCCTCGAAGTGCTCGAGCGCACCGCCACGGTCACCCAGCTCCTCCTCGAGGATGCGACCCATGCGGAAGTGCAGGTCGATGGTCTCGTCGGGGTCGCTGACCAGCTTCGAGAGCTGGTCCATCATGTCGAGCGCGGAGCTGTGGTCGCCACGCTGCTCGTAGAGCCGCGTGAGGGCGTCCAGCGTCTGCACCTCGGTGCTGTCCACCGAGAGCGCGTTCAAGTAGCTGTCGATGGCGCGATCGACGTCCTTGAGCTGAACCGCGAACACCTCACCCGACGCCTTGTAGAGGCGAATCTTCTCGATGCGGTCGGGGGTGGCTTGGACGTGCCGCTCGTAGGTGTCGATGAGCTTGTCCCACTGCTGCATGCCGCGGTAGAGGCGCGCCAAACCGTTGAGCGAGGGCTCATGGTTCGGGTCGATGTCCACCACCTGCTCGAGGCGGTCGGCGGCCACGGCGGGACGCACGAACTCCTCTTCCTGCATGAGCGCGATGCGCGTCAACAGCGCGATGCGCTCGCGCTCCGTCTCGGCGATCTCGAGCTGACGCTCCAGCACCTCGAGCAGACCCTGGTATTGCGCGGTCTGCGCGTAGAGCCGCTCGAGGCCCTTCATGGCGACGATGTTGGAGCTGTCGGCCTCGAACACCTCGCGGTAGACGCGGATGCCGTCGGCGGGCTTGCCCATGCGGTCCTCGAGGACCTCGGCGACCTGCAGCTTCGCGGCCAGCACGGCCTTCGGCTCGGTGAGGGCCGCAGCCTTGCGCTGCAGGATGGAGAGCAGCTCTGGGAAGCGCTGCTCGCGACGGTGCACACCCTCGAGGGCGGTGAGCGCGGCGACGTTTGCGGGGGCCACCTCGAGCGCCTGGGCGTAGTACTGACCCGCCTGCTCCGGGATGTTGAGCTGGGTGTCCGCCAGGACGCCCATCTGCACGTAGGTCTCTGCCAAGACGTCCGGGTCGTCGGTCATCTCGACCAAGCGGCCGAGCACCTGGGCCAGCGTGTCCCACTGCTTGGTGGAGCGGTAGAGCTCCGCCATCTGCTGCATGGCCGGCACGTTGTTCGGGTCGATGGCCAGGATCTGCTGGTAGTACGGGATGGCGTACTCGGGGTGCCCGAGCTCCTGGCCGTACCACTTGGCGCAGTTGAGGCAGATGGCGATCTTGGTCGCCGCGTCGTCGGTCTCTTGCAGAGCGCCGTTGGACGCCGCCAAGAGGTCGTTCCACTTCTTGGTCTTGCGTGTGACCGCCTCGAGCTTCTCGGCCGTGGCGTGGTTCGTGAAGTCCACGTTCCAGGCAAGGAGCAGGGCGTCGAACGACTGGTCCAGCTGCTGGAGCTTGACCTCGTTGACCTCGGCCACCTTCCACAGCAGCGTGACCTGCTCTTCGGCGCTGTCCGTGTTCTCGACGCGCTGGACGTAGACCTCGATCAAGTCCTCCCAGCGTCCGGCCGACGTGTGCAGAGCCTCGAGGCGTGAGAACGCCACGTTGTGCATGGGCGCGAGATCCGCGATGCGCTGGAAGGCGCTGGTGCCGCGGTCTGCGTCGCCGTACTCACCCGCCCACGCATTCGCGATGGAGAGCAGCTGGGCGATCTTGTCGTTCGGGTTCTGGAGCGCCGTGACGCGCTGCTCCATGACGCCGATGGCCTCTTCCCACATGCCCTCCTTGCGGTAGATGACCTCGAGGGCCGCCAGCGCGTTGGTGTGGCCGGGGTTCACGTCCAGCGCGTTGCGGTATGCCTCGGCGGCGTCGAGCGGCTGCTCGAGCTCCGTGCAGTACAGGTGACCGAGCTGCATGTAGACGTGCGTGATCGCCCCGTCGTCCATGGTGGCCGCGCCTGCGTCCACGGTGCGGTGCAGCGCGTCGGCCAGCTCGTGCCACTGCTTGGCCGCACGGTAGATCTCGCTGATGTTCGCGAGGGCCACGGTGTTGCCGGGCTCGATGGCCAGGACCTCTTCCCAAGCGTCCAGCGCGTTGCGGTCCTTCTCGAGCTTCTCGTAGAAGACGCGACCGAGGTCCGTGTAGATGGCCTTGCGCTGCTCCTCGTCCTCCGTGATGGCGACCTCGCGCTCCAGCACGTCCACGAGGTCCTTCCACTGCTCCGCGTTCGCGTAGATGGAGCCGAGGGCGTTGAGCGCCTCGACGTCTTCACCACGCAGCTCGAGCACCTGCTTCCAGAGCGTGACGCCCTGCTCCGGGTTGCCCAGCTCCACCGTGGCGAGGCGCGCCATCTTGGCGGTGATGTCGCCCTGCTGCGCGTCGCCGAAGACGACCGTGAGTTCCTTCTGGAACACCGCGAACAGGTTCGCCCAGTCTTCCTGGCGCGTGTAGATGACCTGCAGCGCACGGATGCTGTCCGCGTGCTCGGGCTCGAGCGTGTCGAGGATGTTGCGGTAGACCGCGATGGCCTCGGCCGTCCGGCCGAGCTGATCTTCGAGCACGTTGCCGAGCCGGAAGCTCAGCTCAACCTTGTCGACGTTGTCCTCGGTGGCGACAGCCCGCAGCTTCAGCACCTCGGAGAGGGCGTGGTGCGCGCCGTTGGCGACGTAGATGCGGTCCAGCGCCTCGAGCGACTCGATGTCGCGCGGGTTCACGCTGAGCACGTAGCGGAAGGTCTCCTCGGCGCGCGCGACGTCGGCCAGCTCTTCTTCGTAGACGCGCGCGAGGCGCTTCCCGAGAGCCACCTTCTGCTCGGCGTCCGTGGTGCGCGCCAGCGCGTCCACGTAGGTGTTGGCGAGCTGCCCCCAGTGGTCCAGCACCGAGCCGAGGCGCTCTACCTCGGCCAGCGTCTGCTCGTTGCTCGGGTCTTCGAGCAGCGCGCGCTGCACCCAGACGTACGCGCGGTCATGGTCGGCCGCACGCTCCTCGGCGATCTCCGCGATGCGCTGCATCATGTGCACGCGCTCGTGCGGGTCGCTCTGGTAGTTGAGCTGCACCTCGTGCACGTTGAGCAGGCGGTCCCACGACTCGCTCATCCGATAGATGGGCTCGACGATCTCGCCGATGACGAGCGGACGCACGCCCTCCGCGAAGAGCAGCTCGAGCGCGCTCATGGCGGGCTGGTGTTCGGGCGCAGCCGCGAGGATCTCGCGGTACTGCTCGATGGCGCTGTCCACGTCCGCCAGGTGGTGCTGATACACCTGCCCGAGGCGGAACTGGTTGTTGAGGATGTCGTCCGGCGTGGCCGCGACCTGGATCTGCCGCTGCAGTACGCCCGCCAGCTCGGCGAAGCGCTCCGTGCCCTCGTACAGGCGATCGAGGGCGTTGATCGCCTCGAGGTTCATGTCGTCCGCGCCGAGCACGATCGTGTAGCGATCGATGGCGCGGTCCACGTCACCCACCTGCACCTCGTAGATCTGGGCGGTGCGCAGCGCCATGTCCACCACGTCGTCCGGGGCGGCCTGACGGATGCGCTCGACCTCCACATCGTACAGCCGCGTGACGTCGTTCCAGCCGTCCACCACGTCGGCGAGGCGCTGGAGCGAGCCCAGCGTGACCTCGTTGGCGTTGTCGAGCGGCAGCGCGCGTGCGTAGGCGTTGAAGGCCTCGCGCGTCTGGTCGAGGTGCACCTCGTGCAGCTCGGCCACCTGATGGAGGAGCTCCACCGAGCGGCCCTTGTCCTCTTCGTAGCGGATCTGCACTTCGTGCACGGCGATGAGCCGCGCCGACTCACCCAGTTGACGGTAGACCGGCTCGAGCACGCCAGCCGCCGCGACGGCCTCGGTGCCCTCGGCGATCATGGCCTCGAGCGCTGCCGTGGTGGGTGCGTGACCGGGGTCCACGTCCAGGATGTCGCGGTAGATATCCACCGCGCGGTTGGAGTCGTTCAGGCGGCGATGCCACAGCTCCGCGATGCGGTAGCGGTAGCTGATGACCTCCATCGGCTCCTGCGCCAGCTCGGCCTCACGCTCGAGCACGCTCATGAGCTCCGGCCAGTTCTGGGTGGTCTGGTAGAGCTGGTCGAGGCGCTGGATGGCCGTCAGGTCCTCGGGGTCGATCTCGAGGATGCGCTGGTAGGTGTCGACCGCCTTGGCCGGGTCGTTGAGCTCGTGCTCGTAGACGGCACCCATCTGCACGTAGATGCGCTTCTTCTCGTCTGGGTCGTAGACGATGTCGGCCTTGCGCTCGTACACCGACAAGAGCTGCGGCCACTGGTCGAGGCGCAGGTGCAGCTCGATGAGCTTGTCGAGCGCCTGCTGGTCCTCGGTGTCGATCTCGAGGACCTTGCCGTAGACGGCGATGGCCGACTCGGGACGCTCGAGCAGCTCTTCGTAGATCTGCGCGCCACGGAAGAGGTGCGCCTTCTGCTCGTCCGGCTCCGTGAGCATCTTGGACTTGGTCAGGTAGATGGACGCCAGGTCCTCGTAGCGCTCGCTCAGATGGAACAGGCGCTCGAGGGCGCTGGCCGCCTCGAGGTGCTGGTCGTCCAGCTCGAGCACGCGACGGTAGTGCTGGATGGCGCGCTCGGTGTCGCCCAGCTGCTCTTCGCGGATCTCGGCGGCCTTGACGTACAGGCTGGCCGCGAGGACGGGGTCTTCCACGGAGGCGACCCGCTGCTCGTAGACGACAGCGAGCTGCTCGGCCCCACCGATGACCAGGTTCAGGCGGTCGAGCTGGGCCTGGGTGGTGGCGTTGGCCGGGTCCTCTGCGAGGGCGCGCGCCATGGCGGTGAACGCGGCCTGCGAGTCGTCCAGGGCCTCTTCGTTCAGCTCGCTGATGCGATGCAGGAGCTGCACGCGGCGCTCGGGCGAGCTGGCGTGGGTGGCCTGGATTTCGTGGACGCCGATGAGCTTCTGGTACTCACCGTGCGTGAGGTAGATGGGCTCGAGGATCTCGGCGATGACCACCTGATGCTCGGGCTGCTGCAGCAGGCGCTCGAGGGCCCCCGCCGCCGCCGGGTTGGAGGCGTCACGATCCAGGACGTTGCGGTAGATCTCGATGGCCGCATCCGTCGCGTTCATGCGCGTCTCGCGCAGCTGCGCGAGCTGCAGCATCAGCTCGACCTGGCGATCCGGGTCGTCCGCCATGGCCAGCTGACGGTCCACGTTGTCCGCCAGCTCGGTCCACATCTCCTGGCGCGCGAAGAGGCTGTCGAGCGCGGCGAGCGCGTTCGAGCTGGCCGGGTCGATCTCCAGGATCTCGCGGTGCAGCGAGATGGCCGCGTCGGGCTGCGAGAGGTACTCGTCGTGGATGAGCGCCATCTGCGAGAGCAGCTGCTCCTGCTCGGCCCCATCGGTGGAGATGGCGACGCGGCTGCGAAGCACGCCCACCAGGTCGCTCCAGCGCTCCGTACGGCGGTAGAGGTTCTCGAGCGCTTCGAGCACTTCGAGGTCGGCCGGGTCGAGGTCCAGCACCTTGCGGTACGCCCCCACCGCGCCGTCCACGTTGCCGAGCTGCGTGTCGTAGATCTGCGCTGCCTTGATCCACAGCGTGCGCGCCAGGTCGGTGTCCTGCACGCCACCTGCCAGCTCGCTGACGAGCTCCACCAGCGGCGCGAAGTTCTCTTGCTCGATGGCCATGGCCTCGAGTCGCGCCAGCGTGCCCGCGTCCGAGGGGACCTCGCGCAGGGCTTCACAGAAGGCGTCGAAGGCCTTCTGCGGGTTCTCGATCTGGTACGCGTAGACGTCACCGATTTGCGTGAGCAGCTCGAGCCGTTCGTCCGCTTCCGTGGTGCCGCGGTGCAGCACGCGCAGCGCGCGGATGAGGCGTTCGTTCTCTTCACGCACCTGGTAGATGGGCACGAGGATGCGGGCGGCCTGGACCCCCACCGACTCGTCCACGAGCAACGCCTCGAGCGCCTCGCGTGCGCCGTCATGCTCCGGGAGCGTGGTGACGACCTCGTTGTAGAGCTCCACCGCACGCGGCTTCTGGTCCAGGTGCTCTTCGAGCGCGCGGCCCAGGCGGAACTTGAGGGCGGCCTCTTCCTCCGGCGACTCGGCCAGCAGGATTCGGCGCTCCACGGTGTCGGCGAAGTCGGACCAGCGGCCCTGCCCTTCGAAGAGCTCGTCGAGCGCGCGGTACGCGTCCACCTCGGCGTCGCCGTACTCCGACAAGATCGCTTGGTACGCCTCGACGGCGTGCGCGGGGTCGGCCAGCTCGTTCACGAACAGCGAAGCGCGCGCGTAGGCCATCTGGCGGCGCGCCTCGGGGTCCGTCTCGAGCTCCATGCGCCGGTCGTAGATGCCCAGCATGTCGCTGAAGCGGCTGGTCTGCCGGTAGAGCTCGGCCAGCGCGGAGATGGCGCCTTCGTGATCGGGCACCTCGTCGTAGACGACGCGGTACTGCGCGATGGCGTCGTCGATGCGGCCCGCCTGAGTGAGCACGCCGCCGAAGCTCATGCGCAGCTCGGTCACCTCGGCAGGATCGGACCCGCCTTCGATAGCGCTCGAGTACGCCGCGATGACGCGCGTGACGCCACCTTCGACACCGGCCGACAGACGGTCGACGTCTTCGCGCACGACCTCTTGGTGGGGCGCGAGGGCGAAGGCCTCGAGGTACTTCTCGAACGCCTGCTCGGGGGCGCGCAGGCGCTCCTCGTAGAGCAGACCGGTCTCACGCAGCAGGGCCACGCGCTGGTCGGGATCCACCACGTGGCGCAGACGCACCTCGTAGACCGCCACGAGCTTGCGCGGATCGTTCGCGGCCTCGTAGATGGGCGAGAGCGACTCCGCCGCCTGCAGGTTGTCCGGGTCGATCTCCAGCACCTTTTCATAGGCGCGAGCGGCCCGATCGGGCTTCTCCTTCTTCTCTTCCCAGAGGCGCGCAGCGCGGAACAGCAGCGAGATCTTCTCGCTGTCGGGCGTCTCCTTGGTCTCCGACTCCTTCTCGATGAGGCGGATGAGCTCGTCCCACTTCTCGCTCTCGGCGTAGAACTCTTCGAGCTCGTCCCAGGCCTTGAGCGCCACGTAGCGACGCTTGAGCTGCTCCTGCGCACGACGGTCGTTCGGGTCCAGCGTGAGGACGCGCTGGAACGCGCGCACGGCGCCCGCGTCGTCGCCGATCTTGTCGGCGTAGATCATGCCGAGCTTCTGCAGGTCGGCCAGCAGCTTGGTCTGGTCCGTGTGCGCGGCGCAGAGCACCTCGAGGACGCCCGCCAGGGGCTCCCACTCGCGCGCACGCTCGTAGAGGTTGGACAGGGCGTCGAGGGCGGCCGCGTTCGACGGGTCCACCGTGAGCACGCGCTTCCACAGGTCGATGCAGACGTCGGGCTTGCGCAGGCGCTCGGTGGCCAGCTCGGCCATCTCGACGAAGCGCATGGGCCGGTCGGCCGGGTCCAGCATCTCGGCCTCACGACCCATGATGCCGATGAGGCTCTCCCAGTCGCGGCGCTTCTCGTACATCTCCTTGAGGCGCGTCATCGACTCCACGTCGTTGGGCGCCACCTCGAGCACGCGCTCGAAGCACTTGATGGCCTCGGCTTGGTTGCTCGAGCGGTCCAGGTAGAGCATGCCGGCCGCGCGGTACAGGTTGGCCTTCATCACGGGGTCGCGATAGAGGTCGGCCTTCTGCAGCAGCGTCCGGATGTAGTCCGACCAGCGCTTCTGTCCTTCGAACTTCTCGAGCGCCTCGTCGAACTCGGCAATCTTGGCCAGCTCCGCGGCGCTCAGCTCCATGGAGACCGGCTCGCCCGCTGGGGCCGCCGCTGACGTGTCGCTCTCGGCGCCGTCCTGCGTGGTCGTCTCTTCTGCTGCTGCGGTGTCGTCGATCTCGTGCTCGTCGGACATGCTCTTGATTCCCGCTGAATGATAGGGTCGCGCTCTTCGCTACTCGAAGCAGTCGCGCCCGTCGTCTCTGGGTTGAAGTCTGGGGGCGCTTACAGTTGAAGCTGAGTCAGCTTGGTCTGCGCGGCGCGGACGTAGTGCTCGGGGGCGTTGGGGCCGGCGCCGGCGACATAGAGTTCGAGGTAACGAATGGCCTCTTCGCGGTTGTCCATCAGCGCGTAGGTCCAGCCGATGGAGAACAGCGCGTCCGGCATGCCCGGCAGGATGTCGAGCGCAGCGCGGTACGACTCCACGGCCGCCGCGTGGTTGCCCTGCTCCTGCTGGATGGTGCCGAGGATGTGGTAGAGCTGAGCCTGCTCGTCCGTGCGCGGGATGGCCACGTCGAGGCCGCTGCGCAGCACGCGGATGGCGAGCTCCGGGAAGCCTTGATCGGCGTAGAGCCGACCGAGCGCGATGTACGCCTCGATGAAGCGCGGGCCACGCTGCGCGGACTGTGTGTAGTTCACGAGGGCACCGTGCGGATCATCGAGCCGCTCGAGGCACTGGGCGAGCTTGAAATAGGCCTTGAACAGGTTTGCGTCGGCGGCGATGGCAGCCTCGAAGGCCTCCTTCGCGCGGTCCCACGCCTCGAGCTGCATGCGCACGGTGCCGAGCTTCTCGTGGTAGCCGGCTGGCGCGGGGTTCACCGAAATGGCGCGGCTGAGGTGCTCTTCGGCGACCTCCCACTCACTCATCTCCATGTGAACGATCGCGAGGTTGAAGAAGGCTTGATCGTTGGTGGCGTCGAGCGCGATCGCTCGTTCGAGCGACTCCTTCGCGTCGGCGTAGCGACCCGTGCGCGCTGCCGCGACACCCGCGTTCATGTGAGTCATGGACTCCACGCGCGCGCGGGAGCAATTCCCGCCGGTCAAAATAACGAAAAAAACCAGTGAAAAACCGATGGTCTGAAGCCGGCTCATGGGGCACCGATGGTACGGAATTCGGGACGGAGATCACAATGCAAAACTTTGCTCACTTGCACGTTGTTCGCCGCAGAGACGAAAACGGCGCCTCCCAGAGGAAGGCGCCGCTTCGAGGTTCAGCCTCGGAGGAGGGTCAGTTGGACTCGAGCGTGAACGGGTAGGTCACGGAGACCAGGCCGCCGCCGTCGGGCGCCGGGAAGGTCCAGCGACGCACCGCGCTGGCCACGCAGCTCTCGACGCGCGAGCTGCCGAGGGTGGAGCCGGAGACCGTGGAGGTGGTGACCGAGCCGGTGGGCGAGATGATCCAGCGCACCGAAACGGTGCCGCGGAGATCGGGCTGCGAGTTCAGGGCCTGCTCGTAGCAGAAGCGCACCTCGCCGAGGTGGCGACGAACCACGCGGCGGATGACGTCGGCCGAGAGCGAACCACGGATGGCCGCCGTACCGGGACGAATCTGGGGGCGCGACGCCTGACGATCGCCGAGCCCACCACCGTCACCGATGCCGCTGCCCGTGCCACGTCCGCTGCCATGACCGATGGTGCCGATGGTGCCCATGCCGATGGTGCCCTGGCCGAAGCCGCCGCCACCACGACCGGTGCCCGTCAGACCGAGACCGCCCATACCGAAGTTGGAACCGGCCTGCGATCCCGTCAGCGCGCCGAGAGCGCTCATTTCGCCCGCACCGATGGCCTGGTCGCCGCCGTACGGTGACGTGGGCGACATGAACGAGCCGGACAACGCCGCCAGAGCACCGACGACACCGGCGGTGGCCGCCTGCTCGCGGGCCTCCTGGCGCGCCATCTGCTGGTCTTCCGGGTTGGCATCACCCTGGATGGAGTAGTGGTTGTCGGTGCGCTCGGCCTGCTCGTCGCCCATGGCGCCGCTCTCGCCGTCGTGCGCCGTGCCGGTTCCGCCCGAATCCTCGCTGGGAGCCTCTTCCTCTTCGGGCGGCTCCTCGGTCTCGGGCGGCTCGATGATGAACTGCGCGAGGCGGCTGTTCGGGTCGATGATGTCGTTGTTCAGGCCGGCCACAGGGGGCGGCGAGAAGTACATGGCGGTGAGCAGAGCGCCCACGAACAGCATGACGCCGGCGATGTATGCCAGCGGCACCCAGTCGAGCGAGAACCCAACGGCCACCTTCTTGCCGGCCTTGACGGACCGAACCATGAAGGTGAAGCCCTTCCACGTGACGCGAACCATCGCGCCTTCGGGGATGAGGTACTGCTGGGCGTTGGGCACCTCGGGGCAAGCCCCGAGGTTGATGCTCTCGATGGCGGTGGACTGGTCGCCAATGGTGACCTCGCCCACGGCTCCCTGCGGGAACACCATGGCGATCGAGCTCCCCGACACCACCACCATGGGCATGCGCTGCACCCCGATGATGTCCGGCGAGATGAGGTAATCCACCTCTTCCTTGCCCTCGGGCTCACCCAGGTAGAAGGACCGAGCTGGGCTCAAGTGGTCCACGTGCATGACCGACTTGCCCCACATGACCATGACCTCGAGGGCCTGGGCGGAGGTCTCGACCTCGTTGGGGTCCACGGGCGGGCCACTGGCCACGACGCCGTAGGTCAGCTTCTCGGGGTCGATGGTGCTGAGGTCCACACCCTCGAGCGAGCGGCTGCTGGCGCTGGACGCAGGCGGCGGCGCGAAGGGGTTTGGCAGCGGCTTCTTGGCGGCGCCGAACGGGTTGGCCGTGGCGGCCGCCGCGAACGGATTGGCGGCCGGCGCGGCCGGCTTGGGCGGCGGGGGCGCCGCCGCGACGGGGGCCGCCGGAGCCGCTGGCTTGGGCGCGGGCGGCGCGGCGGGCGCAGCGGCCACTGGCGCAGGCGCAGCCGGAGCGGCGGCCTTGACGGGCGGCGGCGCAGGAGCACGGGGCGGAGGCGCGGCGGGCGCGGGGGCCTCGGCTGCCACGGCGGCGCCGATCTCCACCACCACGCGGCTGCCACCCAAGGTGAGCTCGTCACCCGAGTTGAGCTGCGCCTTGTTCACCTTCTTGCCGTTCACGATGGTCCCAGACGCGGACCCGAGGTCGATGATGAACACCTCCGTCGGGCTGGTGACCTCGATCACCGCGTGCATGCGCGAGACGTTGTCGTCGTCGATGCGCAAGTGCGAGGACTGCAGCTTGCCCACCTTGATGATGTCTTGCGTGAGGGACTCCGTGCGGACCAGTTGGTCGCCAGAGTAGATCTTGAACGAGATCGGGATGTTGTGTGCCACTAGCTTCTCCAAACGGCCGTGCGCCGGCGGTCGGTAGACTGGAACTCAGAGGTCTTCGACGGACTTGAGCATCTCGGGGATGAAGTGCTCGCGGACGCGGATGAGCGAAGCGCGCCGACCGCGTCGGCGCACGTTGAGGAGCTCGCCATCTTTTTGCGATTTCTCTCATGATTATCCTCTTGTCGCGTTGACGCGCCCGGGTGGACGCCGCTCGGTGACCGAGGCCGCATCGTATCCCTTGCGGGCTCCGATGGTCAACGCCCTAGTGTGAAGGGCCCGACCATTTGGAGTGGGATACGAGAGGTCTGACACCGGGTGCTACCGCAAGTTCCGTCGGGCATCACTTTTTGCGTCACACCCCGCCCCCGAACGGCGAAAGCCCCGAAGCAGCGCTCCGGGGCTCTCGAACCGAGGTCTATCTGGGCCTCACTCCCCTTCGGGAGCGGCCGCGCCCTCTTGCCGACGACGCTCCGCCTCGATCTCCTCGACCTCGCGCTGCATGGCCTCGCCCTCGCGGACCGCGGCGATGATCTGCTCGATCTGCTGGATGCGGCCCGGTGCGCAGGTGGCGGCGCGGCGACGACGGCGTGCGCTGCTGGACCCGCGGCCGGCAGCCGCTTCTTCGGCGCAGCGAGCCGACACCTGCGTGACGGTCTCGGCGTAGCGCGGCGCGCGACCCGCCTTGGTGACGAACTGCTGGTAGTACTGCTTGGCGCGCTCCAGCTCGGGGATCGTGCCGCCGCGGTACTCGTGATAGAGGATGCCCAAGTTGTAGTAGGCCTCCGGGCGATCGCCATCGAGCTGGATGGCCCGGTTGTACTGAGCCTCGGACTGCTCCACCTCGTTCAGACCACGGAGCGCGGCGCCGAGGCCGAGCGCGGCGTCGTAGCTGTTGGGCCGCAGCTCGAGGGCGCGGGAGAAGGCCCCCCGCGCGTCGGCATAGCCACGGAACGAGAAGGTGATCTGGCCGAAGTTCATCTGCGCCTCGTAGAGCGCGCTGTCGAGAGTGATGGCACGCGCGAAGAAGCGAAGTGCCCCGTTGACGTCGCCACGAGCGACCTTGATGAGGCCCCACGTGTTGTAGATGGGCGCGTAGGTGTCGCTCAGCAGCTGGGCCTGACGGCAGACGATCTCGGCGAGGTCGTGAGCCGCGGGGTTGTTGCGGAGTCCGCGCGTGTAGTACAGCAGCGCCATCTGGTTGTAGGCGGCCATGTCGTCGGAGTCGATGGCCAGCGCGCGACGGAGGTTGTTGAGCGCCTCGGTCTCGGTGGCCGTCCGCGCCTCACCCGCCTGCCCGGCCGCCTCGCGGCGCTGCAGGATGGCGAGGTTGGTGTAGCCCGAAGAGCAGGTAGCCGGGTTCTCTTCGATGGCGCGCGCGAAGGCGGTGCGCGCCTCGGCCACGTTGCCCGCCTCGAGCGACATGAGGCCCAGGGCCACGCGCGGCTTGCACATGGTGGCCGTCACCGACAGGGCGCGCTCGTAGTGCTCGCGTGCCTCGGAGGTGTCGCCACAACGCGACGCCGTGAGGCCCGCCATGTAGTGCGCTTCGGCCAGCGAGCGCTGCGCGCTGATGGTGCGCTCGTAGGCCTCGATGACCTCCTCGCAGCGGCTCTCGTTCCAGCCCTGCGTCTCGTACTGATTGAACAGCTCGTTGGCGCCGGTCCACCGGTTGTGAGCTTCGACGGAGACCGCCTCGCCCGAGGCGCTGGTGACCTCGGTGCCCGTCTCGGTGACAGCGGTCTCGCCGCCCGAGGTGCCTTCGCCGCCGCTGCCGCCGCCACCGCAGCCCGAACCCGCGGCGGCCAGACCGATGAGCACCAGGCCCGTGTTGATGTGTCGAAGGGTCTTCATGACTGGTCTCCCGTGGGGGCCGTGGTGGTCGTGGCGGCGTCGCTGCCGGCCGTGTCTTCCCCGTCACCCGAGCCCAGCTCTTCCATGCCGGGGCGCGACGCAGGCTCCACGATGTAGTCGGGCGGACCACGAAGCTCCGAGGACATCGGGTACTCACGCGGGTTGAGGCGATTGAGGTTGGCCTCGCAAGCACGCGACCACTGATTGAACCAGCGGACGTTGGTGGCCGTGGTCAGACAGAAGCGGTACTTGTCGATGGCCTCGCGAAGGTAGGGCTCGGACGCCCCGTCGAGCGCTTCGGTGTAGATGCCGTAGAGCTCTTCGTCGGCCTCGATCTCGGCCGGGATGGGCGCCTCGCGGAAGTTCTGCACGAAGCGGTCGAACATCTCACCGATGCGCGACGCCGCAGCGATCTGCCAGGGCGGCGAGTCGATGGCGCCCTGCCCTTCGATGGTCACCGTGACGGTGGCGATCTTGTTGTACTCGGTGATGGCCGCCAGGATGGCTGCGGCCTTGCGCTGGTACCACTGCGTGAACTCGCCCGTCGACCACGCGGTGACGCGGGCAAGGCTACGACCGCCGCGGTACTCGGGGAAGCGGATGGCCTGCGCCTCTTGGAACTTGTACTCTGCGAGGTAGAACAGGGCCTCGGCCGTGGCGTCCACCGCCTGCCGCACCCACAGCACGCGCTCCTCCTGCGAGACGTCCTCGATGGCGAGGATGCGCTGCGCTGCGCCGCGCTGCCACGCCTGGGCCGCCGCGCGGAAGCTGGAGGCTGCGCCCCCCTGGTCCTCTTGCTGCCACATCGCACGGCCGATGGCCGTGTTGGCCTGGATGATTTGATGCGGCGAGGCGGTGCGCGCGAAGTCGCGCAAGAAGTGACGGTAGTAGCGGATGGTGTGGTCGCGCTGCTCGGTCCGCTCGTAGATGGAGCCGATCGAGAAGTGCACCTGGGCCGTCTCCCGCGGCCGCGTGCGGCCGTAGTTGGTGGAGAACAGCTCGGCGTTGGCCAGCGCCTGCTCCGTGTCGCCGAGACCCATGCGGAAGAGGGTCGCGTTGCGGAGTGCGTCCGGCGCGCTCGGGCAGAGGTTGTCCGCGCGCTCCTGGTCGGTGCACGTGGTCCCGTCCATGCGCGGGTACTCACGGGCGAACCGCTCGTAGAACTCCGCAGCGCGCTCGTAGAACGCCAGCGACTGGTAGTTGGCGCCAATCAGGTAGACCGACTTGGACGCTAGCGGGCTGTCGGGGTGGAGGCGAATGAGGTTCTGACGCGCCTGGATGGCGAGACCGACCAGGTTGGCGGCCTCCAGGTTCAGCGCCGCGTTCCAGAGGAGCTGGTCCTTGTCGCCGCAGTTCTCGAACTGCACGTAGATGTCGCGGTAGATGCCAGCCGCCTCGCGGTACTGGTGGTTCCGCTCGAAGAGCTCGGCCTGCTTACGACGAAGCTGGCAGCGGATGGTCTCGAGCACGGGGCAGAGGTCCTCGTGCTCGGCCGCGTTGGTGCCGCAGTAGAGGCGCGCCAGCGGGTCGATGGCGCCCTCCATCTCGGTGAGACACGCGGAGTTGCCGGTGCCAATCTGGGTTCCGAGCACGTTGAGGCTGTCCAGGTAGAGGTTGGCCGCGAACTCGGCCTGCTCCGCCGTGGGGTGGTTCATGGCGATGTCGCGGAACGCGACGGCGGCCTCTTGGTAGTGGTTGGCCTCGTAGTAGATGCGGGCGCGACGGTACTTGACCATCACCACCTCGTCCGCCTCGGTGACGAAGCAGAGGTAGCGGTTGAACGCGCGGACCATGCCGGCCTCGAGCTGCGTCAGCTCGCGCGGCGCGTAGGCAGCGGCGGCCTCGGGGCTGCCCTCGGGAGCGGCCGCGCGGACCTCGCCCTCGCGGCCCTGGTACTGCGCCTGGTACAAGTTGTTGTAGCAGAGCACGGCAGCGTACGCGGCGTCGGCCGTGTACTCACCACGCGGGTCTAGCGTGACCACCTGGTCGAAGGCCGGGCCACAGCGCTCCCAGTCCTGCATCTTCCAGAGGAGCTCGGCGGCGTAGTAGCTGATGCGGTAGCGCGTGGGACGGTCGCGCTCGTCGATGTCGGCGAACTGCAGCGTGTCGAGGTCCGGGTAGCCGTCCAGGATGAGCTGGTACAGCGCAGCGGCGGCACGCATGGTCTCCACGTTGTTGGTGCCGGGGTGCTCGTCGTCGGCGCCCACGGCCTCGCGGTGCAGACCCACGGCCTGCCAGAGGAGCACGGTGGCCGTCTCGGCCTTGCACTCGTTTCGAGCCGCCTCGGGGTGCGCCGTGTCCGCCACGAAGCGCGCCTGGATGTCGCGCAAGCGGCTGAGCTCGCGCACGTGCGCCGTGCGGTCCGAGTTCTTGGAGATGGTCGCGTTCGTGACCTTCGACTGCCACTTGCAGAGATGGTCGCTGTTGGGGCGCTCTGCCATCAGCTGGTGGTAGACCGCGATGGTCTCGTCCCAGTGACCGGTGTCGTAGTACTGCTCGCCCAGTGACTCGAGCATGCGCAACGCCTCTTCTTCATCGGTGGCGTACCGCTGGAAGAAGCGCAGGGCCGCGTTGGGCGACCCGGTGCGCGCGTACGGCATGATGAGCTCGAGGCGCGCCTTGCGCGCCAGGTTGCCACCGTCGGTGGCGGACTCGTTCTGGGTGGCGAACTCGATGACCTGCACGAACGCGCGGAGCGAGCCCTGGAAGTTCTCGTTGTTGTACTGGGCCCACGCCGTCTTGTAGAGCGCGTAGCCGTAGACCGAGTTGTTCTCGGGCGGATACTCCACGACCTTGCTGTAGAAGCGGAGCGCCGCCTCCATGTCGCCCTCGTCGAAGTAGTACTCGCCGAAGCTGAGGTACGCGTGCGGCACGAAGCGGCTGGTGGGGTAGTCCTGGATGAGCTTCAGGTACACCTCACGCGCTTGGTCGTGCTCGCGGATCTCGCTGAGGCCGAACGCCAGCGAGAAGAGGACTTCGTCCATGCGCGGGTAGTCCGCGTGCTCGGTCATGAGCTGGTAGTAGGCGCGGATGGTGTCGCGCTGCGCCTCGCTCAGGCGGTCACGTGCGGCCTGCTGACCCTGGCGCTGCGTGGTGCACTGCTGGCGGTTCGGGGTCTGCGTGCAGTGCTGATAGATGGGGTCGTTGAACGACTGCACATCGGCATTGAGCGCGGCCTGGAACTCGAAGAGCGTGGACGCGAGGCGCAGGAGGATCTCCGGGCGACGCGGGTCGGTCTGCCGCGTGTTGCGGATGAGGCGACGCAGCAGCGTGACCTCCTGCTCCACGAGCGCGCGCTGACGGGCCTGGATCTGCGCGCCACGTGCCTCGGCGCTACGGTCGATGGTGTACTCGCCAGTGGTCTGCGCTTCCGACGTGCGTTGGTCCGGGCCGACGCCGCTGGGCGCGCGAGTACCGGCGCGCACGTCACGACGCTCGAGACCTTCCTGACAGGCTTCGACCTCTTCGCGGACGTTGGCCGGAATGCAGACGCCGCCCGTCTGGGCGGAGGCTGTGAACGGCGCGAACGCCGCAACCCCGAAGGGCGCAGCGACTGCCAGGAGGACACCAATGAGAGAGAGTTGGTTCTTTTTCATCGCTCACCTACCGCACTGGTTGGTGACCTGCTGACGGTAGAAGCCCAGCTCATCGCGCCAGTACTCACCATCGAACGGCCACATTTGGTGCTCTTCATCCACCACGACATCACCCTGCGCAGCGCCGGCGATGGCCGTGAACTGGTCCTGGGTCTCTTGGTCCAGCTCGTCGCGCCGGAAGGACACGATCTCGACCTCGACGGTGTCGACCTGGTTGCTCAGGTCCATCAGCTCGTCGATGAGGCGGTTGTAGCGACCACGGGCGAGGTCACCCGTCTGGTCCACGGCAAAGGACTTGGCGAGCGCCACGTCCTGGAGCACGCGGCTGCCGGCGCCCGAGTTCTGGAAGGCCTCGGTCATTTCGCCGAGGCGGACCTCTTCGGCATCCAGCACGCGCACGTACTCGACGTTCTGGAGCAGGGTGCGGTCGGACATGGCGGAGGACACGAGAGCGCGGATGCGCGGCGAAAGGTCAGCCTCGCCAGCGCGGACGCGCTGCAAGAACTCGAAGAAAGCCGTGTTGTCCTGGAAGTTCTGGAGGGTGGCCTCGAGCTCGTCGCGAACGGGATCATAACGCTCGTGGAACTCACGGATGGTGGCCTCGGCGTTGTCGACCTGGCAGTTGACGAAGAAGGTCACGGCCTTGATGACGAGCGCCTCCGGGTAGTACGCCTGCGGGAAGTACGGGGACTCGAGGCTGTGCACGTTGCCGAGCGCGCGCGAGAACTGGTCGGCGAGGAAGAAGGCCCAGCTGGACTCGAACATGGCGTCCAGCCAGTACTCGCTCGAGACCTCCACCTGGTTCCAGCTCTCGACGGCCTGACCGAGCAGCGTGCCGTCCACTTCGCGGTCGCCCGTGGCCTGGTCCACGCGATTGGCGGCGGTGTAGTAGACGCGGGCCAGCGAGATCCAGGCGAGGTTGCGAACGCGGTCGGGGTCGTCGGTCTGGACGGTGCCGGCGTCGAGCCCCTCGAGAATGGCGCGCAGGGCGCGAATGGCCGGACGCGCGCGGCGCAGGCGCACGTTGGTGATGCCCTGGAAGAACTTCGCATCGACGAAGTACACGGAGCTGGGCGCCACGCGCCCGAAGAGCTCGGCGGCCTGCTCGAAGTCGCCGTCCTGGTAGAGGTAGCGGCCCATCAGGTAGAGGAGCTGGTTGTACAGCTCGACCGACGCCGGCGTGTTGAACGCCTCGAGCGAGGCCACACCGTAGCGGCCGATCTTCTCGATGATGCCGGCGGGCTCGGGCAGCTGCGACGCGAGCTGGACCAGCCACTGCAGCGTCTCCGCGAAGAACAGGTGGCCCTCGCCGAGCGCGCCGATCTCGTCGAAGATCACCAGCGCCGACTGATAGAAGCGCAGGTGGTAGAAGCACTTGCCCAGGAAGAACTGCGCCTTGTGCACGTTGCCGGCGCCGTCGGTGGTCTCACCATCGATGATGCGCTGGAAGATGATGGCGGCGGGGGCGTACTCGTTGGCCGCATAGAGGCGCAGGGCCTCGGTGAGCTCGGGCGAGGGAGGCCCCTCGGCGGGAGCCTGCGGTACGACAGCGACCTCTTCCTCTCCGAATTCCATGTCTTGTGCGGAGGCGGAAGACGATGTCCCCGCCGTCAGCATCGCGGTCATCAACATCCAGGTTCCCAGTAGACTGCAACGAGTCATCGTGTCGCTCCTCAAGGCGGACCAACCTTTCCTGCGCGCGGGGAAGCAGCGGCTTCCCCAAAACTTCAACAAAAACGGCGAGTTGGACCTAAATCGCGACCATCATAAGAAGACCTGGCTGCGAATGTCAAGCGTATCCTTCGAGGGATCCCTCACCGTTCGGCCCTCGCCCCGATTGTCGTTCGTGCAGCTTGACTCGCGAGCATGGGATTGAGTAGCTTCGGTCTCGCAAGGCGCCCCGTTCGTCGCAGCGTCTTGGCGAGAGCAATCCCTGACCCAGACACCCAAACGCGCCGACCTTTGGGTCTCGCGGTGACCTGCTTTCAATCCGGAGCATCGATGTCTCAGCTTCTTCCCCGTTCCTCCAAGCTTCTCTGGGCAGCCGCGCTGACCGTCCTCGCGTTCACGGCGGTGGGCTGCAAGCCCGGCACCGGTGTGGGTGACCCGTGCGACCCCGAGAACGTCCCCGGCGGCGGGTTCGACCGGCAGGAGGTCTACCTCGAGACCAGCTCGGTTCAGTGCCGCACGCGCGTGTGCATGGTGTACGAGATCGCCGGTCTCCCGGACGACTCCATCGAGAACCAAGAGAACGTGTACTGCACCTGCCGCTGCGACGCACCGGCCGACTCCAACACGCCCACCTGCAACTGCCCCAGCGGCTTCGAGTGCGAGACCATCCTCGAGCAGGGCGGCTCGGGCATCCAGGGTGGCTACTGCGTCCGCGTCGAAGACGTTCCGCCCACCTGAGCGCCTCGCGCGGTCCCCGAAGACGGCGTCACCCCAACGGGTGGCGCCTTTTTTCTTGGGTTCCTCGGCCGGTCAGAGCGCGGCCTCGTAGTACTCCATGCGCGGCGCGCCGCCTGGGCCGTCGAACGTGAGCGCGGCAGCATCGAGCCGCACCGCCTGTCCGGAGCGCCCTTCCTTGCGCATCCACGCGCGCGTCGCCTCGCGCACGCGGGCGATCTTGACGTGCGAGATCGTCTCGCCCGGCGAACCAAAGCGATCGCTCGTGCGGGCGCGCACCTCGCAGACCACCAGCAGGCCAGCTCGCTCCGCCACCACATCGAGCTCCAGGCGCCCTGCCCGCACGTTCATCCCCACGATGCGGAAGCCCTGACCCTCCAAGTGCCGTGCGACGTGCTGCTCTGCGCGCCGCGCCATCTCCTGTCGTGCAATCGTCATGGGGCCTCTTCGGCCCCGCGCTCACTCGATTGCGGACTGCATGCGATCTCGCACGCCCTTGATGGCCTCCAGCTGCTCGGGGGCGACGCCCGCCTCACGTGCGTGCGCGATGGCCGCATCCAGCTCCGCGATCTCCTTCGCTTGTGCCGAGCGCAGCGCGTTGATCATCTCGGCGAAGGCCTCGAACACCTCTTGGAGTTCGTCGCCCTTGCGCAGCTTGCCCATGATCTTGAGCTTGCCGCTGGCTACCTCGTGAATGAGCTTGCGCAACTTGTAGGCCGGCCCGACCAGGCGGTGCGTGACGATGATGCCCGTGAGCCCCAGCACGAGGCCCATGAGCACGATGCCCCCCACGATGCTCATCAGGACCTCGCGGTCGCGATCGGCCGCCATCTCGACGAGGTTGGACTGGAGCGACCCGTCGATGTCCATCATGGCCATCTGGATGGTCATGCTCTCGGTCTGGGCCTTGGACGAGCGGTACGCGAACGACCCCAGCACGGACGCCACGATGACCGTCACCAGCACGACCATGCCCGTGTACTTGAGCTGGAAGCGCGGATCGAGCAGGTAGTTCCGCAGGTGCCGCTTGGGTTTTCCGCCGCTGGGCGGGCTCGGTGCCGTTGATGCCGGGGAGGTCATATCGTGTTCATCCATCGAGCCACACCCGTTGGGTCGAGGCGGCGCCCAGGGATCGTATGCCGCACGTGGCGGGTGCTCAACTTCTCGGCCTGTTCACCGCGATGCACGCGCGCCGCTCGCTTCCATGGCCTGCGGGAGCCGCCGGAGAGACCCCTGCACCGCCCCCTGCACCGCCCGGCGCACGGCATCTGGACCCGTGGAGTTGGGCACCCGAGCCGAGCCGCTGAGCATGGCGCGCATGTCACGCCCCGGATAGGTAGCGAGGATGATGGACACGCGCGCGGACGTTCCGGTGGGTGTCTGCTCCACGCTCACCACGGACGCGTCGATGAAGTACCCGATGAGCTGATTGGAGCGCAGGGCACGGGTGGTAGCCGCGCTGGCCTCGCCGTTGGGCGCCAGCACCACGCCCTCTACGCCGCCCACCTGGCTGGCCAGGAAGCTCTGGAGCTCCGCAAGCTGGGTGGCGCTCAGCGAGGACGAGTTGTCGCCCGGAGTGCCGATACCCACGTAGTACCGGGGTGTGCCGGTGGGCACTGGTCGAACGCTGCCCGAGACGGCCGCGGTGGACGAGGAGGCGGCAGCCGCGGTGGTGGTGGTGCCCCGGGTGGCGCCGCGCGGGGTGCCGGCCGTTGCCACCGCCTCGAGCGCGGTGATGGCGCGCCGCTCGGCGTCGAGCACGGTGCTGTCACGCTCGCTGGCGACGGCGGCGCGGAGGGGGGCCAGCAGCTGAGCGTCCGCCTGCCGCTCCATCGCAGAGGCCGCGGCGGCGCGCACGGCGGGCTCGTTGTCTCGCAGGGCCGCCGTGAGCGCGGTGCGAACCTGGGCACTCTGCGGGACACGCCCGAGCGCCAGGGCAGCCTGAGCGCGCACGCTGAACGAGGTGGACGACGACAGCAGGTCGACGAAGTACTGCGTCCGGTCGGTTTGCGCGCCTGCGACAGCCGTCACGAGCACGATCGCGCAACACAGTGCGCTCCACATGCCCCTTAGTCGTCGCGTTCCATCGCGTCGCGCCATACCAGCGTGCTCCTCAAGTTCCGTGTGCCCGGCGACGGCCGGGGCGCTGGCGCTCGGACGCCAGCTACGGGGGATTGTTCACCGTGCGGAGAACATCGGGAGTATCGCCGGTTTCGGCTTCTCTTTCCAGAGGCAAATAGGCGAAAACCCCCACGTGTAATCGAACAGCGAAGCGGTGAAGACTGCTAGCCTCCGAACATGTCCTTGCGTGACATCGAGATCGACGACGCCACCTTCCGGTCCGCTGACGAGGGCCGACAGATCGAGTGGGAAGCCAACATCGCGGAGCTCCTGGAGCCCGGGCACGCCGTTCTGGCGGCCGGCGCCGACGTGCTCTGCATCCAGCACACGGAGCAGGAGTTCCAGCTGACCTTGAAGGACGCACAGGGCGACACCCTGGCCAGCGTCGGGGTGGCTCACCACGCGCTGCGCGACGGTATCCGTGAGTACGTGGACATCGTGCGTCAGATCGCGGGCCTCGATCAGGAGGGGGGCGGCGTCGAGCGCCTCGAAGCCCTGGACATGGCGAAGAAGGCCACCCATGACAAGCTCGCCCGCGTGCTCAAGCGCGAGCTGCGGCCCATGGGCGTGGACCACGACACGGCCCGCCGGCTCTTCACGCTGCTGCTCTCCATTCGTGTGGACACCACGCGTTTGCACGGCGTACACGGTCACCGGAGGATCGGATGAGCATGGTTGATGTCCTGGTGATCGGCGCCCACCCGCCCGCGCTGATCGGTCTCCGCGACCACCTCGGGCAGGCACTCCATGGTTCCGCGTTCGGCCTGAACGTCAGCGCGAAAGTCTGTGGCGTGGGCATGGGGGTGGCCGGCGCCTGGACGGCCAAGCGGCTGGTGCAGCTCGCCCCCCGCGCCGTGGTGCTCGTGGGCACGACCGGCATCTACCCCGGCGTGCCCGGCTTTCAGCCGCTCGACGTGGTGGTGGCCGAGGAGCTCAAGCTGCTGGACCACGCGGCGCTCGGTGGCCACGCGGCCTATCCCACCCCGATGCAGACGCAGCTGAGCGCGCCGTCGGCCATGACCGCCGGGCTGCTGGGGGACCAGCGCGGGCGCACTCACCGCGTGAAGATCGCGTCGCCGCTGGCCGACACGCGCGACACGGGCTTCGCCACCGCCGTCCCGGCCCGGCTCGGCTGTGTGGCAGAGTCGCTCGAGGCGTTCGCCGTGGCGCAGGCGTGCCAGCTGATGGACGTACCCTTCGGCGTGGCGCTGGGCATCTCACACGTGCTGGGCGAGCACGCGGAGACCGACTGGCAGCGCTACCAGCGCGACGCGTCGCGTGCCTCGGCCACGGCCGTTCTCAACTGGATTCACGCGGGCGCCCCGGGGCTGCCGCACCGCACCACGGCGTAGTCCCTCGCGTCAGCGCGCGGCGCCCATCACGTCGAACATGTCGTACAGGCCCGGAGGCTGCGTGACCACCCAGTTCGCGGCGCGCACGGCCCCGCGCGCGAAGATGGTGCGGTCGGTGGCCCGGTGGGTGATCTCGATGCGCTCGCCCTCGCCGAAGAGGAACAGCGTGTGCTCGCCCACCACGTCGCCGCCGCGCAGCGCCAACACGCCGATCTCGTCGCGCGTGCGCGCGCCCACCTGCCCCTCGCGCCCGTAGACGCCGGCCTCACCCAGCGCCACGCCCTTGGCCTCGGCCACTACTTCCGCCAGCCGCATGGCCGTGCCCGACGGTGAGTCGATCTTGTGGCGGTGATGGGTCTCGGTGATCTCCGCCTGGAAGTCGGGCCCCAACAGCTCGGTGGCGCGCTTGGCCAGGTGGAAGAGCGCCGTGACCCCTTGGCTATAGTTGGGCGCAAAGACCACGGGCAGCTCCTGCGCGAGCACCCCGAGCGAAGCCCGCTGCGCGGGACTCAGCCCGGTGGTGCCCATGACCAACGGCACGCGGGCCGCGCGACACGCGGCGATGACCGCCTCGGTGGCGGCCGGCAGACTGAAGTCGATGACCACGTCGGCGCCCATGAGCCCGGCCAGCAAATCGGCGCCGATGGCGAGCCCGCGCGGCGCCTTCCCGGCCAGCACGTGCGGGTCGCTGCCGAGGCAGCTGGCGCCCGCGTGCTCGACCGCCGCGTGGAGCGTGGCGTCCGACGCTTGGTCGAGGATGCCGATGATGGCGCGGCCCATACGCCCTGCGGCGCCGTGCATGGTGACCTTGTGGCTCATGCCCGCGTGGTGTCAGATGGCGCGCGGCGCGTCAACGCTCGCGCCCAGCGCCTCCACCACCAGACGCCAAGGCCCGTCCACCAACTGCATGTCGTGGAGCTGGGTGTCCGCGGCATGGACGACGGCGTCGCGCGGCACCCACACGCGATGATCGGGCAGCGGCAGGAACGTGGCCTTGTCCACGTAGCCATCCACACGCGCCTGCACGGCGTGCCGCGTGAGGTCGCGCAGCGCCACGATGTTGAGGATGACGCCGTACGCGATGGTGACGGGCAGCGCCGTGAAGGCCGTGCCCACCGCGGAGAGCGCCAAGTAGATGGAGAGCAGCGTGGAGATCACGAAGCGCCGTGGGAACGGCGAGAACACGTAGCCCGCACCGATGGGGATGTAGACGCCCATGGTGAGCACCCCCACCACGCTGGCCGAGATGATGCTGGTCAGGGCCTGCATGCGTAGGTCGCCGGCCACCGCCGCAGGGCGATAGCGGTCATCGTTGCGCCCGTGGCCCGGCAGCGCGGTGCGCGCCGACTCCGAGTCGGCCGAGACCGCCACCAGCTGGGCATGGCGCGCGCCCGCCACCAGGCTGGCGTCGACCTCGTCCGGGTGGGCCGGGAAGAGATAGAAGCGGCTCTCCCAGCGCTCGGTCGGCGTGCGCCCCACCAAGGTCACGGCGCGCACCGTTGCCGTCTCCGCCAAGCCGATGCGCGCGATCTCGGCCTCGGGGACACGCAGGGACCGGACGCCGAAGAGCGTCTTCGACACGAAGCGCACCTCGTTCTCGCCGAACAGCAGGTAGCCGTGTCGTGCTCGGCCCACGTGCCGCGCGAGGAACGTGTAGACCCTCAGCGCGTGGCGGTCGGGGTCGGCGCCGATCTCTCGAGCCTGCGCGCTTGCCCAGGCGGGCAGCACGAGGGCCGCGCGCTCGGGGTTGGCGCGCCGCAGCAAGCTGAGCAGCACGCGCACGTAGATGCTGGCCAGCCGCGCCAGCCACGGCCCGGTGAACAGGCCCACCACCAGGTACAGGACCACCAGCGCCAGCACGATCTTGCTGTCCGCGAGCATGAGCCCGAGCGCGCTGGCGATGAGCGCGAACGCGTCGTCGGCGAAGCTGTGGGCCAGCTTGAGGCCCGGCACCGGCACCAGGCTCAGGAGCAGCCTGCCGCCCACCTTCCCCACGCTGGCCAGGTATCCCGCGAACGTGCCGAGCAGCACGGTGAGGCCCGCCCAGCCCAGCTGCCCGAGCGCCAGCACCTGCGCGCTGGCCACTGGCTCCGTGCCGATCTGGGTGTATTGCGGGAGCGCCGCCTGCGGCACATCGAGCCCCGCCCAGGCGACCAACGTGGCGAGGGTCATGGCTGCGAAGGGCCTCCACGCGGTCGACAGCGGCACGAGCCACGCCTCCACACCGGGCAGCTTGTCGCCGAACGACTCGAGCAGCGCGAGCACCACCATGACCGCCCCGAACGTCCAGAGGGCTGGCGCGGGCGCGATGCTGTGGAGGCGCGCATGGACGGTTGGGTCCAGCAGCCACTCCGGGATGCTGGCGGGTGCGGCGACCAGGGCCAGCAGGCCGAAGGGCACCCAGGGGTTCTTGCCGGCCGCCGCGCTCACGAGGACGGCCGCGACCAAAGACGATGGCACAGGGGTCACGCTGCGGAGGATAGCGGCCAAGTCACCATTCGGCGACAGCTGCGCGCTGCGGGCTTCACGCGCCGCGCAGGAGGACGAGCAGCCTCACGAAGAAGACCTGCACCTCGCGCTCACTGTGCACGCGCAGCCAAGGGACTCCATCGGCGCGGCCCGTCACCTCGAGGCCCGCCCCCGTGGCCACCTCGTCCAGCAGCTCGGCCGGCCCGTCCGGCAGCGCGAGGGCCGGGTTTGGCGTGCTCAGCAGCAGCGTCCCACGGCGAACGAGCGCCGCGCTGGCCGCCTCGAGGAAGCTGAACGGGTCGGCCAGCACGTCCACCACGTGGAGCGCCACGATGGACTCGCAGGCAGCCTCGCGCAGCGCCAGATTCTCGGCGTCCATGACCGCCCCCACCAAGGGCTTTCCCACGTCGGACGCGCGGTCACGAGCCAGCAACACGGCGCGGAGCGAGAGGTCCGTGAGCAGGAGACCGTCGGCCTTCGCCGCGAGCGTGGCGCTCTCGCTGCCAGCGCCGCAGCCCACCTCCACCGTGCGGCCCAGCGGCCGCCCGTGCAGACGCAGCAGCCGACCCAGCGGGGTGTTCTGCGCCGCTGCATGCGCGAACGCGAGGAAGCCCTCGTCCGTGGTGGCCAAGCTCGGCGTGGACCCGTGCTCCTCGGGACGTGTGAAGTCGTCGTCGAAGAGGCGCTGGGTGGTGGCCCCACGCCGACGTGCCCAGCGCTCCACGGTGGCCAGCTCCGTGGGCGTGCACTCGGCCAGCTCGGCGAGGGCGCTGAGGATGGCCGTGCGGTGCTCGGCCACGTAGGCCACGGGGTCCACCATCAGCACGGGGACATCCGCGAAGACAGGGAACGTGGCCTCGCAGCCCGTGCAGGCCGCCTCACTCTCGCCCAGGAAGGGCGACAGCTTCCCCCCGCAGCTGGGGCACGCCAGCAGCGCCGCCGCCAAGGCGGCACTCGCGGACGCAGCAGCGCTGGGGGCCGTCATGCCTCAGCAGCGCTCAGCGCTTGCCGATCTCGACGAAGGGCACGTCCACGTCGCCGACCCAGATCTGCGAAGGGCGGTAGATGCGGTTGCCCTCGAGCTGCTCGAGCAGGTGCGCGAGCCAGCCGGCCACGCGCGAGATGGCGAACACCGGCGTGAAGAGGTCCACCGGGATGCCGAGCTTCTCGTAGACGATGCCGCTGTAGAAGTCGACGTTCGGGTAGACGCCCTTGTGGCCCACCAGGTCGGCCATCTGCTTCTCGAGCTCCACGGCCACGTCGTAGATCGGCGTGCTGCCGTACTCGGAGAACAGGCGGGTGGCGAGGCCCTGCAGGATGGTGGCGCGCGGGTCCTTCACGCTGTACTCGCGGTGGCCGAAGCCCATGATCAGGTCCTTGCGGGCCAGGCGATCTTCCGCGTACTTGCGCACGCCGTTGGGCGTGAGATCCGGGATGGTGCGCAGCACCTCGAGCACGCGCTCGTTGGCCCCGCCGTGCAGACGACCGGCCAGCGCGCCGACGGCCGAAGCCACGACGGCGTATGGATCCGTGAGCGTGGAGCCCACCACGCGCGCCGTGAACGTGGACGCGTTCATGGAGTGCTCGGCGTGCAGGATGAGGGCCACGTCCATGACGCGGGCCGGCAGCTCTTCGGGCACCTGGCCCTCGAGCATGTAGAGGAAATTCGCGGCGTGACTGAGATCCGGGCGCGGCTTGATGGGGTCATCGCCGCGGCGAATGCGGTGCCATGCAGCCACCACGGTGGGCAGCTTGGCGATGAGGCGAATGGTGCTGATGCGGCGGAACTCGAGGTCCACCACGTGGTCGCCCGGGTAGAACATGCCCATCATCGCCACCGCGACGGTGAGCGCGTCCATGGGATGCCCGCTCTCCGGCAGCGTCTTGAGCACGTCGATGATGCGGAACTTCAAGCTCCGTTCGGCGACCAGCTCGGCGGAGAACGTGGCCAGTTCCGCCACTGTGGGCATGTGGCCGTTGACCAGCAGGAACGCGACCTCTTCATAGGTGCAGCGCTCGGCCAAGACTTCGATGGGGTAGCCCCGGTACTGGAGCTTGCCGACCGAGCCATCGATGTAGCCCACCTTGGAGCGCGCGGCGGGCACTCCCGCAAGACCTGGACTGTACTCGGAGCTTTCCGACATGTTCGACCTCTCTACGTTTTGCCGTCCATAGCGCGCCTGTCCGCAGCGTGCACGCTAGAACCACCAGCGTGTCAGCCAGCCCTCCCCCAAGGACACCGGATCGGGGTGTCCGCCGAGGGCGCCGGCGAGGCGCGCAGCGTACAGAATCCACATCGCCAGCACCACCGCGACGATGGTCATGGTGAGCGTACGCCCACGCAGCAGCCCCGCTTCGGGGGACACCCACCCGATCCGCACGGCCAACGGGCGCAGCAGCAGCCAGCCGAAGAGCGGGCTGATCAGGGGAGCCAGCGGGTGCAGACGCCACACCTCGGCCAGGTCGAGCCGCAGGAGCGCGAGCGTGGCGCGGGTCAGGCCACAGCCCGGGCAGGGGGCCCCCACCGCCAGCTTGAAGACGCAGGTGGGAAAAGCACCGAGCAGCAGCAAGAGGGCGATCGCCACCCCCAGCCCTGCCAACCACCACGACGGTGGCGAAGGCGACTCGGGCGGCGAGGAATAGGCGGCCGCCGGCTGCGTTGTCGCCGGGACCACCACAGCGTGGTCTCGGTCAGGTTGGTCCCCGGGCGGCGCAGCGGCGCTCATCCCGAAGGCCCGTCAATTCGCGCAGAAGAGAATGGCGCAGTTCTTACGGTGGGCGTCGCGAACTCGGTTGCAGAGCTCGGCCAGGTCGGCGTCGATGTCCACGAGGTCACCCTCGGCGGCGCGACCCGAGTCGTCGTACGAGCAACCGTGAAGGGCAATCCAGCGCCCTTTACACTCGGGGTTCGAACAGATCTCATCCCACGTCATTCGATGTGCCATTGACGACTCTCTCCCCCCGGGTGGGGCCCCGCGGACCCTCTGGGGGTGGTCTACGTGGGGCTTGGCCGGGGTTGTCAGACCTGACGAGACTTCACGGTTCCATTCGCACCAGGTAGTGGGGATGGGGGTGGCTGGTCAAGAAACTGAGCAGCGCACCCGATGAAGCGGTCTGGATCCCTTGTGCTGGATCGAAACGATGCGCGAGTATTCCCAGACGCCTGCGATGCGTGCAAGGCGATTCGACACCCCAACTGAACGGAGTGTCAGGGACGACACCAGTCACCGAAGTGCTGGCGAGCGCTGCCGCCCGCGCCCACGCCGTTGAGCGACCGGTAGAGCGAGCGGGCTTGGTCGCAGCGCCCCATCTGGATGAGGATGCCGACCTTGGTGCCACCGCGCTGCGCCAGCTGCCCGCGCACGGACGCGACGTCGCTGTCGCTGTTGCCCAAGGCACGCTGCGCCGTGCGAAGCGAGCTGATGGCGCGCTCCACGTCGTTCTGGCCGACCGCCGAGCGGGCCGCCGCGAGGGCGGCCTGGCCTGCGGCACGATCGCCCGTGCCCGCGCTGGCGCTGCCGTTGCGGTTGGGCCGCATGTCGGACGAGGGGTTCGGGTCCGGCGTGGGCGCGGGCTCCACCGTGGGCGTGGGCGTGGGCGTCGCAGCCAGCTCCGGGGTGGGAGTGGGGACCGGCGGCGGGGTCACCGTGGGCTGCACCTGCGTGGGCTGCGTGGGCACCTGGTACGGCTGGGCGGGCGGCTGGACCGGGTTCACGCCCACCGGGCTGGTGGGAGGAGCCACCGGCTGGGGCGTGGCCACCGTGGTGGTGGTGTCGGTGGACTGCGAGAGCATCCACACCACCAGCACCGCGCCGGCGCCACCCACGAAGACGACGAGCGCCGCGATGATGGCCAGCCACTTACCCATGCCCCCGCCCTGCTGAGGCTGGGCGCCGGTCTGGTAGCCGCCGCTGGTCATGCCCATGCCGCCGGTCATGGTGGCGTCGTAGCCCATGCTGTTGGGCTGGCTGGGGTACTGCGGTTGGGCGCCCGTCTCGCTGTGCATGGGCTGGGGCGTGCCCACGGCCGGGCGCGACACCGGCATGTGCGGCGCCGTGTTCATGGGCGGCGTGGTGGCCGGCGGGTTGCTGCCCGAGGCCATGCCCGCGTTGGTGGCCATGGTCCAAGCGGCCTGCGCGTCCTGGATGCCCGTGAAGTCGTTCAGGAACTCCATGACCGTGGCGTGGCGATCGTCGCGGTTTTTGGCGAGCGCGCGCATGATGGCGAGCTTCTTGCGCGGCAGCAGCTGCGCGGTGGCCGGGTACGTCTCGAGGGGCGTGGGCGGCGCCGTGAGGTGCTTGGTGGCCCACTCCCACGGGGTGCGCGCCTCGAACGGCAGGTGCCCGGTGAGCATCTCGTAGGTCATGACGCCCAGCGAGTAGATGTCGCTGCGGGCGTCCAGGGTCTGCCCGCTGAACTGCTCGGGGCTCATGTACGGAGGCGTGCCCAGCACCATGCCCTGCTTGGTGAGCTTGGCCTGCGACTCGTCCTCGGCTTCGCTGCGCTTGGCGATGCCGAAGTCCAGCACCTTCACGAAGTCCTTCTGGCCACCGCGCTGCGTGAGCAGCACGTTCTCGGGCTTCAGGTCACGGTGCACGATGCCCATGTTGTGGGCTTCGAAGAGCGACCCGCAGATCTGGATGAGCAGCCGGTCCGCGCGCTCGGCCTCGATGGCGCCACGCTGCAGCGTGTGGGCCAGGTCTTCGCCGAGGATGTACTCCATGACGATGAAGAGCGTCTTGTCCTCGAGCTCGCCGAAGTCGTAGAACTGCACCGTGTTGGGGTGGTGCAGGTCGATGACCGTCTCGCACTCACGGTGGAAGCGGGCCACCAGCTGGGCGTCGTTGATGAGCTCCGTGTGCAGCGTCTTGATGGCCACGCTGCGCGTGGCGGTGCCCATCTTCTGCTCGGCCAGGTAGACCTTGCCCATGCCGCCCTCGCCGAGCAGCTTCGTCACGCGGTACCGCCCCAGCAGGATGCGGCCGATGAGCGGATCGCCCCCGGCGACGGCCTCCTGCTCCAGCATGGCCCCGCACTGGTGACAGAACTTCGCGTCTTCGACGTTTTGGTATTCGCACCTCGGACAAGGGCTCGCCATTAGTTTCCCAATCTACGCGTGTGGACACGGCGGCGGGCCAGAGAGGCCCCACGCCGATCCGTAGACCACGAGCATACTCCGAGCCTTGGGTTCGGAAAAGGTCTCGACACGGCGATTGTCTGATCCAGGGAGGTACGGCATGCTGCCGGCGCGTCCTGGAGACGCCCGAGCCGATGCGGGAGCTGCGCGACATCCACGAGACCCTGGCGGTCACCACGCCCGAGAACGTCACCTTCCACTTCGAGTTGGCGGGGCCTTCGACGCGAGCGGCGGCCTGGGTGGTGGACCTGGTCGTCATGGCCACGCTGCTCACCTTGTGCGCCATCTTGGTGTCGCTGGGCTCGGCGGTGGTGGGCTCGAGCGCCCTCGCGAACGTGATCATGCTGGTCGCCTCGTTCGTGGTGCTGTGGTGGTACGGCGCGCTGCTGGAGTGGGGCCTGCGCGGCCAGACCGTGGGGAAGCGCCTGCTCGGGCTGCGTGTGCTGCAGCAGAACGGGCTGCGCATCACCTTTCCGCAGGCCGTCATCCGCAACCTGGTGCGCCTGGTGGACCTGCTGCCCTTTTCGTATTTGGTGGGCGGCGTGAGCCTCCTGGTGGACCGCCACAGCCGGCGCCTGGGAGACCTCGCCGCGGGCACCATCGTGGTGCAGGAGCGGAGCCTGCCGGCCCCGTCGGTCATCGTGCCCCCTGCCCTGCGCTACAACACCTTCCTGGCGGACGCGAACGTCCGTCACGCGGCGCGGCGGGTCACGGCTCCCGAGCGCGATGTCATGGTCGCCGTGAGCCTGCGCCGCGAGGCCCTACCGCTGCACGTCCGCCACGAGCTGTTCGAGACGCTGGCAGCCCACCTCGAAGGCCGCTTGGGGCTGCCGCGCCCCGCCCAGCTCTCGGCCGAGCGCTATGTCCTGAACCTGGTGGCGGTGGTCCTGTCCGGAGCGAAAGCCTGATGGAGGGCTTCGACGTCAACCGCTTCATCAGCACCCGGACGCCCAGCTGGCGCGCGCTCGAGCAGCTGGTGCTGGACATGGAGCGACGCCCCGGCGCCCTGGCCCTCGACGACGTGCGGCGCTTCGCCAAGCTCTACCGCGCGGCGTCGAGCGACCTCCTGCTGGCCCGCACCGAGCGGGTGGACGCCAGCATCGAGGACTACCTGAACGGCCTGGTCGCGCGCGCCTACGCCATCGTCTACGCCACCCAGCCACGCGCTCAGCGGCGCATCTGGCGCTTCTTGGTGGACGCGTTCCCCGCGCTGTTTCGCGCGGAGTGGAAGGTCATCGCGCTGTCGGCGGTCCTGCTCTTCGCGGGTGCTGGCGTGGGCGCCGTGGGCATCGCTGTAGACCCCGGCTCGCGCGCCGTGCTCATCCCCGAGCAGCACCAGGCCTTCTCGCCGGACGAGCGCGTCACGCGCGACGAGGGCCAGGTCGCGAGCGCAGGCGAGGCGTCCGTGTTCTCGGCGTTCCTCTTCACGCACAACATCCGGGTCACCTTCCTGGTGTTCGCGCTGGGCATCACCTTCGGCGTGGGCACCGCCCTGGTGCTGTTCTACAACGGGCTGCCGCTGGGGGCGCTGGCCATGCAGTACCACCTGGCGGGCGAGGGCCTCTTCTTCTGGGCGTGGATCCTGCCGCACGGCATCCCGGAGCTGACGCAGATCTTCATCGCGGGGGGCGCGGGGCTCATGATCGGGCGCGGCATGCTGCTGCCGGGGCGGCGGCGGAGAGGCCGTGCCGTGCAACAAGAGGCGCGCAAGGCCGTGCTGTTGGTGGTGGGCGGCATGCCCATCCTGGTGCTGGCCGGGATCATCGAGGGCACCATCAGCCAGATCCACGCGCCCACGTTGCCCTACTGGGTGAAGCTCGCCGTGGCCATCGTGGTGGGCGTGGGCCTCTATGCGTACCTGCTGCGAGCTGGCCGGGGCAGTGACGCGGAGGCCGCTCAGGCTTCGGAGCGCAGCGCCGTCTGACGCTCGTGGATCTCGATGAGCAGCGCCAGGGCGGAGAGCACCTCGCTGCTGCGGATGGGCTCTTCGGCTCGGGCCCGGGCACAGACCGCGCGGAAGCGGACCCAGCGCACCGGGTCCACGCCAATCAACGACGCCACGAGCGCGCCCTGCCGGTTGGTCTCGGGCAGCTCGAGGGCGTCGGCCACGTCACGCAGCGCGCGCTGCACCAGCCCGTCCAGCCGGGCGACCGCCTCGCCGATGCGCCCCTCCGCCAAGTCCAATTCCACCAGGCGGACCCCCGCGGCTTCCCCTCCGAACAGCGGCGCCCAGCTGGGGCCACCGCCCGCGAGCGCGTTGGTCTGGGGCACCACCCGCAACACCGGCGCCTCCGACGGCCGGCGCGCCGGCGGAAACTCGGTCTTGGCGTCTCGTGTGTACGTCACCCGGCTGAACCGCTCTTCGTCCACCAGGTCGTCGTGGTCGAGCTGCTCGTCCTCCGTGGAGAACGAAGGGCGCGGCGGCAGGTCGGTGGGCACGCCGCGCGCGTCGTCCACACGCCACACCTCGGCGCTGGCGCGGCCGATCTGGTCCTCCAGCATCTCCTCTGCCTGGTAGAACTTCGGGTCGGAGCGCGGCTTGGGCTCGGCGCCCAGCAGCTGGCGTCCTTCGAGGTCGTCCATGACCGCCTGGACCAACGCGTCCAGCGCGCTGAGCACGCCCTCCCCGCCGGCAGCACAGGTGGGGAACGCGGGCGCCCCGAACTCGTTCAGGGAGGCGTCCATCTCCTCCATGTCCATGATGTTGGGGAGGTCGCGCTTGTTGTACTGGAGCACCAGCGGGATTTCGCCCAGCGAGCGCCCGTGCGTCTCGAGGTTGGCGGCCAGGTTCTCGAGGCTCTCGAGGTTGGCGTCGTGCCGCTCACGCTGGGAGTCCGCCACGAACACCACGCCATCAGCACCGGTGAGCACCAGCTTGCGGGTGGCGTTGAAGTACACCTGCCCAGGCACGGTGAAGAGCTGCAGGCGCACGTGGTGCCCGCGCACACTCGCGGCCCGGAGCGGCAGGAAGTCGAAGTAGAGCGTGCGGTCCACGGGCGTGGCCAGCGACACGATCTGGCCGCGCGTCTCAGGCGGCGAGGCCTGGTGGATGCGCTGGAGCGACGTGGTCTTCCCGCCTAGCCCGGGCCCGTAGTAGACCAGCTTGACGAGCAGCTCTCGGGTGAGCGGGTTGACCTGCGCCAAGGTTCAGAGCTCTTCGTCTTCTTCGGACGGAGCGTCCCCTTCCGCATCCTCTTCGTCCCAGCTGACCTCGCGGCCGGTGACCGCGGTGCTGGAGCCATCACACGTGTCGGGCCCCTGACGGCGGCGCTTGGTGGCGGTCCAGGGCCCGCCGCCCGTGCGGTCGTCCTCCATGCCCCACTCACCGGCGATGACGTTGTCGTTGTCCTCGTTCAAGCTGAGGCGGAAGTAGCCTCGGCCGCTCACGTTGACCGGGTTGCCGGGCACGTAGGTGCGGGACTCTTCCCAGTCGAACCACAGGATGTCGCCATCCACCTCGCCCGTGATGCGCCCGGAGCGCTCGTTCTTTTCGTAGGTGCCGATGACGTGCTCGCCCGTGACGCAGAGGTGCATGTCACCGTATTGGGGCGAGACCCACGCGCCGTGGAACGAGCCACCGGTGGGCATGGTGCCGGGGTGGACGCCGCGGGCGCCGTTGCCACCGCACGCGAGCAACGCGAGGGCAGGAACCAGCAGGGCGAGCCCACGCAGGCGCGGGAGGGTGCTGTGGGACGAGACGGGTTGGGAAAGGCGCGGCGCAGAGTGCATGAAGACAGGGACCTCCGGAGGCGCGAGGATAGACGAGCGCGCACGAAATGGAAACCTGGTGTGATGGGGCTCAGCGGATCTCGGGGAGCCCCAACGCGTAGTACAGGACCCGCTCGTTGGCGCCCACCAAGCCGAACAGCTCGGCGAGCTCCGGCGCCAGGGGCCCCAGCAGCGCGCGCAGCATGGGCGCCAGCCGGTCGATCGCTTCGGGCGTGGCATCGGCGCCCAGCTGGGCCGTGGCATCGCCATCCACCATCAGCCGGCGGATGGCGCCATTGACCAGCAGGGGGCGCATCTGCAGGACCACGGGCTCGAGGCGCGCGCGGTCGGACTCCGACACCTGTGCGCGGGAGCGCACCTCCTCGAGCGCCACCTCGAACCCTCCCAGACGGTCCACCAAGCCGCGCTCGGCGGCCTGCCGCCCGGACCAGACGCGTCCGCGTGCCAGTGGCTCGATGACGTCCACCGACTGGTGACGCCCTTCGGCGACCAGCCGCACGAAGTTCTCGTAGAAGGCGTCCAGCTCGGTGTCCAGGATCTCGCGCTCGCGCGCGTCCAGCTCGCGCGCGGGGCTGAACATGTCGGCGTGGGGCGCCGAGCGCAGCACCTCGGTGTGCACGCCCACCTTGTCCAGCAGGTCGCGCGCCAGCAAGCGCGCCGAGACCACCCCGATGCTGCCGGTGATGGTGACGGGCTGTGCCACGATGGCGTCGGCCGGCGCCGCGATGTAGTAGCCCCCGCTGGCCGCGACGTCTTCGAAGTAGGCGACGACCGGCTTCTCCTGCTTCAGGCGGACCACCTCACGGTGGATGCGATCCGAGGCCAGCGCCGAGCCACCGGGCGAGTTGATCAAGAGCACGACGCCCGCGCAGAGGTCGTCTTCGCGCGCCGCCCGCAGCGCCCAGAAGGTCTGCCGGATGCCGCGTGGCTCCTCGTCGTTGTCTCGGATGGCGCCCTGCACGCGCACCACGCCCACGTAGGGGCGCGACCGCAGCGGCAGGAAGAACTCGGCGTCGGCGTGGTCGAGGAAGTCGCCCGCTCCGCGCAGCACCACGCTGGGTCCGCTGGGCGTGCGCTTCTTCTTGCCCTTGGTCTTCGGCGCTGGTGCACGAGGGTGGTCGGGGTAGAGCCCGGCCAGCACCTCACCGAGCTGGTCCTCGTAGGCCACGCCGTCGCAGACGCCCGCCTCGATGGCCCGCTCCCCCCGCAGGAAGCCGGCCTCGAAAACCGCGGCCACGCGCTCCGGGGTCATCCCCGGGCGCCCCAGAAGGGCATCCACCAGGTCGCCGTGCAGCCCCGTCAGCAGGGCCCCCAGCTGCTCCCGCTGCGGGTCGCTCATGCTGTCGCGCGTGGCCGTCTCGGCGGCGGTCTTGAACTCCTTGCGGGCAAAGGACTCCACGCTGACGCCCAGCTTCCCCAGCATGGACTTGATGTAGCGGCTCTCCATGGAGAGCCCCAGCGCCATGAAGGTGGCCTCGGGTCCCAGCAGGATCTTGGACGCCCCGGCCGCGACGTACAGCTCCAGGTTGCCACCGCCGCGTGGGAGGTAGACCACCACCTGCTTGCCCCCGTCGCGCAGCGTGCGGAAGACGTCGCGCAGCCCACGTGCGCGGGACCAGCCTGCCTGCAGAGGCGGCAGCTCCACCAGCACGCCGCGCACGTGCGGGTCCTTGGCCGCGGCGATCGCCAGCCGTCGGAGCGCAGCCAAGGGGGTGGGCTGGCGCTGCGCCAGCTCGGGCACGAACCGCGCGAGGCTCGGCAGGGCGCTCGAGAACTCGGTCAGTCGCGGCCTCAGCTCGAGATGCAGCCACCCGTCGGTGGAGGCGCGGCGACGTGCGAGTGCGTAGACAGGGTAAAATGGCGCCTTCAGGACGTTGGCGGCAGCTCGGAGAGGTGTGGACAGCAAGCGGGGCTTCCTCGCGCGGTGAGGGCGCACCATGCGCACCCCGTTCCCGCGTGACAAGGGCAGCCCGCTCGCGGCGCCGGGCGTTTTGCCTTCCGCATGCTTGGGGCTTTACCGACTGGGCATGCATCTGGTAGTACCTGGGCTTCCGCGCTGCCCGCGAGCCACCCCCATTGGGGTCCAACCGGGAAGGCGGAGCAAGTACCGATGCAGCGCACACATATCGAGCTACGGATCGCCAGGAGGAGTTCATGACGAACCCGCAGATGGTGATGTACGAGGAGGAGTTCAACCAGATCCAGACGATCGTCGATCGTCTGGTTCGTGAGGCGAACGCCCAGGTCGTATTCATCATCGACAAGAACGGCCAACTCATCGCCAACGCCGGCGAGACCGAACAACTGGACACCACGTCCCTCGCGTCCCTCACGGCTGGCAACATCGCCGCGACGGGTGGCATCGCAAAGCTGCTGCGCGAGAACGAGTTCAGCACGCAGTTCCACGAGGGCGAGAAGAGCAACATCCACATTCAGCTGGTCGGGAACCGGGTCATCCTGGTGGTCATCTTCGACAACAAGACCAGCCTGGGCTTGGTGCGGCTGCGCGTGAAGAAGGCCAGCGAGCAGCTGAACCTCATCTTCGAGGCGCTCTTGAACAAGGTGCAGGACCCCAATCAGGAGACTCCCTTCGCCGAAATCACCGATGACGACATCGACAACCTGTTCAACGATTAGGAGCTGATCGTGTCGTTCATCAACTACATCAACCGCGAGATCAACTGCAAGATCGTCTTCTACGGGCCGGGTCTCTGTGGCAAGACCACGAACCTGCAGCACATCTATCAAAAGACGAACCCCGAGGCGAAGGGCAAGATGATCTCCCTCGCCACCGAGACGGAACGCACGCTCTTCTTCGACTTCCTCCCGCTCGCGTCTGGGTGAGATCCGCGGCTTCAAGACACGCTTCCACCTCTACACCGTCCCCGGACAGGTGTTCTACGACGCCAGCCGCAAGCTCATCCTCAAGGGTGTGGACGGCATCGTGTTCGTGGCGGACTCGCAGATCGCCCGCATGGAGGCGAACATCGAGTCCATGGAGAACCTCCGCACCAACCTGGCGGAGCAGGGATACAGCTTGGACAAGCTGCCCTACGTCATCCAGTACAACAAGCGCGACATGCCCAGCGTGGCTTCGGTGGAAGAGCTGCAAGAGCTGCTCAACCCCAACAACGTCCCATACTACGAGGCCTGTGCGGCCAGCGGTGAGGGCGTGTTCGACACACTGAAGGGCATCGCCCGCCTGGTGCTGGGCGAGCTGAAGCGCGGCGGCGCCGGCGGCACCTGATTCACGCTGGCCCTGCGAGCGATAGCGAGAGGTCGGTGCACAGTCTTCGGACCTGCGCCGGAATCTCGCCGCTGCGGGCCACGCTGCGCCGCTCTGCCACCGTGAGCAGCGGCACCAGCCGCACGCCCACCTCGAGTGGACACCACGGGTTCTGAACCAGGGCCAGGCGCACGGCCTGCCGGGTGGACCAGCGCAGCGAGCGGAACACCTCGCGCAGCACCGCGGGGTTCACGGGGCGCCGTGCCGCCAGCCGCACCACGTGGGCCTCCACCAACGAAGGGTTCCCGAGCAAGATGGCGATGACCGCCGGGTCGGGGTCCCGCAGCACGCGCGCGATGAGGTTGGGGTCGCGCCCCCGCGCCACCGACTTGCGCTCGCCCAGCGTCAGCGGGCGGCCTGCCCCGAAGTCCGGGACGCTCAGCGGCGCGCCTTCCGGGGTGGCCTCGGCCTGAGGCACGAGGTAGCTGGCCACCAGGCCGTCTCCTCGCAGGCGTGCGCTGAGCGCCGCCCGGGCCCGCAGCCCGTCCCACTCGCTGGCCTCGAGGGCGTGGCCCAGCGCCGCCAGGACGTCATGGGCCGCAGGGTCACCCTGAGCGACCCCCGAGAAGGCGTCCGCTACGAACGTGTGGAGCCCCGTGCCATCTAGCTCCATGAGGGCCGCCCGGAGGCCGCCAACGCGCAACGCAACGTCCTTTACACCGCGCAGGCGACGCGCGAGGCTCTGGAAGTCGCTCTGGTCCGGCGCCGCGGAGTCGCGCATGATGCAGAGAGTGACGAACGCCCACGCTTTGCGCCAGCTTGACGCACTGCATCACTGCGGGCTATTTGCACAGGCGAGGTCCCCCGTGTCCCCCCTCAGAACCTTCGAACGAACGTCCCTGTCGAGGACGAGCTTGGTGCAGTCAGGATGCCCGGTATGAACGAGATCGCCGTCGGCACCCCGCGCGTCATCAAGCGCTACGCGAATCGCAAGCTCTACGACACGCGCGAGAGCCGCTACGTGACGCTGCAGGACATCGCCGAGTTCGTGCGGGTGGGCCAGAACGTCCAGATCATCGACAACAAGTCGAAGGAAGACCTCACGCGGGTCACGCTGGCGCAGATCATCTACGAGGAGGAGCGCAACGGTGACGAGCGACGCACGCTGACCAGCCTGCGGAGCTTCGTGCAAGAGGGCCGCGACCGCATCGTGAACACGTTCATGGACGGCCCCATGGGCAAGCTGGTGAGGCGTGACGACGACGAGGCCCCGCCTCACCGGCCCAGCGAGCCGCCGCCCCGTCCGGCCACCAGCCCCCCGCCGCCCGCGGAGCGCTTCGACCGCAAGCTCATGGCGGGGTCCAAGGAGGCGCTGGACGAGTTCCAGCGCAAGGCCGACGACCGCGTGAAGTCCATCGTGCAGAGCGCCATGGGCACCGTGCAGCAGCTGCAGACCGAGGTGCGCAGGCTGCAGTCCCGCATCGAAGAGCTGGAAGACCGGCTGGTGTCCGTGACGCGCCGGGGCCGCGAGCCCGACGAGCCGCACGCCGATGAGGCCCCCGAAGACGAGTAGCCGGCCCCACTGGCCGGGAATCGTTGGGCTATGGCATGCTGGGGAGAATAGAACGCCACCGAGAGCGTTTCCCCTCTGCCATGGGCATTTTCACCAAGAAATCCAACACGAAGGCCGCCGAGAAGCTCCGCTTGGAGTTCGAACGCGAGGCCCTGCCGCACTTGGACACGCTCTACGGAGCGGCGCTGCGCCTGACCCGCGCCCCGGCCGAGGCCGAGGACCTGGTGCAGGACACGCTGTTGAAGGCCTTCCGCTTCTATGACCGCTTCGAGGCTGGGACCAACCTCAAGGCCTGGCTGCTGAAGATCATGACCAACACGTTCATCAACCGCTACCGCCGCACGGTGCGCGAGCGGGCGGTGTTCGATGGCGAGATGGCGCGCCCCGTGGGGGAGGCCACCATGAGCCGCGCCACCATGCGCCGGCTGCGCAACCCCGTGGACGACGTGGAGCGCAAGATGCTGGCGGACGAGATCGAGGCGGCGCTGGTGCGCCTCCCGGCCGAGCACCGCGTCATGATCGAGCTGGCGGACATCCAGGAGCTGTCGTACCGGGAGATCGCAGACATCGTGGGCTGCCCCATCGGCACCGTGATGTCGCGCCTGCACCGGGCCCGCAAGACCATGCAGGGCGAGCTGGTGGAGCAGGCCCTGGCCATGGGCATCATCCAGCCGGCGGCCGCGGCAGACGTGGCCAACGTGAACGACGCACCCATCTCGCTGGCCGAGTTCCGGCAGCGGCAGGCTGAGCGCGCCCTCGGCGACGTGGCCACTCAGGGTCACGGACAAGGAAAGGACGTGGGGCACGTATGAAGTGCGAGCTGGTCCAGCGGAACATGGGAGCGCTCGTCGATGGCGAGCTCGACCCCGCGACGCAGATCGAGTTCGAGCGTCACGTGGACGTGTGCGCCGACTGCCAGGAGCTGTTGGAGCTCGACCGCCTGATCCGGCACGAGCTGCGGACGCGGGCGCAGGCCACGGTCACGCCCACCAGCCTCGAGGAGCGCGTGCGGCTGGCCCTGCAGCAGGCCCCCGAGCAGCGCCGCGCGCCGTTCATCACGGTGTCGCCGGTGCCGCTCAAGCAGGCCGTGCCCATGGTGGCCGCCGCCGCAGCGCTCTTCCTGGTGGTGGGTAGCGCGGGCGTCACGGACGACGCCAACGTGGCCTCCGCCAGCATGCTGGAAGACGTGGTGCAGCTGCACTCGAGCCAGCTTCCGTCGGACGTGGCCGAGCCCGACACCACCCAGGTGCAGCGCTACTTCCAGGGCCGCGTGGCCTTCCCCGTGCGGCCGGCTCGCTTCGACCGGCAAGACGCTCGGCTGGTGGGCGCGCGTCTCTCCCACGTGCGCGAGCAGCGCGCCGCGGCCCTGTTCTACGAGGTGCAGGGGCGCCGGGTCACGGTGGTGGTCTTCCCGTCGCCGGATGGCGTGCCCGCAGGGGCGCCCGTGCGGCTGGGCAACAACGACCTCTTCTACGGCAGCGTGCGTGGCTATGCCGTGCCGGTGCGCCAGCACGACGGGCTTTCGTATGCCTTCACGGGCGACATGGACCGCGACTCGCTCATGCGGCTAGCGGCATCGGCCCGCGTCAGCCCCTGAACGCCTTGCGGGGCTCGGCTCCGCACGCTCCGGGATGTGCGTGGCGCGCTCCCTGCTACTCTCTCGTCATGGCCAAACCCATCGAAGATGACGGCGACGTCGTTGTCGAGACGCGCACGAGGGAGAAGACCAAGCGCCCCCCCATGTACCGGGTGCTCATGCACAACGACGACTTCACCACGCGTGACTTCGTCGTTTACGTGCTTATGAGCGTGTTTCGCCACACCGAAGCGAGCGCCACGCGCGTCATGCTGCACGTGCACCACAACGGCGTGGGTGTGGCGGGGGTCTTTACGCGAGAGGTCGCGGAGACCAAGATCGACACGGTAGAGAAACTGGCCGCTGAGCACGAGTTCCCCCTCCGGCTGAGCATGGAGCCCGAAGACGGGCCCAAGGAAACGGACGACTGATGGCTGGACCAAGCATCGCGAAAGACCTTCAGAACACGCTGCGCGAGGCCTTCGCCACGGCAGAGCGCATGCGCCACGAGTACGTGACGCTCGAGCACCTGCTGCTGGCGCTGCTGGACGACCGCACTGCCGGGAAGGCCATCAGCGACTGCGGTGGCAACCGCGCCCGCATGCGCGCCCGCCTGAACGAGTTCCTCGAGGAGTCGCAGGCGCCCATGCCGGCGGGCGTCACCTTCGAGGCCCAGCAGACGCTGTCGCTGGACCGCGTCATCCAGCGGGCGGCCATCCACGCCATGTCGTCGCAGATGGACACCATCGACGGCGCGCACGTGCTCATTCAGTTCTTCAAGGAAGAAGACTCGCACGCGCTCTTCGTGCTCCAGCAAGAGGGGCTCACCTCGCTGACCCTCAAGCAGTACGTCTCGCATGGCGGCGACACGGGCGGGAAGATCGTGAAGCGCCGTGGCGACCGCGCTTTCGATGACGACGGCCAAGAGGAAGAAGAAGGTGAGGGGGCCGCGGCCACCGACCCGCTCGAGGCGTACACCACCGACCTGAACGCCGAAGCGGAGGCCGGCCGCATCGACCCGCTGATTGGCCGCGCCGTGGAGCTCGAGCGCATGCAGCAGGTGCTGTGCCGGCGCCGCAAGAACAACCCGGTGCTGGTGGGCGAGCCGGGCGTGGGCAAGACCGCCATCGCCGAGGGCCTGGCGCTGCGCATCCACGCGGGGCAGGTGCCCGACGTGCTCGCGAAGGCGCGCGTCTTCAGCCTGGACATGGGCGCGCTGGTGGCCGGCACCAAGTTCCGCGGGCAGTTCGAGGAGCGCCTCAAGGGCGTGCTCAAGCGCCTCAAAGAGATCCCGGGCGCCATCCTGTACATCGACGAGCTGCACATGATCGTGGGCGCGGGGGCCACCACCGGGTCCAGCATGGACGCCGGCAACATCCTCAAGCCGGCGCTGGCCGACGGCACGCTGCGCTGCATCGGGTCCACCACGTACCAGGACTACAAGCACCTCGAGCGCGACCGGGCGCTGGCGCGGCGCTTCCAGAAGATCGACGTCGCAGAGGCCACCGTGGAGGACACCATCCAGGTGCTCAAGGGGCTGCGGCCTTCGTACGAAGCGCACCACGACGTGAAGTACACGGACGAGGCGCTGGACGCGGCCGCGCGGCTCTCGTCCAAGCACATCGCCGAGCGCTTCCTGCCGGACAAGGCCATCGACCTCATCGACGAGGCCGGTGCCTTCGACCGCCTGCTGGGTGACGCGCGCTTGAAGCGCATCGACACGCCGCAGATCGAGCGCGTGGTCAGCAAGATCGCGCGCGTGCCCATCGAGTCGGTCACGGCCGTGGAGCGCGAGCAGCTGCGTGGGCTCGGGCCCGCGCTGCAGAAGGTCATCTACGGGCAGGACGACGCCATCGAGACCATCACCACGGCCATCACGCTGGCGCGTGCCGGGCTGCGCGCGGACGAGAAGCCGGTGGGCTCGTTCCTGTTTGCCGGGCCCACGGGCGTGGGCAAGACCGAGCTGGCCAAGCAGCTCGCCAAGGCCATGGGCGTGGAGTTCATTCGCTTCGACATGAGCGAGTACAGCGAGCGCCACACCGTGTCGCGGCTGATCGGCGCGCCCCCGGGCTACGTGGGCTTCGACCAGGGCGGCCTGCTCACCGACGCCATCCGCAAGCACCCGCACTGCGTGGTGGTGCTGGACGAGATCGAGAAGGCGCACCCCGAGCTGTTCAACATCCTGCTGCAGGTCATGGACCGCGCCACGCTCACCGACAACAACGGGCGCGAGGCCGACTTCCGCAACGCCGTGCTGATCATGACCACCAACGCGGGCGCCTTCGAGGCCACCGCCAAGGTGGTGGGCTTTGGCGGTGAAGCCGCCGAGAAGAGCCTGGGCGAGTCGCGCGCGAAGGCCGCCATGGAGCGCACGTTCACGCCCGAGTTCCGCAACCGCCTGGACGCCGTGGTGTACTTCCACGCGCTCTCGCGCGAGATCATCCGCCGCGTGGTGGACAAGGAGATCGGGCTGCTGGTGGGCATGCTGGAAGACAAGCAGGTCACGCTCACGCTCACCGACGACGCGCGCACCTGGCTGGCCGAGCACGGCTACGACGCGGCGATGGGCGCGCGGCCCATGGCGCGCCTGGTGGAGACCAAGCTCAAGAAGCCCATCGCCAAGGCGTTGGTCTACGGTGACCTGCCCGAGGGCGGCACCGTGCAGGTGCTGGTGGAAGCCGACGACATCGTGCTGCGCTTCGAGGCTGGCCCGCCCAAGGGAGCCAACAGCGGAGCCGTCGAGGCGTGAACGGGGCTCAGCAGGAGGAGGTGGAGCGGGCGCTGCGCGAGAGCGCGGACGACTGCCGCCTCGCGCGCGCGGAGCGTGACGCCCTCGGGCGCCTGCTGGCCAGTGTGGTGGTCTCCGCCGACGACGCCGCCTTCGTGCGCAACCGGGCGTTCGACGTGGTGCGCGAGCACGACCTGGCCGCGGACGGGCACACGCTGCTGCGCTGGCTGGAAGACGTGATGCGGCTGCTGCCGGGGCCGGCGGCAAAGGCCAGCGGGGGCAGCGCGGGCGAGGCCCACTTCAGCCCCGGCGAGGCGTGCCGCGCGCGCATCATGGGGCTGCTGGACGGGGCTCGCACCAGCGCCGACATCTGCGTGTTCACCATCACCGACGACAGCATCTCGGAGCGCATCGTGGCGGCGCACCGACGCGGCGTGAGCGTGCGGGTCATCACCGACAACGAGAAGTCGCTGGACGAGGGCTCGGACGCGCGCGGGCTCGAGCGCGTGGGCGTGGCGGTGCGCGTGGACCGCTCGGAGGCCCACATGCACCACAAGTACGCCATCTTCGACGAAGAGGTGCTGCTGACCGGCAGCTACAACTGGACGCGCAGCGCGGCGCTCTACAACCGCGAGAACCTGGTGGTGACGCGCGAGGCCCGGTTGGTGGCGGCGTTCGGGCGCGACTTCGAGACGCTGTGGGGGGACCTCGAGCGATGGTCTTCCTCCTGAGCGACGCGCTGGCGTTCCCACCGCCCGAGCGCGCCTCGGCCGAGGGCCTGGTGGCCGTGGGCGGCGACGTGGCGCCGCAGCGCATGCTGTTGGCCTACAGCCAAGGGATCTTTCCGTGGCCCGCCCAGGGCGCGCCGCTGTTGTGGTTCAGCCCGGACCCGCGCTTCGTGCTGCGGCCCGAGGACGCCATCATCGGCCGCACGCTGCGCAAGCAGATCGCGCGCGGGCGGTTCGAGCTGCGCGCCGACACGCGCTTCCGCGACGTGATGCGAGCGTGCGCCACAGTGCCGCGCCCGGGCCAAGCGGGCACGTGGATCACGAGCGAGCTGCTGGAGGGCTACACCCGCCTCCACGAGCTGGGCTTTGCGCACAGCATCGAGGCGTTCGAGGACGGAGAGCTGGTGGGTGGGCTCTATGGCGTGAGCCTGGGAAGGGCCTTCTTCGGGGAGTCCATGTTCGCGCTGCGGCCGGACGCGTCCAAGGTGGCCTTCGCCACGGCGCTGGGCCACTTCATCCGCTGGGGCATCACGCTCGTGGACTGCCAGGTGCACACCGCGCACCTGGCCAGCTTCGGGGCGGTGGACTGGCCGCGCTCGCGCTTCCTGAATGTGCTGCGCGAGGTGGTGGCGCACCCTACCCGCATGGGCCCATGGCGGCTGGACGCGACGCCCGGCGAGGTGCTGGCCGCGCTGGGAGTGGCAGGCGATGTGCGGTGAACGCGCTACGCTGAGACGCCCGTGACCGTCACACCCGAAACCCCTGACGCGCCCCCTGCGGAGCCGCCTGCCTCGGCGGACACGGAGGCCTCCGCCACGCCGGCCCGGCGCCGCCGTTGGTTGCGCGTTCTGGCGTGGCTGGTGGGCGGCGTCTTGCTGGCCACGGCGCTTCTGGCCGGCCTCGGGGTGTGGGCGCTGGGGCAGCTGCACCACCCGCGCATCAAGCCGCACGTGGTGCAGGCGGCGCTCGACTACGGCGGGCTGCAGCTGGACTTCGCGGTGCTGCGGGTGTCTCCGTTCAGCGGGGAGATCCACGCGGAGGGGCTGTCGTTCGAGCAGCCGGAGCGCTTTGCCCAACACGCCCCCGAGTGGCTCACGGTGGAGGCCGTGGACGCCGAACTCGACGCGCGTGCGCTGCTGGACGGCGCCGTGCACGTGCGCGCGCTGACGCTCACCGGGGCGCAGCTGCACGTGGTGCGCGACGCGCAGGAGAACACCTTTGACCTGCTGTTCCCGAGCGACCCGGACAGCACCGCTCCGGCCACCCCGCTGTCGGCGTCCCTCACACTGCTGCGCGGCCTCGGTGTGGAAGTGGACGCGCTCAGCATTGAGCTGGCGCTCGCCGAGGTGATCGAGGTGGAGGGCAGCGAGGTCATCTCGCGGGCCGCGCTCCGGGACGTGGTGATGGAGGGACACCTGCACGAGCGTGGCGAGGCGCTGGACGTTCGCGCCGCGCTGCGCTCGCCCGCCAGCGGACACACACAGCTCACGCTGTGGCAGAGCGAGTCGGCCGCGCGTGACGCGGAGGGGCAACCGCTGCGCGCGGCGCTCGACCTGGGCAGCGAGCTGACGCTCGACGTAACCGTGGCCGTGGCCGACGACGTGCAGCTGGCGGCGACCATGGAGGCGCGGCCGGAGGGCGAGTGGGCCAGCCTGACCAGCGCGCCGCTGCGGGGCGAGGTGGCCCTGGGGCTGCGCTTCATCGAAGCCGAAGGGCGCACCGAGGTGGATCTGCGCGTCCCGTCGGCGCTGGGCGGGCTGCTGTCGGGCCAGGTCACGGGTGAGCTGCGCGACGACACGCCCAGCACCCTGCGCGCCGCGAGCGGCCGCGTGGACGCGCACTTCAGCGAGCTGCCGCTCACCATCCCGGGCGTGAGCGCTTCGGGCTTTCGCGCGGCGCTGGTGCTGGCCGACGCCACGCTGGGGCCCGAGGGCGTGGCCGGGCAGGTGGACCTCGAGGCCACGCTGGCGCGGGCGGACGTGACGGGGCAGACGCCCGGGGGGCACGTGGAGGAGGCGCGCGTGTCGCTCCACACGCGCGCCAGCGCGGCGGGATTCGAGGCCTACGAGCTGGACGTGAGCGCGCGCAGCTTTGCGTACCGCGACGGCGCCGAGGGCGAAGCGCTGGGCGCGGACGGCGAACAGCTGGCGCTGCGGATGACGGGCCCCACGCTGGACGCCGCCTGGCTGGCCGCTGAGGGCACCACAGCGAGCCCCGGCGCCACAACGGCGTCTGGGCCTGCGGCCGACGTGCTGACCGTCACGCTCGCGCGCCTGGGGCTGCAAGCGGACCCGGCCAGCACGCTCACGCTGCAGGCGCCCGACCTGCGCGCCGAGGGCCAGGGCCTCTTGCGGGCCGTGCTGCTGGGGCAGCCGCTGAACGGAGACGTGACGCTCACGGCGCAGCAGCTGTCTGCGCGTGACGGCCGCGACCGCCTGGACGCCGCGCCGCTGCACACCCGCGTGGCCATGCACGGGCTGTTGCTCGCGGGGCACGGCATGTTCGGCTTGGGCGGCGCGCTGGACCTCACGCTGGACGGCGACGCCAGCTTCGTGACGGGTGGGCAGGCCGGTCAGGCACGCGGGCTGGCCCCGCGGCTGCACGTGGACTTGGACGCCGGCAGCGTGAACGGCGACATCGCGCTTGCCTCGCTGACCACGCGCGAGCGCGGCGAAGAGGCGCTGAGCGTGCGTGACGTGGCGCTCACCGTGCGGGCGGAGAACCTGCTCTCGCTCGCCCCCCCGCAGGCTCGCGGTGAGGTGCACGTGGAGGGGCGCGTGGCCCATGTGGCGAGCGGCGGCACGTCGCTCTCGCTGCCGCGCGTGACGCTGGACCTGCGCGGTCAGGGCGGCGCATACGCGCTGCAAGCAAGCGGCCGTGTGGCCCAGCTGGAAGCCGAGGGGCAGCGCTACCCGGGGACGCACCCGCTCCGCGTGGTGGGCAGCGCGGACCTGCGTGCCCATGTCTACGAACTGGACGCGCGCCTCGGGTCGCCCGCGGGTGAGAGCACGCCCGAGGCTGGCGAAGAAGCCAACGACCCCGAGGCACCCGAGCTGCACCTCGCCGTGCGCGCGGCCCTGGCCGACGATGGCCGCACGGTGAACCACCACGTGGAGGGCTCGGCACGGCAGCTAGCGCCCTTGCTGGCACCGTACCTCCCGGAGGGCACGCAGCTCACCTTCGACGATGCCTCGCTCACGGGCGGCGGCGCGCTGGCGGACGCGCTGGCCCGCCCGGCGCGCTCGGGCCGCTTCTTGGACCTGCGCACCGACCTGGCCCGCGTGCTGAGCAGCGAACAGCAGCTGGCGCTCACCTTGCGCAACCTGCGCTACGCCACCGAAGGTGGCCTCGAGGCCACGGCGGCCACCGCGCAGCTGGACGTGAGCGCCGTGCAACGCGAGGGCGGAACGCAGGTGACGCTCACCTCACGCGCGCCGTCGGCGCACATCATCGACGGGCGCCAGACGGCGGACATCGATGACCTGAGCGCGACGGTGGTGGCCACGCTGCCGGACCTCGCCGCGCCCACCACCGGGCAGTTCACGCTGGACGTGCGCGCGCGTCACGTGGGCCAGACGTTCCTGCGGGGGTACCCCGTGGGGAACCTGCACGTGGCGGCCGCGCTGGAGGCCACGCCCATCAGCCTCACGCTCAGCTCGCTCACCATCGAGAACCCCCGCGGCCGCACGCGTTTCGAGCTGAGCGGCGCGTACGAGGGGCAGCTCAGCGCGGTGCGCGCGGGCCGCGAGGTACACGCCGCCGCCGCCATCTACGGGCGCGAGGCGCTGGGCCTGAGCGGCACCTTCGAGCAAGACCTGATGGCCTTCTCGGGCACCAGCTTCGCCCGGCGCGCGCGCGGCACCCTGCGTGTGCCCGTGCGCATCGAGTCGGGCGACCTCTCCACCTTTCGCGTGAGCGCCCGCGTGGAGGCGCACGACGTGCACTACGTGGACATGGCCTCGGGCATCGCCATCGAGGGGCTCGAGGGCGAGATCCCCATCGTGGAGGTGCTCACGCTCACGGACGACGGCTACGTCATCCAGGCGAGCGGCAGCGCCAACCCGCTGGGCCGCGCGCGCTTCCCCGACGTGCAGCCGTTCCTCGAGCGCGACGCGTTCTTGTCGGCCACGCGCATCCTGATCGCAGACCAGGTGCTGGGCCCGCTGGCCGGCAACCTGCGCGTGGAGGGCACCACCGTGGCGCTCGACCGCCTGCAGGTGGGCTTCCGCAGCGGCGTGCTGACGGGGCAGCTGGAGGCCGACCTGCGCCCCTCGGCGGCGTACGTGACCATGCGCGGCAACGCGACCGGCGTGCAGGGGCGCGAGCCGGAAGACCTGCTGGACGCCAACTTCGCGCTGCGCTTTGCGCCGGAGACGCTGGCGCTCGACGGCAGCCTGCAGCTGGTGCGCATGAGCAAGTCGCACCTCGAGGCGCTGCTGGACGTGCTGGACCCCTACCGCGAGGACACGAACATGAACACCATCCGCGCGCTGCTGCCGTTCGGCTATCCGCGCTTCCTGCGCGCGCGCGTGGAGGACGGGCTGATGGACCTCGAGCTGCGCCTGGGCGGCATCGCGGGCGTGGCCAGCATCCAGGACATCCGCGCCATTCCCATCGCGCCGCTGCTGGACGACTACGTGGCGCCCATCGTGGACCCGTTGTTTCGGGTGCCGGCGCGCAACCCGCGCGACGAGGACGAGAGCGGCGGCGAGGGCACCGATGCCGGAGAGAGTGACGCCGCAGAAGGCGAGGCCAATGCCGAGCCCAGCGAGGAGTCGAGGGAAGATGAGTGATCGGATCAGCCGCAGGGCACGCACCGTGGCGTTGCTGGCCGCCGCGTGCGTGGTGGGTCTCTCCAGCGTGGCGTCCGGCTGCGTGCGCGCCGAGGTGGCCGTGGTCAGCCAGCACACCGCTCTCGAGCGGCAGGCCGCCGGCGAATACCCCGACCGCGAGCAGCGCCTGGACGACGCCGCCATCGAGCCCGGCCCCGAGGCCATTCCGCGCGAAGACCTGGCGGCCAGCGGCGAGGGCGGCGAGCTGGGCGTGGTGGCGCAGCTGGTGGCGCGCGCCGAGACCGACGACGAGCGCATCGAGGCCCTGCTGGACGCGCGCTGCCTGGGCGAGGGCGCCGATGGCCTGCTGGTGCCGCGCCCCGACGACTGCCGCGTGGACGTGGACCCCGACGAGGTGGGCCGCCTGAGCGCGCGCGAGAACCTGCACCGCCGCCAGGTGTGGGAGTTCCTGGCCGAGCGCGCGCCGGGCCGCAGCACGGACGACGCGCGCCGGGCCTGGCGCGAGCTGCACCTGATGCGGGTGCCGTGCGGGGCGCTGGTGGAGCTGCGCGCCGGTGAGTGGCGCGAGAAGGAGTGCCGCCGGTGAAGGCCACGGGCTCTCTTCACGTGGACGTGGACGTTGTCGTTGACGGCGACGGCGACGGCGACGCGTTCTCTCATGGCACGCACGGTGCCGATCAGGGTCGTTCGCGCAGGTGCGGTTGGCGTAGCCCGTCGCCGTCGCCGTCGCCGTCGCCGTCAACGCTCACGACAACGACTACGAAGGCCAGCCGTGGGCTCCTGGTGCCTCTGGTTCTCGGGTTGCTCTTCGGCGCGGCCCCGCGGGCGGTGGCGCAGCTGGACGGCCTCGAAGACGAGCTGGCGGTGCGCATGCCCGTGCGGCTCACCGCGGGGCACAACAACCACCTGATGGCCAGCTACGCCGAGGGCACCGACTCGCTGTATTTCATCGGCGACGAGCTGGGCACCACCGAGATCCTGGTGCAGTCGCCGCCGAGCGCCGCGCCCACGCCGGTGTTCGACGCGCTGGGCGACCATGCGTTCCCGCGCGTGAGCCCCGACGGTCAGCGCCTCGCGTATCTGTCGTTCGTGCACGACTCGAAGGGCGACGTGTGCGTGCGCAACCTTCCCTCCGGCAGCGAGCGCTGCGTGACCGACGACGAGACCGCCGAGCTCGAGGTGATCTGGCTGGATGAAGGCGCGACCCTGGGTGTGCTCTCGCGCCGCGACCTGCACAGCGGGTTCATCTTGCACGCCATCTCCGCCACGGGCGGGGCACCGCGGCGCTTGCTGGAGCGCGACATGATTGGGCTCGCGCGCTCCCGCGACGGCGCGCACCTGGCCTACGTGGCGGTGGAGGCGCGCCGCCCGGAGATTGGTGTGAGCTTTGCCAGCCGCGTGGGACGCGGGCTGCACGTGATGCGCATGCCGGGAGACGGCGCCGTGGGGCGCGAGGCGGTCTTCGTTCCCGACCTCCCGGGCGTGTCGGGCTTCCCCGCGTTCTCGCACGACGGACGCTTCATCTACTTCTCGCAGTACCTGAACGACACCAACCGCGACGGCGTGATCGACGGGCGGGACAACAGCGTGATCGCGCGCGTGGGCTACGACGCGTCGCGCGCGGACCCCTTCGCGGGGCAGGATGTGGAGCAGCTCACGAGCTCACGCTGGAACTGCCACTACCCCGCGCCCACGCCGCGCCGGCTGCTGATGACCTGCTCGCACGGCGGGTCGCTCGACATCTATGCGCTCCCTCTCGACGGCGTGGTGCCGGCCGCGTGGGACATCGAGCGCCTGCGCGCCGAGCTGCACGTGGCGCGTGACCGCTGGGCACAGCTGCTGGTGGCCAGCCGCCTGATGGTGTTGCTGCCGGAAGGGCCGGGCCGGCACGGCGCGCAGCAAGAGGTGGTGGCGCTGCACCTCGACCTGCGCGAGCACGAGTCCGCCATCTACTACGCGAGCCGCCTGGCCACACAGGCGGGCGCGAGCACGCCCATGGCCGCCTGGGCACAGCTCATGGAGGCGCTGGCGCGGCACCGCCGTGAAGACCTGGCCCTGGCGCGTGGGCAGCTGAGCCGTGCCTACGTGGACAGCGAGCGGGCGCGTCTCACGGCGGCGCGGGCGCTGTGCCCCAGCGGAGCCCCCTCCGCAGCGGGGAGCCCCGCAGCGGGGAGCGCCGCAGCGGGGAGCGGGGTGCCTGCCACCGCTCGGCCCGCAGCGACCGCCACGCCGAGCACCCCGGGCGCCCCCAGCGCGCCCAGCGCCGAGGATGTGTGCGCCTTGTCCTGGCTGGTCGCGAGCGAGCTGCTCGATGACCTGGGCGACAAGGCCCCCGCGCTCGAGGCCCTCGAGACACTGGCCCGCGAGCACGTGGACCGCGTGCGTGACCCCCACACGCTGCGCCTCTATGGCGCCCACGCCGCCAAGATATACGGCCATCTGGCCGACCGCGAAGGCCGCGTCGCGGTGCAGGCCGCGCTGGCCGCGCACCCCGCGCTGTCGGTGCAAGAGCGCATCGTGCAGGCGCTGGACGTGGTGAGCGAGCTCACCCGCGGTCGCGAGCGCCAGGCGGCCGACATGGCCCTCGAAGCGGCGCGGGCGCGCAGCCCCGAGGGCGGCGAGCTGCGCCTGATGCTGGACGTGGAGCTGGCCCTGCGCAGCCTGCTCACCCCGCTCGAGGTCAGGCTGGCCGAGACCGAGCTGACCGACGACGCCGCGCGCGCACACGCCACGCGGGCCGTGGAAGAGGCGGCGCGCGAGCGCATCTTCGCGCTCTACACCGGCGACACCAACGTGGACCGGCGCCGCGCCATCGCGCTGCGCACCGTGCAGTTCGCGTCGCGCCACGGCAGCGAGTACCTCCAGTACCAGTTCGCCACCACGTGGGCGAGCGGCGTGCGCCCCGAGGCCCCCGAGCGGCGTTACGCTGAAGAACTCTATCGGGCCATCGTGCTGGAGCGCGCCTACGGCGAACTGCACGAAGCAGACCTGCGCGAGGCCGCGGGCTACTTCTTCCAGGCCAGCCGCAACCCCGGCACGCTGGACGCGCACGTGGGCTTCATCGAGGCGCGCGCCGCCCAGGGCGAAGACCTGCGCGAGTTCTACGACGAGCGCTTTGAGCGCACCCCCGACGACCCGGCCTACCTCTTTGCGCAGGCCTACATGGACGCCCGCGAGCTGCCGGGCATCCCGCGCACCGAAGCCGGCAACGAGCGCTTCGCCAGCCGTGTCGCGGCCACCCTCGCGCGCCTGATGCGCGTGGACGACGCCCTCCCCCGCGACGTGACCGTGCACCACCTGTGGGGCTACGTGCGCCACGAGCAGGCGCGCCGCGAGCGCTCGCGCGTGGCCGCGGCCGAGGCCAACCACCACTACCTGCTGGCGCTCGACCTGGCCCACGCACGGCCACGCGCGCGCGCCGCGCTGCTGCAAGCCCTGGGCACGCTGCAGGCCTCGCTCGGCAACCACCGGTTGGCTGTTCAGCACTTCGAGCGCCGCGCGCGGCTGCCCTTCCCGCGCCCCGAGGCCCAGCTGGCCTTCCACCTGGCGCTGGCTCGCAGCCTCTTCCATGCGCGCCGCCAGCCCGAGGCCGTGGCCGCCGCGCGCGAGGCGCTGCGCTTCCTGGGGGCGCACCCGGAGCTCGCCAGCCACCGCGCGCTGGTGCTGGATCAGCTGGCCTTCCAGCTGGCCCGTCAGGATGAGCACGCGGAGGCGGCCACACGCTACGAAGAGCTGCTGGACGCGCTGGCCGGTGACGACAACTCGCCCGTGAACCGGTTGAAGGCGCTCATTGGCCTCAGCGCGGCGCGCCTCTCGCTGCGCGAGTATGCGGCGGCCCTGGGTGCGGTGGAGCAGGCCCAGGAGGTCCTGCGCCAACACGGCAGTGTGCAGTCGCGGCCCGAAGGCTCGCTGCTGGACCGCTACGTGTACGGGCCGCAGCGCTACGAGGCGCTCTTGATGGGGCTGCGGGCCGAGGCCCTGCTTGGGCTGGGCCGCAACAACGAGGCCGAGCACGCGCTTGCCCGGCGCGCCGAGCTTCTGGCCGGGTTCTTTGGTGAGACGGACGCCGACGACGATCTGCTGCCCCTCGCCCAGGTGTCGCTGCGCCGCGCGCTGGTAGCCCGCGCCGAGGGAGACCCACGCCGCGCCCGCGAGCACGCCGAGGCGGGCCTGGGGCACGTGGCAGAGTTCAACGAGCGCACCGGCAGCGTGGTCACCGACGTGAGTCAGGGGCTTCTGGTGGTGCTGGCCGAGCTGGTGCTGTTCAGCGGCGTCCCGCGTGGGTCGCTCGGCGTGGACCTCGAGGCCCAGCTGGGCGGCGCGTATGAGTTCATGACGCGCTTCCCCAGTCCCCGCTGGCGCCGGGACCGGCTACGCTTAGAGCTGTACCTGACCTTGCTCCGCCTGCGCGCGGAGTAGCTTGCCCCCTGAGGAACCACGAGATGCGCCACCGTAACGGGAACTTCTACTTTGCCCTGGTGCTCGCCGCGCTGCTTGCTCCCGCCAGCGCCTGCGAGGACGAGCCCATCAACAACCCCAACGACGCCGGCGTCAACCCCGACATGGGCGGCTCTGCGGTCACCTTCAACGACATCTACGACAGCGCCACGTTCCAGATGTGCGCGGACTGCCACACGCCAGACGCCCCCGGCCGCGTTCAGGGCACCGAAGCCACCATGGACTGGTCCACCGACATCACCGCGCTCAGCACGCTGCGGGGCACCGCCAGCGGCCTCGAGGGCAACTTCGCCGGCTGCAATGGTGTGCCATTCATCGGCGCCACCTCGGACACCAGCCTGCTCGTCGCCGTCTTGGACCCGGACGTGCGCGCCACCTTCAGCGTGGCGGGCTTTCCGAACTGCAACGCCGACGCCATCGCCGACGAGACGCTGCGGCTGGGTGGCCCCGTGCCGGCGGCCCTGCTGCAGGACCTGAAGGACTTCATCGACGAGGGTGGGTTCGACTGAACGCCCCGCGCGCCGCGCGCGGTTGCTGCACACGCAGCTCGCAGCCCCCGCGCGCGAGAGAGTGAGCAAGAGCACCGGGCGCTGAGGGGACAGAAACAGAGAGGGCGGCTCCGAGTGACTCGGGCCGCCCTTTCGCGTTGTGGGGTGGGTCGCGACCGGAGAGGCCGCGACCCTTGTGGGCTCGCTCAGCGCGCCCGGCGGCGAGCCCTGCGGCCGAGGCCGGCGAGCACGCCGAGGAGCAGCACGAGGCCACCCGTGGTGTCCGAGCCGCTGGTCACGCTAACGGTGCAAGCGCCACCGCCGAGCGCGCCACCGGGCGGGGTCACGGGGCCGGGGCCAGGCACAATCGGGCGACCGGCGTCGTCACGACCCGCGTCCACGCGCACCACGCCGCCTGCGTCCACCATCGGTTCCGTCACGCCGCCATCCTGATCGGGCGGGTCCACCACCACGGGGGCGGGGCCAGCTCCGTGCGGTCCGGCAGCACCGTGGCCGGGTCACCCAACAACAGGTAGATGGACAGCTGTTCGCGCGAGGCGCGGGCGCCGTTGGCCCCCGGCTCCCACAGGCCCATCACCACGTCGCCCATGCGGCCCTGAGCCAGGTTGTCCCCCGTGAGCAGGTGGCGCTGGAACGCCTCCGCGAGGTTGCCCGATTCGTAGCTGTAGCCCGGGCCCGAAGGACCGTACAGCGCGATGGCGCCGCCCGGCGACCCGCTCAGCATCAGCTCCGAGATGCTGTCCATGCCCGGGATCTCGAAGCGCGACGTGGAGCAGGACATCCCGGTGAAGATGGTCAGCGCGTTGCTGTTGGTCAGCCCCGCCACGTCGGCCATGGTCAAGAGGCCGTCGTCATCCAGCTGACTGCTGGCGCCGTGGCCCTGGTAGTGGAACCAGAAGCTGCCGTCGTTGATGGCGCCGAGCAGCTGAGCGCGCGCGTCCGCCAGCGTGAGCGCCGCGCGGTCGAGCCGCTCGGCGTTCACGCGCTCGTCCAGCTGGCCGGCGAGCGTGTCCACATAGCGCGTGAAGTCCTCGCCACGGTTGGTGCCGGACACGAGCAGCGCGTGGCGCGTGAACGCGTCCAGGTCGCCACTCTCGTAAGTGACCACGCGCTGCACGAACGCGTCGGCCTCGGCCACGGTGTGCGCCGGCACGCGGCCGATCGCCACCTCGGGGCGGCCATCGCCGTTGGTGTCGCCCAGCAACATGTCGCTCGCAAAGGCGCCGCGGTCGGTGCGCACCAGCATGGGCGGGATGCTGCCCGAGCCGTGCACCCCCGCGCCGCGGTAGTCGATGTTGCCGTCACCCAGCAGCAGCGCGTAGCGCGGCGCCGTGGACCAGTTCTCGTGCGCCACGCGGAAGAACTCGCGAATGGCATACGGGTTGTGGTCGCCGTGACCGAAGGCGTCGTAGATGTCCTGAACATCCACCACCGCCGTGGTCAGGCCCTGCGTCTGACGACGAGTCGCCAGCGCCGTCGCCGCGTCGAACAGCGCCGCCGGGGCAATGACCACGTAGTCCGCCGCGCGGCTGCTGTCCTCGAAGTGTTGCTCCGAGCGAGCGCGCAGCGCGCTGGGCGCGTGCAGCCGCCCTCGGTGGCCACGAAGTACTCGTGCCCCGCCTGAGCGTCGAACGTGAAGCGCGCGCGCGTGCCGTCGATGTCCGTGCGCGTGGCCGTGATGACCCGGTCGAGCGTGGCGTCCACCAAGAAGGTGGGCGTGCCCGCGGCCGCGTCCAGCTCGAACGCCAGCGCACCGTTGCTCAGCGCCTGGAAGCGCCCGGCGTCCGCGAACTCCAGCGGCGCACCGAACGTGAGTGTGTAGCGGTCCACGTACGCGAACGCCGTGCCCGCCGGCGCCGCTGACGTGGCGCGGATGCGGATGGTGTTGGGGCCTGGCAGCAGCGAGCCTGCCGGAAGCCCGAAGGTCACCACGCCCAGCCCAGTCGTGGTCACCTGGTGCGCTTCGGCTGGCTGCCCGTTCAGGGTCATGCTGAGCGTCAGCGGGCTCTCGCTGCTCAGGCCCGGCGCTGCGTAGTAGGCGAACTCGAACGCGCCGGCCTCGCCGTCCACGTCGTTGAGCACCACCGTCGCGTTGTAGTCCTGGAACGAGCTGTGGTTCCCGATCGCCGCCTGGAACCAGAACTCCTCCGTCGGGTCCGGGCTCACGGCCGTTGCCGCAAACGTGTCTACCTCGTGCACGATGCGCTGCGTGCCCGTGCCCGTCGCCGTGTCCGCCAACGCGCGGTCCACCGCCGCCAGCTCCACGCCCGCGTTCAGCCGCAGCTCATAGGGCCGCGTGCCGCCATAGACGCTGGTACGCCGCCGCGCGGTGAACGCAATGGCGTCCTCCGTGCCGTCCACCTGCGTCCACGCCACGGGGTTCCCGTACGTGGTGATGCTCAGCGAGCCCGCCGCCACGCTCGTGGCCACCGTCTCCACCGGTACCGCCAGCGCATCCGCGATCTCCGCGAACGTCACCCGCATCAACCCCTCTTCCGCCGCCAGCGCAAACACGCCGGTCGGCTCGTCGCCCGCCGCCTTGCGGCGCGCAGCCGGAGAAGGCGCCGCGTCCGAAGCCATGTCCGCCGGCCCGGTGAGGGCGTTGGCCGTCACGCTGAAGTCGCTGCCCGTGAGCGTGGCCGCCCCACTCGTGGTGCGCGGCGTGCCCTCGTAGACCGTCAAGCCCGGCGCGCCGGCTTCGTGCTCCACAATGCGAATGGTCGCGGTGCGGAGGCCGGTGGCCTGCAAGCGGTAGACTGCCCCCTGCGCCGCGTTCGGCAGCGCCGGCAGCACGCCCTCGTGGAGGTCCACCCACTGGCCCCGGCGCAGCGCCGAGACCTGGAACCCGGTGGTACCAGCCTCCGCGACAGTGCTCCACTCGAGCTCACCGCCAACGATGCGGACATCGCCGATGAGCGCCTGAGCCGCCTGGAAGCAGCAGCTCGCTCCCCAGGGACAAATCGTGTCGTCCATCAGGAAGTCCGGATCCCCATCGTCTTGACCACCGGGAAGCGCGCATCCCCAGCCCCCCGCAATCCGGCAAGTGCTGGTGCAGCCACCGGTGCCGTTGGCGGTCCCAGTGTCACAGGTCTCCGTTCCCGCCACTGCGCCGTTGCCGCAGAAGGCTGGCCCTTCGCAAACGAATTGGCGGGGCGACGAGCAGGGCAAATCATTCCAGAGACCATTGGTGTACGACTCGGCGCAGTCTTCACCGTTTCCAAAATCGTTCGGCTCATCGGGATTGGGACCGGTGTCCCACGCGTTGAATCCACCCCACGAGACAGCGTTGTCGAACCAGCGGAATGTGTTCTCCTCATTCCCTGCAACGCCGTCCTCTTCGTCGAGCGCACCAATCCACGCGTTGCTGGTCAGGCGATCTGCCACTCTCCCGTTCTCGAAGGCCGTGGTGATGCTGGACAATCTCCACCCCGGAGCGATGTACTGACAGGTTTGGTCTGCCTGGTAGGCCGACAGCGCGGTCGGGCACTGAACATACTCCCGACTCTCAGCCCCCGCTTCCAACGCTCCGAGTTCGCCAAGATCCATGGGGAAAAGACTAAAGGAATTCCCAGCCGCCGTGCACGCCGGCGAGCAGGCGCCACCAGACCGCGAACAGTACCACCCCGGAGTAATCTCGCAGCCAACGCAGCCGCCTGTTGGACCAGCAGAGCCTTCGTCGCAGTCCTCGTCGTCAGACACGATGCCGTCGCCACACGTGGCGGTGCTCAGGGCACGCTCACAGATGAACGCACGGGTTGCCGTGCATGGTTCAGCATCCCAACGGAACTCACCGCTGGGCGTAATCTGGGCGCAATCCCCGCCGCTGGGCTCGCCGTTTCTCCAGTGGTTGTAGCGCTCACTCGATGAAGTCCCTGTGTTGTAGAACGCCTGGCCCGTGCCGTCCTGCCACCCACCCAGTTGCTCGCAGAGGACGCCAGCAGTCCAAGTCGAC